>PMLV01000202.1 GCA_003160635.1 Acidimicrobiaceae bacterium | reverse complement strand
GCTTTCGCTGAGCGGCCGTCCGCTGCAGATGCAGCAGAGTTCTCATGTCAAGGTCGTGTGACTTCACTACTCCACCGATCCGCGGTCCGGCGAATGCGTTCGAAAAGCGCTCTCTGATGGATTGACCGCTTCGAGTTCAATTCCGTTTTCGCGGAAATGCCGTCAGGTTGGCGTTCACCACAGGCTCGTGACTGCTTCCTCCGCCCCAAGCACCGAGTGCCGTTGCGCTCGAAAGTGGAGACACGCGGGGGATTTGGTTACCAGCGACGCCATTCAAACACATGCTGAAGGCTCCCGCCTTGACACCCGAGGTCTCTTCGGTGCGACACTTCCGGGGAGGACAATTGAGCCAGCTCGTTACCGAACTGCCGTCGTACGCTCATGGGGGATCCACGATCCCACTTCTAGGGGAGACGATCGGTCAGAACTTTCTCCGCGCCGTCTCGCAGGGCAAAGACCGAGAGGCGTTGGTAGACGCGTCGTCGGGCCGACGATGGACCTACCGAGAACTCAAGCGAGACGTCGACATTCTCTCGGTCTCCCTAATGCACATGGGCATCGAAAAAGGGGATCGAGTTGGGATCTGGGCCCCCAACTACCCAGAGTGGACGATGGTTCAGCTTGCGACGGCGCAGGTCGGAGCCATTTTGGTGACGATCAATCCCGCATACCGCACTCACGAACTCGCCTATGTGCTCAACCAATCTGGTTGCCGACTCCTTGTGAGCGCAACGTCGTTCAAAAGCAGTGACTATCGAGCGATGATCAATTCGGTGCGTTCCGAGCTGGTTTCACTCGAGGATGTGCTCTTCATCCAAAGTGGGCAATGGGACGACGCTCTACGCAGTCGGGCCGAAGGTGACGAGGCCTTGGCTGCTCGTTCGGAGCAACTCTCATTTGATGATCCGATCAACATTCAGTACACCTCCGGAACCACCGGGTTCCCAAAAGGCGCGACCCTCTCTCATCACAACATCTTGAACAACGGCTACTTCGTTGGACAGCTGTGTGGATACGACGAGAAGGACAGGGTGTGCGTTCCGGTGCCTTTTTACCACTGCTTCGGTATGGTGATGGGCAACCTCGGTGCCATCACCCATGGCGCGTGCATCGTGATACCGGCCCCAGGGTTTGATCCCGGCGCCACGCTTCAAGCAGTGCAAGATGAGCGATGCACCTCTCTTTACGGTGTCCCTACGATGTGGATCGCAGAACTTGCCCTGGACAACTTTGCCGAGTTCGATCTCGGTGAGCTCCGGACGGGAATAATGGCCGGTTCCTCATGCCCCATCGAGGTCATGAAGCGCGTCGTGAATGACATGGGCTGCCGCGAGCTGACCATTTGCTATGGCATGACCGAGACATCCCCAGTGTCTACTCAGACTCGAGTCGATGACGATTTCGCGCGGCGTGTCTCCACCGTGGGAACGGTGCACCCACACGTTGAGGTCAAAATCATCGATCCCGACAGCGGCCTAGTTGTCCCACGAGGACAGTCTGGCGAACTTTGTACTCGAGGATATTCAGTCATGGTCGGATATTGGAGCGATGAAGAACGAACTCTCGAGGCGATCGACGCCTCCGGGTGGATGCACACCGGCGACCTCGCAACAATGGATTCCCATGGGTACCTCAACATTGTCGGAAGAATCAAGGACATGGTCATCCGCGGCGGAGAGAACATCTATCCGCGGGAGATCGAGGAGTTTTTGTACTCTCACCCGGCGATTCGCGACGTCTCGGTGATAGGCGTGCCCGACGAGCGATATGGCGAAGAACTTTGCGCGTGGGTGTGCCTGCAGGCGGGGGCCGAAGCCAGCGCGGAAGAGCTACGCCAATTCTGCAAGGGAGCCTTGGCCCACTTCAAGGTTCCTCGCTACATTCGCTTCACGACCGAGTTCCCGATGACAGTCACGGGCAAGATTCAAAAATTCAAGATGCGTGAAATCTCGATCGATGAGCTCGATCTCCAAGGTGCCGCATCACAGCTGTACGCCTGACTCTTCACGGGCAGCGATCCGCCGATATGGGTCTTCGGAGGCCCCAAGCCGCCAGCTAAGTGATCATGTACCGTAGAACAAACAGGTATCGGAATAACCCCGTCGACAAGATGCACCTGAGGAAGGAAGTGGCGCCATCGTGACGACGCTGATCAACGTGAACACTGGAATCGGACGCGTTGAGGGAGAGATCACCGATGCTTATGTGAAATTCATCCTCGGCCTGACCCTTGACCAAGTGCCCGATGAAGTGATTGCTGCGACCAAACTTCGCCTTCTTGATTGGCTCGGGGTCGCCGTGGCGGGAAGCTCGACGACACAGGTAGATCGTCTGCTCGCCGCGCTCGCTGGATTCAGTGGCTCGGGGCCCATCTCAGTTCCTGGCAGGGGGATATCACTCCCGTTGCACGACGCAGTCCTGGTTAACGCCACGATGGCGCAGGCGCTTGACTTTGACAGCCCTCTCGACTCGACCGTCGGCCCGCTCGCTCCGGTAGGTGCGGCCGTCTATGCAACCGCGCAATGGCGTCCATGTTCCGGACTCGAGCTCCTCCTCGCATTCATCGTCGGATATGAGGTCATGGCTCATATCGCACGACCGACCGGCCGTCTGCTCCAACGACGTGGGCTCTTCGCCAACGGTCACACAGCTCCGTTCGGCGTCGCGGCGGCAACCGGGAGAATGATCGGACTCGATGAAGAGAGACTCAAGCATGCGATGGGCCTGGCCGGAACTCAAGCTGCAGGTCTGCGCCAAACCTTGGGGTCGATGACGAAGGCATTGATGACTGGCAAGGCGGCAATGAGCGGCATAATGGCAGCTTGTTGGGCGGAGCAGGGATACACAAGCTCTGTTCGGATCCTTGATGGCGAGATGAGTTTCGCCGATGTCTACGTTGATGAATCGCTCGAAGGCACGGAAAAAACACTCGGCGAGGACTGGGAGATCTTGAAGAGCATCATGAAGCTCTACCCAACCTGCGGTGGGTTCCCTGCGGCTATCGAGTGCGCGATCGAGTTGCGAAAGACTTGTGACATCGATCCTCGGGAAATCGACCGAGTTGTGGCTGAGCTCGGTCCCCAAACCGTGACGTCAGCAGGAGATCCTCATCCGGTTGGAGCGGAAGCTGGCCGATTGAGCGCACAGTACGTCCTCTCAGTCGTACTTTACGAAGGCACCGTCACCAGGTCAGCCTTTACCGACGAGGCGGTTGCACGTCCGGAGATGCAAGAACTTCTCTCAAAAGTTGAGCTGGATCCCATAAGCGAGCGGGTCACGGACGGCAAGGTCCAAATCTTCATGCGCGACGGTCGAGTCTTCGAGCACTACGTGGAGTGGGCGAAGGGAACCGAAGGCAACCCACTTACGTGGGACGACGTGATTGCGAAGTTCATGGCCAATTTGGACGGCACGGTCGATGTCGATCGAGCAGAGCGAATTGTCGACCTAGTTCAGAATATCGAGTCCCTAGAGGACGCTTCGGTAATTCTCCCACTCTCTTCTTGACGCGTCGGCGTCGTCACCTGAAATAGCGTGTTCGTGGGCGTTCGTAAGCAAAACCGGTGGCTGGGAATGCATTACCCAAGAGGTGGGTACCGCACTTAGTGCTGGTTACGATCGCTGACGGCCCCCGCGGGTCGTTGGATGCCCACCTCGAGTTCTCGAAACGGCAGATCGCGTCCGATCTGTGGTTCACGAGGTAGCCCCAGCACGCGCTCTCCGACAATGTTGCGCTGGATTTCATCGGTTCCCCCTTTTATGGAAAGTGAGGGAACGCTCAGGGTTAGCTTTTGCACCCGCCCGACGAGGTGATCAGCATCGTGCGTCAGCGTTCCCTCCGGAGCGATCAGGTCCATTGCGGTACCGGCAGCCAGAGCACCGAGTGCCGACCGATGTAGCTTCCGGAGGGAACCACCTACGGCGCGTCCCCCGAGCCATCGTGCGATCTCGCCATGTACGTACGTTTGCGCGACAGCCTGCCGCGCAACCGGATCTGATCGACGGTCAGATCGACTGAACGAATCAAGCACAATCGACAGCGGATCAGCGCGGGAGTCACTCGCTTCACCGATCCGTTGGCTTAGAACGATGTCGCCTGCGCGTCGATCCAAGAGATCATCAGTACCCTCGGGGTTGACTCCCCAAGGTATGACGGAGCGCTCATATAAGAGGGTGGTGAGGGCAACGGTCCACCCCCCGTTCAGTGACCCGACAGCCTGGTCCTGAGGAACCCTCGCCCGTGTCAAGAACACTTCGCTGAAACCGCTCTCGCCATTCATCTGGTGGAGGGGCCGGATCTCGACACCGGGCTGATCCAGGTCGATTACAAAGAACGTCAAACCCGCGTGTTTCGGTACATCCGCGTCGGTGCGAGCCAGAAGGAGCCCGCGATTGGACCAGCGAGCGCCAGACACCCAGACCTTCTGACCGTCGATGATCCACTCATCGCCGTCGCGAACAGCTCTCGTGCGAGCGCTTGCGAGGTCTGAGCCGGAGTCGGGCTCAGAGAACAGCTGACACCACATCTCTTCACCGCGGGCGAGCCTTGGAATGAAGAGGTGTTGTTGGGCGGCGGTTCCGTGCGCCAAAAGTGTTGGCACACCTAGCAGCTGCCCAATACTCACCGGTGGGCCCAGAGCTCCGGCTGAATCGAATGCCGCCCGCACCGAAGCATGGACTCCGATATCCAGGCCGCGGCCGAACCAGGTGGTCGGCCAAGTCGGTTGACCCCATCCCGAAGTGGCTAACCGATCCCACCATGCGCGGACCGTAATATCGGGATCCCAGTTGGCGGCCAGCCATGTTTCGACTTCGGCCGTCCAGGGTTCGGGGGCGTCCTGCGTACTGCTCAAGAATCGGCCGCCCGTTTCCCCTCAGCAGTCGACCGAGCGAGAGCGTCGAGTCCAGTGAATTCAGGCGGACGCTTCTCCCGCCATGCCGCTAGCGCTTCGATGTGATCGTCCGTATTAAAGACAAAGCCCTCGACAGCCACCGAGAATGGCTGGACGGCCTCAACGATGAGGTTGACGTAGCGCTGGATTGAGGCTTTCGTGGACCGGATCGCCAATGGAGGCCCAGCCGCCAGCCGGTCGGCGATCCGTAGCGTCTCCGTCATGACGTCTTCATCGGCAACAACGCGATGCACCAATCCAATACGGTGCGCCTCCTCTGCGGGCACGAACTCTCCGGTCAACAGGTAATACTTTGCTCGCTGAGGCCCAACAAGCAGTGGCCAGAGCGCACTGTTCCCATCGCCGGCAGTGATGCCTGCATTCCAGATGTGGGGATCTCCGAACTGCGCGGAAGTGCCCGCGATCACGATGTCGGCCAATAGTGCGACGGTGCATCCCATTCCCAACGCGTAGCCCTTGACGGCGGATAGGACTGGCTTGTCCAGGTTCAAATAGTCCCTGATCAGGCTGAGGGACTCGACCATGTGCAGGTCGTAACGGGTTGAGCGAATCCCAGTTACCGTTCGCGTGGGACGCATGTCCCCGCCTACGGAAAAGTTCTCACCAGAACCGGTGATGATCGCACACCTTACTTCTGGGTCTTCTTGTAGGGCCGTAGGAAGTTGCGCGATCTCTCGAGTGAGAACGTCATCAAAGCTGTTCACCCGATCATCTCGGTCGGTTCGCTTGAACGTCAGAACGGCCACACCGTTTGGCCGCTTCTCTACCTGGATGTGCTCAAAGTCGCTCTGCTCTAGGGTTATCGGCTTTCGCATTAGGCCCTCTCAGTGTCTGGATCAGTGGCTGTACCCGTATCAGAGTGCCCCACTGGGTCCCGAAGAACTGGTGGCGGCCCAAGTTCTATGGCACCCGATCCGACAAACCGCCATGGCAAGCCGATGAGCCGGCGCTTGCCCCACTTCTGATGGGTGATATGGGCAAAGAACCCCCGGTCCGCCAAATGATCGCTTTCGCTGACCTCTCGCACTCCCCAAAGTGGGCCTGCAAATATGCCCGCCTGTCGGAGGGACCGTACGAGCGATCCCTGCGTAGTGTGAGCTTGGTCACCACGCAGGATGGCGTCAAGCGTTTCTTGGTCGGCGGCATCACGCAACGAGACAGCGACCTTCGACTCCTGTCCGGGCACAGCGATCAGAAGGTCTCTGAAACCCTCGTCACCGAGACCCGTCGCCGCAGGAGCAAGGTCCATCGCTGACAGGGCCACGAACAGGTTTAATCGCTGCACGATGACCTCTGCCATGGACAGATCCACCTGACTTCCCTGCCTGGGTTGGCCGTCGCTTCCGACAGCCCAAGCGGCGATGACCGTCGCCAATACGAAGGCACTTACAAAGTCGGCCCATGCAAACTCAAGCGGCGGAGGTGCTTCGCTGTCGCCCCGCATCGTGTCGGTAAGTCCGCAATAGGCATTCAGGTTGTACGCGTACACTCGATAGTGACTCAGTGGTCCCGTGTGGCCAAATCCGGAGCAACTCAAAGCGAGCGCATCAGGATTGGTCCGACCAACTGACGCACAATCGAGTCCGTACCTGCTCGCGCGGCTTTTGCCCCAGTTCTCGACGACTACGTCAGCCTCTCTGATGAGATCTTCGACATCCGTGGCTTCGTCGAGCAACCGGCTTTGCTTTGAGTGATTGGCCATGGCGAAGTATCCAGACCAGTCGAGGTCCTCGTGCCCATCGATAAACGGGCCCGTTCGTCGATAGATGTCCATCCGATCTGCTGCCTCGATCTTCGTGACGCTGGCTCCCATGGCTCCCAGAATCGAGCCAGCAACCGAGGCAGCCAACACGTGGCTCGCTTCAAGAACACGCAATCCGGAAAGCCCAGGCGCATCTCTATGGGAATCGTGATGAGGCGTCCGAACCGGGATGGTGTCCGGGTATTGCGATTTCATAACCGAGATGTCCTTGTCTCGGATGTGAATCGGATCCCATTGTTTGCGGTATGAAAACTGAGCCGAGTCTCGAACTTCTCGAATTGAATTCATCGCTCCTGCAGGCACGCCACCAGCCTGAAGCAATGTTTCGCACTCAGATTTGGATCGTACGGATGTCCAGGCTTGAACGAGCTCGTCGATCTCGGCCTTGCGGTCCCATCTATCCTCCCGCTTGCCAAGCGCGCCAGCCCACGCCGGTGCGTCAATGACTTTCACAACGCCGGCCCACTGGTGGTCTTCACCGACACACAGATAGATCATTCCGTCTGAACATTGGAACCACCCGTATGGAGCACCGAACCGACGGGATAGTCCACCGCTCGCCAGGTCGAGGAGGTAGTCGGCCACGTAAAGCACCGGACCCGTTGCGATCATTGCTTCCTGGGCGGAAACCTCTACGTGTACTGGCTCACCGATCGACCGTCTTCGATCAACTGCATGGATTCCAGCCAGTACTGCACCCTGTCCAGCCGCGAGGAGTGCCTGACACCCCGGTAGTGCCATTGGTTCACCACTCGCACGCCGTACGTAATCCAGGACACCCGCCGATGCGGACAGTGTGAAGTCGCTAGCGAACTCCTCCGCGTCCGGCCCAGAGAGTCCAAAGGCCGCGATGGTGACCCAGACCTGTGAGTTGAGTTCGGCCACTTGAGAAATATGCTCCGCGACGGTCGAGGGAAGGCCGGAGGCGGGCCCTTCGACCCGGTCGCAAATCACCACATCCGGGTTCAATCTCAATGCCTCACTGAGATCGTCCGACGTCACGGGCGTTTTACCCGCGCCTAGAAGGTCCTCCAATATCGTCGAGGTGCCGGCCTTGTCGCTTCCAAGCACGTCCTTGGGTGAAGCAAAGACGTGAACCGTCGCACCCAGGTCTCGGAACGTCGCGCCGGCCCAAGCACCTGCCGTCCCTCGACCCAGCTGAAGGACAGTCATGCCGTTGAGGTAACTCGTCATCCGTCACCGCGGACTGACAAAACCGGAGGCCCTGACAATTCCACCAACGAAAGCCGGCCCAAGCGTGCTCCCGGTCGATGGTTTTCGATGAGGCGGCGGGGAGGAACACAGTGGTCGGGGCAGGCCGCTCCCCAACGACTGGCATCAACCCACTGAGCACCGTGCAAGGCGAGGCTCCATTGCTTCTGAAGGCCAAATAGATATTTCAAATCTCAGATATTGAGGATAGCTCTGACCGTGAGGCCCGTCAATCGTGGGTCAGAAGACCGCAACGCAACAAAGAGAGTGGGGATCGGTGGCATCAGACGTCTCGTTGATCCTCCCGAAGCCCCACGCGTCAGATGCCCAGCCCCCCCCAACCCGCCCGAACTCGGGGGTCCGATGCAACGGTCAGGGCCCAAACTGTCGTGGTCTACCCATCGATCGATGCCGCCAGGGTTTCGCGTTCCGAGTACGTGGGCCGAAGCGATGTGACATCAAAAAACACACTCTCCGGAATTACTCCGGCCTCGTGTTCGCGCAGTGTCTCAAGCAAGATGTGTCGAAGACGCGTGATCAAGGCATCACTTGGACCTAAGTGCTGTTTGCTTCGATCCCACTCAGGTTGGATGCTCTCCATGAGAGCGATGTCCTCGTAGAAGAGCCCCACGTTGCCCCGCCCGACACCGATCCCGGTCCAATGGTGGCGCATCGCTTCGCGATCTTGCCCCCAATTGGACGCTCGGTCATACGGCAGGTCCGTTCGATATGTATCTGACGAACGCACCGCACTCGCGAATACTTTGCCCGGCTGATTCTCCTCCAGGGGATGTTCCGTGTTGTAGAAGATGCCCCAAAGCATGGTATGCGAGTCGTCAACTGGGACGTTGAGCAAGATCGCCTGGTCCTCATCAGTTTTGGCTGAGAGCCCGATCAGATCCCACCACGGGAAAACAAATTCACCAACCCGTACTTCTTTGTCGGGGTCATCAGCAGATGTCTCCAAGAACCGCCAACGTCCGCCGTACGGTGTCCGCTCGAACTCGAACTTCGTCCGAGCACTGGAGAGCATCGTCCGGGTCATCGTCGCGTTGGGATACGTCTCCTTCAGCGAAGACTGATGAAGCACCCTTACGTGCGCCTGATCAAATCCCGCCTCCATGACCGGAAGCCAATTTGCGTTGATCAGGCCCATTGATGCGAACACTTGATCTTTAGGAAGGGTTGTGAAGAGAAGATTCGGCCGACTGGGCGGTGGGCTTTGCGTCCCCAGATAGACCCATACGATTCCGCCTGCCTCTTCGACCGGATGATGCACTTGAGTTATCCGCTCCGCGAAACCTTCGATTGCCGATTCGTTTGGTGTGTCGATCACGCGTCCTTCTACATCGAGCTTCCAACCATGGAATAGGCAACGCAGCCCGCAATCCTCGTTTCGCCCAAGCGCAAGCGATACGCCTCGATGTGGGCAAGCTTCGTTCAGGATCCCGACGACTCCACGGGTGTCCCGAAATGCCACCAGATCCTCACCCAAGAGACGAACGCGCTTCGGAACGCCATCAGCCACGAGGTGCGAAGAAGGCAGCGCCGGTATCCAATATTCACGCAAGAGCTTGCCCATCGGAGTGTCTGCTCCGAAACGGGTGAGAGCTGCAACTTTGTCGACCACTTCAATTCCTCCTCGAGCGCCCCTGTTGATCGAGGCTTGAAGGACGTGAACCTGAAGTTTACGCCTCACAACTCAGTTTCGGAGCGTACTGCTCATGCCACCATCAATGATCAGTACTTGGCCAGTCACGAACGAACTCGCTTCCGACGCGAAGTATGCGACAGCCCATGCCACATCTGCAGGCTGGCCCATCGGTGGCCAAGCGCCCGGCTGATCTCGCGAATCTGGACGTTGGATGGTTGCGAGATTCCGACCGGTAAGAATTACTCCCGGACAAACCGTGTTCACCGTGATGCCGTCTCCTGCCACATCAACAGCCATAGACCGCGCAAGACCGATCAGTCCGGCTTTGGAGGCTGCGTAGCTTGCGCGATTTTTGACACCGACCACGGCCGCAACCGATGCCACGTTTACTACGCGGCCCCACTGTCGTTGTCGCATATTCGGGATGGCCGAACGCGCAATCAAGAAACTGGCACGAAGGTTGATGTTCACCTGGGAGTCAAATGCAGCCGTCGAAACATCGGCGACGTCCACCCGGTCGGAACCATGAGGTGCGGCAGCGTTATTGACAACGATGTCGCATGACCCCAACGTTGAGACCACGTCACTAACAAGGCGAAGGCAATCATTCTCCACACTGAGGTCAGCTATAAAACTGGTCGCGCTACCACCCATCTTTCGAATCTCATCCGCGACCACCTCTGCACCATCATTCGGACGCACGTATCCGGGTGGCACATGTAACGGCGGCGGCGTCTTAAGATCACTTACTGCCACAGTCGCTCCGGACGCGGCGAGCGTTCTCGCAATAGCGGCACCGATACCGTCAGGCCTTCCCGCACCTGTAACCAGCGCAACACGCCCATCAAGGCGGATGGCGGGATCCTGTCCCGCGTCAGTCATCGACATGGCCCATTGCGATTAATCGCGGTCCGCGACGCCGGCAACCGAGACTAGTCCCGCCCCAACCTCGCACGAAGTGCACGTCCATGTCCGGCCGGTTCATACGGTGAGGCCGCTGTCGGCCATTATCGTGGCTCCGTTGATGGCCGCAAACGACAGCCTGCACATGTCGAGGATGAGAGAGGCTGCTTCGGGCCGCGAGATTGAGCGACGGGCCATGTCGGGCTCCCGAGATTGATCGTCGTCAAACATACCGAACGTAACAACATTCGCAGTTACACCGAGAGGGCCGTACTCCTGAGCAATAGCTCGAGCCAGTCCTTCAAGACCCGCCTTGCTCACGGCGCCATGGGTCGAGCCAGCGGGTTGTCCCAGATGCGAAGCGGGGCCGGACACGAAGATGATCCGTCCACGTGATCGTTCGAGCATCTGACCTAGCGCAGCCTGCGACGTGAGAAATGCTCCGTCAAGAGCAGTAAACGCAACCCGCGACCACTCCTCTTCAGATGTATTGGCGATACCCACATGGTTTCCACGAGCTGCTGCGCAATGCAGCAGAATCGTAGTCGGCCCGAATGTCGACCGAACCTCTTCAAAACACTTCTTCACCTGGTTCACTTCGGTGATGTCGGCAACACCAACTGACGCACGTCCGCCCGACGCGACAATGGTGGCGACCAACTGTGTCGCGTCTCGCCGCATGGTACGAGTATTTATGACCACACGTGCGCCGCGACGCGCACCCTCCAGTGCAACCGCCCGTCCAAGCCTTCCAACTCCACCGGTAACAAGTAGGACGTCATCTTCGAGGTCGTGTGTCATAGCGTCTGCATTCAGAAGATGGTAGATCCTCTTCGGTGGTGAGGGACTCTAGGCGGTTCGGTCCCTAGGTGGCCCGAACGAGTTATAGCGTTCGCTCGTGCAGGTGACCGCAATTCCGTCAACCCAGGGGGCCAGATGAACTCTGTTGTAGTAGTCGGCGCGGCAACTGGAGTCGGGCGCTTTGTCGCGATTGAAGCAGGTCGGCGCGGAATAGAGCACCTTCGGGTGGTCGATAGAGATACGGACGCGTTGACGCAGCTCAAGAGTGAGCTGGACGGGCCGCGGGTCGTTCGGTCGGAGGGATTTGACCTCGTAGACCCGGTTGCACTCGCCGGATTTGCCGACCATCTTGCACAAGAACCGCCTGACCTCTTGATCAACTGTGCGGGCGTGCGAGAGGTGGCACCGATCCAAGACACAACTGACGAAATCTGGCACGCGACGATCTCCGTAAATCTGACAGCAGCTTTCATGCTGACGAGAGCAGCAGCCCGAGCGATGATCGCAAGTGGTACCCAGGGCGTCATCGTCAACGTTGCGTCTGTAGCTTCTGAAGTGGGGTTTTCCGATCGAGCGGCCTACTGTGCCTCGAAGGCGGGTGTGCTTGGTTTAACCAGGGCGGCGGCCATCGATCTCGGTCCGTATGGGATCCGAGTGGTCTGCATATCGCCGGGCGTCCACAACACCGGGATGGCCGTCCAGGCGAACAACGACGATCAGTTCAGCACCATACCGATGCGTCGGCCCGGCGACCCGGCTGATTTGGCACGGGTCATTTTTGATATCGCGGGGTCCCCGTTCGTCACGGGCGTCAACATAGTTGTAGACGGAGGCGCTACCGCTGGCTATCCCCTGTGATTGCGATCACCAGCACTGAGCCCGTTGGAATCAGATTCGCGACCTGGCCGGGTCAGGACAACGCGGGCGTTCACTTGACCGGGTTGAGATTTCGCCCGGGCAAAAGAAGGTGCCCGGCATCTACCGGGACGGCAATACCCGTGACGGAATCCGCATCATCAGAGACCAACCACAGCGCAGCGCTGGCAACGGCCTCCGGCGGTAGAGCGGACGTTCGCGCAAGGGCGTTGAACGACCTCGTGCTTTCGATGTAGTCCTCACGGGTGCCGTGATCGTGTCCGGCAATCATGTTGTACGCGCCCTGCCAGTTTGTCATGCCAGTATCCGTTGATCCTGGACAGACTGCGTTGCAACGGATCCCGTAAGGAGCAAGCTCTAACGCGACGCTTCGCATGAGTCCGATGACTGCATGCTTTGTCGCGACGTAGTGAGCCCAACTCGGCCCGGGTTCGAAGGCATTCGACGAGGACGTCATCACAATCGATCCAGCTTGTCGACTGATCATGTGGGGAGCCACTGCTTTAGCCGACTTCCAAACCCCGGTCAGATTCACCGCAATGGTGTCGTCCCATTGTTCTTCGGTTATCTCCCAAAATGGACCCATGCTGAATATTCCTGCGTTGGCAATCAGGATATCTATGTGGCCAAGCTCGTCTATCCCGGCTCTCACGGCATGGTCGAGCGCCTCCTGAGACCGGACGTCTGCCTGCAGCGCCATCACTCGGCGGCCCGTAACGCCAACCTCTGTGGCAGTCTGATCGAGGTCGTGTGGTCCCGACATTGGGTACTGCACCGATTCAATCTGTTCCCCAATGTCCAGCGCGATTATGTCGGCTCCCTCCCGCGCGAGCGCGACGGCATGCGCGCGCCCTTGCCCCCTCGCCGCGCCAGTGATCAAAGCAACCTTCCCGTCAAGTTTTCCCAAGGCCATCCCTTTCGCTATTGGTCCCTACGAGGCTGGGTTCGCCTTGTGGCGCACTTCTCATGGAACCATCCATAGGTGATGTCTCACCGCGACTACATCGCCGTCCAGTAGGGCCGCGCAAGTCCGTGCCTATGGCCCCAGACCGGTGAGCCGCGCCAATCCGTCGCTTGGTACGCTCCTCATCCTTCGGTAGCACGGGCACCGAGGATGAGGAAGTGAATCGAGGAGTTGATCCGATGGCAGACGAGGAACCGAACGCGGTGAGCTTCGCTTCCCAGTTCTTAGAGAACGATGCGATTGCGAAGGAGGCCGCCGCGGCCCGTTCTCGCGTCCTCGACCAAATTGAGCGACTCGATCTTCAACGACACGCATGGGAGCTCGAAGTTCACGGCTTCACCGTTCTTGAACCTGAGCGCGTCGGTTCTACTGAGTTCGCGTCTGAACTCTGCCGAACGGCCGTGGCTGTCTGCGAGAAGCGACTAGGGCAATCGATTGACGTCGAATTCGGCAAGACGCACGTTGACTTCAAGTCTCCGTTTGGCCAGGTCCAGCGGGAATCGACGGTCTTGTTCGAGGATCAAATCTTTGAGGCGGCACTAATGAACGAGGTGGTCCTTGCAGTGGTCACCTATCTCCTCGGGGAGAGTTGCACCCTTGTTCACCAGTCCTTGTTTGTGAAGGGACCCGGACCCGACTACCTGCCACTCCACACCGATCAGGAGGAGTCCATAGGGCCGGCCCCGTATCCTCCGTTTGCCCAAGTTGCGAATGCCACTTGGGCACTTTCGGACTACACAAGCGCAAACGGAGCAATATGTTTCGTCCAGGGAAGTCACAAATTCTGCAGAGCCCCAACCCGCGAAGAAGCTACAAACACGTCCCTGTTCCAGCCGGTCGAAGTTCCGGCCGGATCGGTGATCGTGTGGCACGGAAACACGTGGCACGGCGCCCTGCCGAGAACAGCACCGGGTCTGCGCATCAGCCTTGTCGAGTTCTTTGGAAGGTGGAACGCGCCGATGGATCCCGTCCAGCGAATGATGCCGGTTCCGCCGGAAATGCTGAATCGAAATCCCCCAAGGTTGGCCACGCTCCTACGTGTGGCCGATCCCAGTCCGGAGCTCGACCAGCTCCGAGAGGTCAAGCTGCGAGCTGCCAAGACCAGTTACTACGCGTAAGGGAGGCAAAATGAACTTTCCAGCGCACAAACATCGAACGACTCGTGGGCGCTCGCGATTCACCATATTCCGCCACAAAGATGCAAAGCTTGTATCCGACACGGGCTTGATGATTTATCGATGGTCGGACCAAATGCTGGCGGGTTCAGACAAGCTTAGTGAGGCAGGTATTTCTGATGGATCCGTGACCAAAGAGCTCTTTTGTCACGCAGGGGATAGTGGATTCAGCCTGGTCCATACCTGGTTCAAGTCGAACTATCATTTGCCTCGACACAGGCACAACGTGGACTGCTTGTATTACGTTATTAGTGGCTCCGTTTTGCTGGGCAACCAGGTGCTGCGTGGAGGAGATGGGTTCTTTGTTCCGCGTGACCATGCGTACACGTACCGTGCTGGCCAAGACGGCGCCGAAGTCCTTGAGTTCCGTGACGCTACGTCCTTCGACATCGAACTAGACGAAAAGCCCGCAGTTTTCGACCGCATTCTTCAATCCGTCCATGAAAACCATGACAATTGGACGAGCGAGATCGAGCCCCCAAGCCGGCGTTAGCTGCTGAGCGAACTTGAGCCTGCCTTCTCGGTTAGACAGGTGTCGTCAAACAACGCCCTGCTGGGCCAACTCGTTAACCTCACTCTCCGAGAGGCCAAGTAGTTCGTTCAGGACTGCGAAATTGTGCTCCCCATAGTCGGGTGCCCCGTGATCCCACATCCCGCCGACGAATGGCGGAGTATCGGACATTTTCACGGGAATATCCAAAACCGGCCACGTGCCAATGGTCGGTGAAGGAAGCTCCGTGAGCCACTGAAGGTATCTCAGCTGGGGATCGTCATCGCAGCGATCTTGTGTCGTCTGCGCCACTCCTGCGGGCACACCGGCAGTCTGTAACGCATGCATCGCCTCGAACGGGTCGCAAGTGGTCGTCCAGGACTCGACCAATCGATCCAGTTCATCGTGGGCCGCATATCTGTCGGCGACGGACGAGAACCGAGGCTCCGTTGCCCATTCAGAGTGTCCCGCCACCGCCGCAAGTGCAACCCATTCGGCATCGGTGTTGCAAGAGATCCCGATCCATCTGTCCGGGCCCTTGCACCGATAGATGCCTGTTGGAGCCGCGGGCTTGTACGGCGATCGGTTCCCAACTCGCGTCCACTCGCGCCCTAGGGCCGACCACTCCAGTATTTGAAGAGCTGTCATGTTGATGCCGACTTCACATTGCGACGCGTCGATCCATTGACCTTCGCCGGTCAACTCCCGCTGGTAGATCGCAGAAAGGATCGCCAGTGCGAAACTGTAAGAGGCGACCCAATCAAGATAGGAGTAACCCCAGCCAGCGGGTGGCGCAGGTTCCGGAAAACCCGACATCTCAGTCTGTCCGGCGAACGCCGCTGCAATCGGGCCGACCGTCCGGCAGCGTCCGTACGAGCCCGCATTACCCATGCCCGACTGCTGCGCGTAGATGATGCGCGGGTTTATTTCTCGAAGAACGTCGTAACCGAGACCAAATCTATCCATCACTCCTGGAGAAAACCCTTCGGCAACCACGTCGCACTTTGCCACCAGAGCTTTTGCTATTTCTAAGCCTCTCGGGTCGCGAACATTGAGCGAGATTCCGCGTTTCCCGGGGTTCTTGTTGTTGAACTGTCCTCCCATGTGTTGCCCGCGAACGGCAGGCAACGGTTCCGTTGCCTTGTCGCGCGCTGCTCTTCCTCCTATGGGCATCGGTCCGAATCGCGTGTCGGGGTTGTGTTTCCATTCAACCTTCAGGACGTCGGCCCCGAACGCGGCCATGATCCGCGTACCGCCGGCAGTGGCGAGGAACCAGGAGAAATCAAGCACGCGCACGCCCTTTAGGGCGAAGGGCTTCCCTAGCCGCGACAGTGGCCCGTCGCCGCGCTGCTCGGACGACAGTTCTTGACTGGCCGGACGTCGAGGCCGTATCTGCGTCAGGACGGATACCGTGTCTTCGCCGACGAGGGGCGCTCGGCGCCCCGACTGCCACGAAGAATTGCTGGCGATCCACTTACTCGTCGGATACGGCAGCGAGCGTCCGATCTCCGGGTGCTCAATCTCAGTGAAGGTACCTCTGAGGTGCCAGTGTTGATCCAAGAAATTCTCGTGCGGTTTGCGAATCGGGCTACACAGAATTCCCGCCTCTTGCATCTCTTGCCAAGGGAGGTCGGCGTAGGTGAATTTGCGGACGAACCTTGCGATGTACTCGCCATTTCTCGGATCATCGAGGTCGCCGAGGCCCGGGATCGGACGCCCGCCAACATCGGCTCCGAGCTCCTTGCTCTCGATTCCGTCAGCCATCCCGTATCGCTCAAGGAACGATCGGATCAATTCTCGATCGCGCATCCCGATGGTGGCGAATGTCAGAAGGCGCCCATCTTTTGTGGGGGCGATCGTTGAATCTGAGCTCACCTTGTAGCGAGCATGTCGAGCGGTCATCCGGTGGAATGGAGCGCGCATGCAGATCCACGACATCAAGTCGCCCTCTGTGCAACTCGAGACTGCCTGGTGGACGGCGCAGGACAGATACTGCCCTCGGCCAGTGTGCAGGCGACGGATCAGAGCGGCCACGATCGAGAACGCGAGTTGATCACCAGCGATCTGGTAGGCGTGGAATGCCTGAGGGGCAATCGGGGCTAGATCGTATTCAAGATCCGGTTTCGGATCGTAACCACAGTTCATAACTGGGCCGCCCAAGCACAGGTGAACAAGGTCAGAGCCCTTGTAGTCAGCCCACGGTCCGTCGTCTCCGAATGGCGACATTCGGGCGACGATGAGTGACGGAAATCTCTCCAGCAGCGACGCGCGGTCGAGCCCAAGGTCCGGGGGCCTGCCGCGAGGTGAGCTGTCGAGAAGGACGTCGGCCGATCCGATCAGATCCAAGAGAGCTGAGCTCTCCTTCTCCGAATCAAGGACGATCGACTTTTTCCCGCGGTTGTAGGCCCAAAAGTAGAGAGAGCGTTCGTTGCTCGGACTGTCGTCGAAGAACGGCCCGAAGTTCCGGGTTGGCGAACCGTCCGGTGCTTCAACCTTGATCACCTCAGCGCCCAGCCCGGACAGGGTTAGGCCACAGTGCTCACCCTGTTCGTCGCCGATCTCCAGCACACGGATACCGTCCAAGGGACCTGGCTTTTGGCCCGGTGGCCGGTTCTTCAAGGACATCGATCCCTCATTCGGACGCACGGATACTCGGTTTTCGCAGCCCGGTCACGCCTGGCCCAAAGATTACCGATATAGGAAATATCTCTATAATAATATTCCATGGACGAACCGGAGGCAGCTTTGGCGCCTCGGGACGAGGCTCAGCTCTGCCGTCCGCACCACGGCGTGCGGTGAGCTTGCAACCATGGGCAATCCGAGCCGGCTAGGTAGAGACGCTTCCACTCACTCACCTCGGGCCGGCGTCATAGGCCTTGGGCACATCGGCGGTGGCGTCGCCGTGAGTCTGGCGCGCCGGGGGCGTACTCCAGCCAGCTATGACATTCGTGCCGATGCGGGGTCGGATTTGGAGGGGGTGCCGGCTCAGCTCGCCACGCCGGCCGCGGTAGCTCGAGCGAGTGACGTCGTGCTCGTAGCCGTGGTCGACGCCCAAGAGGTCCGCACTGTGCTTACCGGCGATGACGGGTTACTGGCAGGGAGCCATCCCGGGCTGGTCGTTGTCATCCTCTCGACCATCGCCATTTCAGAGATCCAAGAACTTGCCGCGACATGCGATCAGCACAACGTCGCACTGTTGGACTGTGGTGTGACGCCCGGCGACAAGGCTCCAGACAACGGCATGGTGGCCATGCTTGGTGGACCACCTGACGTCGTCGCCAGGGCAATGCCGGTATTGAACGATTTCGCAAAGCGAGTTGTCTACTGCGGCGAACTTGGCGCCGGCATGATCACGAAAATCGCCCGAAATGTTGTTACGTACGGGGGTTGGCGCGCAGTCGATGAGGCAGCCTGTCTTTTGGAGGCCGCTGACATCGAGCCGAGCAAGCTCATCACCGTCATCGAGGACGCCGACCCCGAAGGAGCGACGCTATTGAAGTTGCTTCGCTTGCGGTTGAGCAATCCGCACGAGGGAAGAATTTCGGCAGGCGGAGCGGAGATCATCGACAAGGATCTGGCCGCCGCTCAAATGCTGGCCCAACAACTGGGGGTCCAAGTACCGCTCATCGATGTGACCCGATCGACGCTCGCACACTCAGACGAGGACGTTGAAGCCGCGTCATCGTCTAATGGGACCGACAGTCACGACGAGTTCGCGCGCGGCATTTCCGCCTTGGACGCCGTCTACGGACCCGGGTTTAGTTCCACGGTTCCTGGTGACGCCGACGATGATCCGACCCTAAGCGATACCATCCGACACCTCTTTGGAGAAGTCTGGATGCGCCCATATCTGTCCATACGGGATCGTCGATTGTTGGTCATGGGGGCTACCGCCATGCTTGGCCGCGCTGACCTGATTCGGCGCCAGGCGGAAGGGGCGCTGCACAATCGCGAACTCACTTCGGAACAGCTCCGTGAGGCCGTACTGCAGCTCCACTACTACGTGGGATGGGGTAACGGGCGGTCTGTGCGACAGGGGGTCGAACAGGCGCTGGCCGCACATGCGGAAAGAAAACCCTCTCCGAGCAAGCAAGATCCCGACCCAGATGCGGACTAACCGGTCTTAGACAAAGGAGCATCGCATGACGACAATCCTGGACAGTGCGACCATCACGGACGCGTACACCGACTTCGTCCTCGGACTGCGTCTCGAGAGCATTCCTACTGAGGTCATAGAGGCGGCAAAAGCCAGGATCCTCGACTGGATCGGGGTGGCGCTGGCCGGTAGCTCGACACCTCAGGCAGACATCGTCGTGGCCACCATGGCGCCGTTCGGTGGTAATCCGCATTGCTCGATTGTCGGGCGGGGCCTGGCCTTGCCCGTTCACGATGCAGCCTTCATCAATGCCACGATGGCGCAGGCGCTCGACTTTGATGACGCGATCGATTCGTGCCTCAACCCGTCAGCGTCCAACGGGGCGGGCGCACTCGGGATCGGGCAATGGCGCGGGTCGTCGGGTGCGGAAGTTCTAACGGCGTTCCTGGCCGGGTACGAGGTGACCGCTCAGATCGCTCGAAAGATTGGACGTCTGCTCCAGGCCGGTGGGTCCTTCTTCTGCACAGGGATAACTGCTCCGCTAGGCGTGGCCTCCGGAGCATCGCGATTGATTGGTTTGTCCCCCACTGCCTTCAAAAACGCACTCGGTCTAGCCGGGACCCAATCTGCCGGACTCCGACAGACCCTCGGCACAATGACGAAGCCACTGATGTCGGGAAAAGCCGCTATGAACGGGGTACTTGCGGCGGTTTGGGCCGAAGGAGGCTACACCAGCTCCGAGCGAATCTTGGATGGTGAACACGGACTAGCAGGTGCCTTCCTTGGTGAATCGCTGAGCGGTACTGCTGAGAACTTGGGCCGGAATTGGGAGATCTTGAAGAGCCTCATTAAGCCATATCCAACGTGCGGCGGCTTTCCGGCTGCGATCGAGTGTGCCATGCAGCTGCATGAAGCAGGCCAGATTCCGACCTCCGAGATCGACCGCGTTGTGGTCGAGCTGGCGCCACAAACGGTTCTCGGTGCTGGCATCGCGCGCCCAGTAGGTGCCGAGGCCGGTCGACTGAGCGCACAGTATGTCGTGTCTACTGTCCTCACCCATGGCGCCATCGGACGAGACGACTTCACGGATGAGGCGGTGGCGCGTTCCGATATCCAAGAATTGCTCAAAAAGGTGGAGCTTCAGCCGATCAACACTGGAGTGAGCGAGGGTCGGGTACGTGTGATTGGCACCGACGGAAGCGAGGTTGAACGCTACGTGGAGTGGGCTAAGGGTAGCTCTGGCAACCCGATGACGACAGCCGAGGTTCAATCGAAGTTCATGAGGAACGCTGTACCTGTGATCGGCCAGGAACGTGCTGCGACCGTTGCCGAGATGGTTACCAACCTCGAACGGGTCGACGCGGTCGGTGACATCATGACCTTATGTGCGTAGCACAACGTCCGTCGATGTACTTCTGACCTTTTGAGGCTCTTTAGTCCCCGAACGCAAATGTGCCGCCGTCCACCGCCAGGACAGCGCCCGTGATCGCCGCGGCCTCCACCTCGCATAGGAACATCGCAGCCCGCACGACTTCCTCCACGTAAACCATTCGGCCAAGGACACTCGCTTTGAGCGGGTCCCAACCCGAGTACAGCTTGGGGTCGGCAGCTCGACGCTCCTCGGTGGCAATCATCCCCGGAGAGACAACGTTGGCCGTGACTCCGTGAGATCCGGCCTCTTGAGACAGAGCTCGAACGAATCCCCGTAACGCGCTCTTGGCCGTCGCAACGTGGGCACATCCGATCGGTAGACCGGTAATGGCGCTCGATCCTCCGATCAGCACGTATCGACCAAAGCCCCGGGCAACCATCCCATCGAGTGTCGCATGAGCGAGAAGGTAGCTCCCCCGCAATGTCACATCGAGGGTGCGCCTCCACTCTTCAATCGTGAGTTCGAGCATCGGGCGGTGCGTTCGGAACGCAGCGGCGTGGATTACGGTCGAAACGGGCCCGAGTTCGTCAACGCATTCGGCCACAGCATTGGAGACCGCGGCGGCGTCAGCCACATCGCCAACCAACAGGACCGACCGACCTCCCACGTTCGCAATCTCGCGCGCCGTCTCCTCGGCGGCTGCTCGATCGCTTCGGACCATCACCCCGACAGACGCGCCTCGGCGAGCGGCTTCGATAGCGAGGTGACGACCGAGATTCCGGCCGGCACCGGTAACCAGCGCAACCTGCCCCTCGAGTGTCTGGTCGCAAATGGGGCCGTTTACCATGGCGTCATTGATCGGGCGCTCGCCACGGCGAATGTTCCGGGGGACCCTCCGACAATCGAAAGGCCGGAAGGGCTTGTAGATCGTTGATGTCGAGAAAGCACACCTCTACTCGCTTCCCGATTGCGACACTCTCTTCGTCTGCCGGCTGGCTGGGGTCGGTACGGCTGGACAACATGGCGACAATTCGCAAAGAGACCGTTCCGGTCGGATCATGGGTCGGCCAAGGCACATCCCGCTGCTCGTCCAACTCAACAAGGACGAGCGGATAGGGAACCCATTCGCGAAACGCCGGAAGTACGGCATGGGCAACGATCTGATAGCTGTAAATGAATCCGGTGCCTTGGACGGGCTCCCACTGCCACTCCGGGCTGCCGCAGAACGGACACCCCGAGCCTATGGCCGCCCTCAATAGTTCGCAGTTGGTGCATTTCTGAACGACAAGTTGCCGCTGGCGGGCGGCTTCGAAGTAGCCACGGTACTCAGAGTCGGTGGCCGTGACCTCCAGTCGCAGCTGATGCAGGTCGAACATCAACTACCGCCGCAAGACCAAAGCGCTGGCGAGAGAAGGAACGCCCCACCCAGTACTCATCGCCACCTCGGCCAGTTTCACCTGCCGGCACTTTCCCTCGCCGTAGTCATACGAGTGATCCCCCGATTCCCAACCAGGACAGAAGTCGTCTGCCTGATGTCTCAGCTGGCGGACGAGCTCGATCACCGAGTTCATGCCGTTCGTGTAGCCCTCACACAACTGACCGCCGCCAGTATTGTTCGGGCGGCTTCCGCTTAACTCGATGGCACCAGATGTGACATATGCACCACCCTCCCCCACGTCGCAAAACCCGTACGCCTCAAATTGCAGCACCGGCGGAAATGTAAAGCAGTCGTATGCCGCAGTCAGCTGGACATCGGTAGGACCAACTCCTGCCTGTGAAAAGACGCTTCTCGCGGCATCCGCGCCAGCGGTGCGCGTGATCGGGGTGTATTGGTGGTGATCCGCTGGAAACGGGCTGTTGACGCGTCCGGCTGCCGCCAAGATGTAGACGGGAATGCGCTTCAAGTCCCGGGCGCGTTCGGCGCTTGACACGATGATGCAGCTCGCCCCATCCGTTTCGACACAGCAATCGAGCAAATGGCAGGCAGGTTTCGCTATCCACCGCGATGAGAGGACATCGTCGACCGTGACCCGGCTTTGATAGAGCGCCTTCGGGTTGTTCGATGCATGTCGACTTTGAATGACCTTTACATTGGCAAGTTGCTCGCTCGTTGTTCCGAACTCATACATGTGGCGCGCAAAGGTGAATTGGAATTGGTGAGCCGCAGAAACAAGGCCGTAGGGAACCGTCCTCAGGTCCGATCCTGTGACCACTGTGGCAGCGGCTCCATCCAGAGTCGGGGTTCCACTCATTCGTACGCCCGAGTAGCCGTTCATCGACCGAAAGATCGCTACCGTCTTGCACAACCCCGCCTCAATCACCGCGCAGGCCAACCCGACAAGAGCTTCGGTGCTCGCGCCACCACCTATGGTGTCCAAACTGAACTCGGGACGAATACCGAGATCGTGGGCAACCTCAACGGGCGAAGCCGAGTCGTTGTACTGGTACGAGAGCAATCCGTCGATGTCCGCCGCATGCAATCCCGCGTCGGTCATGGCGTTCTTAACGGCATCTACGGCCAAGGCCCTCGTGCTTCTGGTGGATCGACGGGTGTACGCGGTCTCGCCTATCCCAACGATGCAGTACTTGTCGCGAAGTTCGTTCATGCGTCAGGTTCGAATACGAAGCGGCCCTGATCAAGCACCAACCGGTCACCCACGGATGCGGTGAACCTGACGTTGCCGCCCTCGATGCTCCACGCGTCGACAGTGATGCGCTCTCCTGGGACAACAGGACCACGAAGTTGAGCGACTAACTCCTTAAATTGCGCCGAACGGCCCCCGCAAAATTCCTCCGAGAGGAGTCGCCCGACGATTCCAAAGGTGCACTGCCCGTGCAATATCGGCTGATCAAACCCCGCGTGCCGCGCAAAGGTGGGGTCCGAATGCAGCGGGTGGCGATCGCCAGTCAATCGGTAGAGCAAAGCTTGGTCCGGCGTCGTCTGGAACGAGCACCGAACATCGGGGGGTCGAGCCGGCAACTGGGGGCGATCGGCTTTCTCGCCCCTGCTTCCACCCCAACCGCCTGCGCCGCGAACGGCCCAACTGGCTCTTGTCGCGTACAGGGGCTCACCTGCGATCGCCCCACTGGCCTCTGTCACCACGAGAGCGAACGTCCCCTTATCGAGGATCTCGACAACCGACGTCATCTGATCGACCGATCCAGTGGCCGGTATTACCTGAAGCTGGACCACCGACTGCTCGGCCTGGACAACGGTTGAGAGATCGACATCACCAAGCCCTGCGAGCGGTGACTCCCCGAGGTTTGAGCTCAATGCAGAGGCAAAGGTCGGATAAACCTGGTGGCCGACACCGATTGAGTTCTCGGTCGAATACGACAGCTGCTCATGGCCGGCCCCGATTGCGAGCGCGTAAAGGAGCGAATCCCGATCATTCCAGGTGATTCGTTCGCTCGACCGAGGGGTCCCGACGACATCAAGATTGAGAGCTGTCTTTATCGCGCACCTCGTATCGGACATCCGCGTGGCGCGAACGGCCGGAGTTTCAACCAAACCGGGTCGGAACGCCTGCTCATCCGCGAGGAATCTTCCGCCAAGGTATCGCACGATCGTTTGTTGGCTCCCGAGGAAGACCCAACGATCGCTCCGCCAGGTTGTTTCGTTGAACCTCCGAGGTGCCGCCTCCGATCGAGAAGACGTAACGGCCCGTGAGCTCCGCTTGCAACCACTCGCTCCGGGTGTCGACGGTAATCATGGCGGATGGTCCGGCGATCGCCATGGCGAGATCGCCTGACAACACGCGATTGGCGGTCGTAAACAGCTTGAGCAGCGATGGATCCACCGCTGGTGGGCCGCCGTTTCGGATCGATGCTTGGATCCGAGCGCCCATGACTGAAACAAGCCTTTCGCGTGAGAAGTGCCGAACGAGATCCTGCCGAATAACCGGGTCCTCTGCCTTGCCAAATTCCCGAGCCAATCTGACCAACTTCTCATTGGTCGGCTCGCTCGGCTCGCCAGCGCCTCCCCCACCGATGAAGGAGGCCTCATTCGAGAGCACGGCCCGGACGACGGGCCAGCCCTCGTCGACCGATCCGAGCACGGCTTCCATGGGAACGACCACGTCGGTCATGAAAACCTCGCTGAAGTCAGCGGATCCGTTCGCCTGGAAGAGCGGCCGAACATCGACCCCTGGGCTACCCAAGTCAAACAGGAAGAAGGTAATGCCCTTGTGTTTCGGTACGTCGGGGTTCGTCCGAGCGAGGAGCATCCCGTGGGTGCAGAACTGCGCCCCGGACGTCCAAACCTTTTGGCCATTGACTATGAAGCGGTCTCCATCACGCTCGGCCCGACATGCAAGGGTCGCAAGGTCGGAGCCTGCACCAGGCTCGCTGAAGAGCTGACACCAGGCGTCATCCCCCGAGAGCAACCGTGGCAGAAGCCGGCGACACTGTTCGTCGGTCCCAAATTTGAGAAGGGTTGGGCCGAGCATCGAGATAGTCGCCGCCACCAACGCCCGAGGAATGTCAAAGAGGAGGAGTTCGTCACGGAAGACGCCTTCATAGCGGGCATCGAACCCTCTCCCACCGAACTCGCTTGGATAGGTAAGACCAGCGAAGCCGTGCTCGTACAGCGTCTTTTGCCAGCGTCGACCCCGGAGAAAGTGCTGTTCCGCTTCAGCGACGTCGGTGAAGAATGGGAGCGCCCATTGGTCGTCTGACTCCTGCTTGAGCGGCAAGTGCTCACGAAGGAAGGACCTAGCTGCCTCGCGGAAGTGCTCTAAGTCCGGAGTGCCGTCTTCGGCACTCTGTGACCGGTCATCAACCATCGATCCGTAGTCCAACCCGAGTTGGATTTAGGCGAGATGCGTTTCGAACCAAGCAATCGCTCGAGCCCACGCGTCCTTTGCCGAATCCGCGTCATACGCATCTGGACGCGCATCACAGTGAAATCCATGATCAGCGTCGTAGCGAACTACCTCGTGTGGAACCGGATTCGCACGATCGAGCTCGCTCGATAGTTCTTCGACTCCGGCGATCGGAATCGATTGATCCCGCTCACCAAAGATGCCGAGCCACGGCGTCTTGAGGGACTTTGCTTCCTCTATCAGCGGATCGAACGGAAGGCCGCCAGGGGCAACGATTCCGCCCCCGTAGAAACTCACGCTCGCTCCGATCGCCCGGCGAGACGCCGTTAGAAAGGCGAGACGCCCTCCCCAGCAGAACCCGATGATCCCGATCTGGTCGCGATGGAAACCGTGCCCTTCCAAGTAATCCAAGGCGGCATCGACATCGACGAGCGATCCGTCGTCGGAGACCGACTCAAACATCTGAAACATTCGCGGGAAGTCGTCGTAAGCAACGGTCCCACCGCCCCCACGATGGAAGAGGTCGGGAGAGACGCCGTGAAACCCGGCCGTGGCAATCCGACGGGTGACATCTTCGATGTGATCGTTCACACCGAATGCCTCCATGATCACGATCACCGCGCCTTTGGCCGCACCGTCGGGCTTGGCCTCATACAGGCGCATCTCTCCCCCGGATGTTGGAAGGATCTGGTCAGCCGTCTCCATGGTTCGGATCATAGTCCATCCAAGTGAAAGAGAGAATACAATCACCTAGTTAGCCCCGAGCAATGGCAGGGAGGGAAATGAAGGTCGACGTCGGGCCTGAGCTTCAGTCGTTCCGTGGAGCGATCCGGAGGTTCTTGGCCGAAAACCGCATTGAAGCACTGGTCGGCGCCGAGACGCTGAACGGATTTGGGGACCCAGCCGAGGAGGAGCCCGGTGGCCCGGTGGACGCCCGCCGGCATTGGGAGTCGATTCTGGCGGCCGAGCGACTCATATGCCCGCAGTGGCCCGAGACAGTTGGTGGGCGCGGCCTCTCCGCCATAGAGATGGCGATCCTGAACGAGGAATTCGACCGAGCCCGGATGCCGCGGGTGATGCGCGGGGTGGGTGAGTCACTCGTGGGACCGTCGATCATCGTTCACGGCACGGATGAGCAGCGTGCCCATTTCCTGCCGCGGATCATTGACGGAACAGATCGATATTGCCAGGGTTTCTCCGAGCCGGACCATGGCTCGGATCTCGCGGGCGTTGAGACTCGAGGCGTTGTCGATGGCGACGACATTGTCGTCACGGGTCAAAAGGTCTGGACATCTGGTGCCCACCTCGCCAACGCCATCTTGGTCTTGTGTCGAACGGACTCGAACGTCCCCAAACATCGCGGATTGTCCTACGTATTGGTACCCATCAGACGCGACGGGATGGACAATGGCGTCGAACTACGACCAATGCGGCAAATGTCCGGCGCGAGCGGCTTTTGTTATGAAGTCATCGACGGAGCACGAGCGCCAATCTTCAATGTGATCGGCGGCCTCAACAACGGGTGGCGGGTCGCGATGACGACGCTAGGAAACGAGCGGGCCTACCGGGCGGCCACCCAACACCTTCGCTACGAACGAGAGTTCTGGGACTTGGTCGAGGTGGCCCGCAAACAGTCACTCACAACGGATGCCCTCGTAAGGCAGGATCTCGCTTGGGCCTACTGTCAGGTTGAGTTGATTCGGTACTCGGGCCTTCGCCTCATGGCCAGCATCTTGGCAAATCGCGAACCCGGCCCCGAGGCCAGCGTGAGCAAGCTCTTCTGGTCGGAATATCACCGAAGATTCGGCAGTGTTGCTATGAACCTGTTGGGTGCGTCTGCCATGATTCGCCCCGGAGGCCCTGGTTACACCAACGATCGGTGGCAACAGACATTCTTCGAAAGTCGGGCTGGCACGATCTTCTCGGGTACGAGCGAGATCCAACGCAACATCATCGGCGAACGTGCCCTGGGGCTCCCAAAGGACTGACGGACCGCGAGTAGGCGGGACCAGATCTTTGGCGGAGCGGATGTCACAAACCGCGCAGGATTGCGCTCTACTCGTTCTTGTTGACGTAACCCGCCTGCGGCCGGAGCTCGGTGACCGCACCCTGGGGCCGGGCGA
>PMLV01000179.1 GCA_003160635.1 Acidimicrobiaceae bacterium | reverse complement strand
CGGTGCTCATCTCGACCCAGCACGCTCCGGGGATCAATCTGGCCGAGCAGCTGCTCGGCGACCTCACCGAGCACGTGATCACCCCGCTGTTGCCGGCCGACCTGGATACGGATGGACTGCGGATCCTGGCCAACCCGACCGNNGGCCGCAAGATCATCGTGGACACCTACGGCGGGATGGCTCGCCACGGCGGGGGAGCCTTCTCCGGGAAGGACCCCTCCAAGGTCGATCGTTCCGCGGCCTATGCCGCCCGGTGGGTGGCCAAGCATGTCGTCGCCGCGGGGGCGGCCAGCCGGTGCGAGGTGCAGGTGGCGTACGCCATCGGCGTGGCCCATCCGGTTTCGCTCATGGTCGAGACCTTCGGCTCCGAGGTGGTGGACCCCGAGAAGATCGCCAGTGCTGTGAGCGAGATCTTCGACCTGCGCCCGGCGGCCATCACCCGCGATCTCGACCTGCGCCGACCCATCTACAAGAAGACGGCGGCGTACGGCCACTTCGGCCGGTCGGAGAAGGACTTCACGTGGGAAGCGACGCCCAGGGTCGATGACATGCGTGCCGCGTTAGGCCTCTGAACACAACCACCACGCCGGATCGCCGCGTCGTGCGGGTGCGCACCGATGTGGCCGCAGTCCCCAAACTCTTCGACTACCTCGTGCCCGGGAGTTGGGTCGACGACGACGTGCGGGTGGGCACCAGGGTGCGGGTGGAGCTCCATGGCCGGCGCGTCGGCGGATGGGTGGTCGACGACGAGGTCACGCCGCCCGAGGGGGTCGAACCCCTCCCGCTCAAGGTCTGGTCCGGGTGGGGGCCTCCACCTCCGGTGGTCGACCTGGCCGCATGGGCGGCCTGGCGGTGGGCGGGCCCGATCTCCTTCTTTCTCGGCGTGGCCTCACCCCGGAGCTCGGTGCGCCGCCTCCCGGCTGTGCCGCCACCGGTGGTCCCGCCCGGACGCGTCCCGGCAGGCGGCGGGCCGGGGGCTTCCGATCTGGTGTCCGTGGCCGTGCGGTCGTTGGAGGCCGAGGGCTCGACGATCCTGCGGGTTCCGCCGACGACCGATCTGATCGACGTGATCCTGGCGGTGGTCGACGACCCACGGACGGTCGCCCGGCGGGGAGGGGTTCTGGTGCTGGTCCCTTCGGTCGGGTGGGCCGAGCGCCTGTGCGCCCGCATGGTGCGGCGTGGGTACCAGGCCACGACCGACTGGGCGGAGGCCCGGGCAGGCTGGCCCATCGTGGTCGGGAGCCGGGCGGCGGCGTGGGCCCCGGTCCCATGCCTGGCCGCGGCCCTCGTCCTCGATGCCCAGGACGAGTCCTACCGGGAGGAGAGCGCGCCCACCTACAGCGCGGTCGACGTGCTCACGGAAAGGGCCCGAAGGGAGAGGTGTCCCTGCCTGCTCACGTCCCCGTGCCCGCCTGTGGTGACGAGCGCGGGGCGGAGGCGGGCCGACCTCCCTGTCACCGTGGAGCGAGCCGGGTGGTCCACCATCGAGTGCGTGGACCGGCGGGGGGCGGATCCCCGCAGCGGGATGTTCTCCGAGGAGTTCGTGCGCCTGGCCCGATCGGTCCTTGACGACCCCGATGCCGTCGCGGGCCGGGGACCTCTGGTGTGCTTCTACGACCGCACCGGCCGGGCCCGCCTCTTGGCGTGTGCGTCCTGCGGCGAGTTGGCCCAGTGCACGACCTGTGGTGCCGCGGTGGCCCAGTCCGAGGCGGGACTCCGCTGCCCTCGATGCCAGGGCGAGCGCCCCTTGATCTGCGCGGCCTGTGGGCGGATGCGCATGAAGACATTACGAGCCGGCGTCACCCGCCTGCGGGAGGAACTGGCCGCGTTGCTCGGGGTCGAGGTCGGTGAGGTCTCCGGTGCGAAGGGAGCGGGCGACGACGTGCCGGCCGCCCCGGTCCTGGTGGGCACCGAGGCCGTGCTGCACCGGGTCCGTCGAGCCTCTGCCGTCGCCTTTCTCGACATCGATCTGCACCTGTTGGCCCCGCGCTTCAGCGCTACCGACGAGACGCTCGCGCTGTTGGCCCGCGCCTCGCGGCTGGTGGGCCCGCGGCGAGGTCCGGCGTGGGCGCGTGTCCTCGTGCAGACGAGGGTTCCGGACCAGCCCTTGCTACTGGCCGTGGCCCGTGGGGAGCCGGCTGACGTCTTTCCCGCCGAGGAGTCGATGCGCCGCAGCGCGGGCCTTCCCCCGTTCTCGGCGCTCGCGGCCGTGTCGGGGAGCCTGTCCAACGGCTATGTCGAGGCCCTGCGCCAGGCGGGCGCAGGCCGTGCCGTCACCTTTTCCGAGCTGGCCGAGGACCGGTACCTCGTCCAGGCGCCGGGGCACGGGGAGCTTTGCGACCTCCTCGCCGCGGTGCCCCGTCCGCCGGGCCGAGGACTGAGGGTCGAGGTGGATCCGGCCGCCCTCTGAGACCGGGACGGCAGGGTCATCGTTAGAATGAGAGGTGTGCCAGGGTTGATCATTCGACAGTACGGGGATCCGGTCCTCAAGGAGATGACCCGAGAGGTTGTCGACATCGATGCCGCGGTCGTGGCGTTGACCGAGTCCATGGTCGAGACCATGTACGAGGCGCCGGGATCTGGATTGGCGGCCAACCAGGTCGGCGTGCAGCGGAGGATCTTCGTGTACGACATCGGCGAAGGGCCGCGCACGGTGATCAACCCCCGTATCGTCGAGACCGACGGCGAGTGGGTCTACGAGGAGGGATGCCTGTCGATTCCCGGCTTGAGTTGGGAGATCGTGCGACCGAACGCCGTGCACCTGGTGGGTCTCGACCTCGAGGGGAACGAGCTTTCGATCGAGGCGACGGAACTGGAGGGAAGGGTCTTCCAGCACGAGCTCGATCACCTCGACGGCATCTTGCTGGTCGAGCGGCTCAATCCCGACCAGCGCAAGGAGGCGCTCGGAATTCTCCGCCGTCGCACCTTGGACATGCCCGCCGGGGATCCCGACGGGCTCTCGAGAATCTTCACGAGGTAGCACGCGGCCCAGGGGAAGCTGCCCTACGGTGGTCACGTGGCGCGGTTCGCATTTCTCGGGACGCCCGACATGGCCGTCGCGCCCTTGCGGGCATTGGTCGCAGCCGGACACGACATCGCACTCTGCGTGACCCGCCCCGATCGGCGAAGGGGACGGGGAGGGGCGATCACTCCCAGTCCGGTGAAGGAGGCCGCGCGCGCGCTCGGTCTGCCGGTCTCCCACGCCATGGAAGATGTCGCCACGGTGGGCGCCGAACTGGCGGTGGTGGTGGCGTACGGGCGGATCATTCCCCTCTCCCTGCTCGAGCGGATCCCGCTGGTCAACCTCCATTTCTCGCTCCTGCCCCGCTGGCGTGGAGCGGCGCCCGTCGAACGCGCCATCCTGGCCGGGGACCGCGAGACGGGCGTCTGCCTCATGAAACTCGAGGAGGGGCTGGACACCGGACCGGTCTACGCCCGGCGCGTGGTCACCATCGGCCCGGACACCGACCTGGCCCGCCTGCGCGCCGAGCTGGTCGAGGTCGGTAGCTCGCTGTTGGTGGAGTCCCTGGTCGGGGGATTGGCCGGTCTCCCCACGCCGCAACCCCAGGAAGGCGAACCGACGATCGCAGCCAAGCTGACGCCCGAAGATCTGCGCCTGCGCTGGGAGGAGGACGCAGTCCAGCTCCACCGGGTCGTGCGTCTCGATCGGGCCTGGACGACATTTCGCGGGCGGCGGCTGGGCATCTTGAAGGCGGTGCCGTCCGACTGGGTCTGGTCGGAGAATCCCGGCCCGCCCGGGACGCTGGCGGGTACGTCGGTGATCACGGGTGACGGCACCCTCGAGCTGCAACAGGTGCAACCGGAGAGCCGAGCACCCATGCCGGCGGAGGACTGGGCCCGAGGTGTGCGACCTTCGCTCGGTGAGCGCCTCGGCAGCGACTAAACATGGGTGTGGTGACCGTGACGCCGATTGAGGGGTGGAACCCTGATCAGTACGAGCGCTTCCATGCGGAGCGTCGTCAGCCATTCGACGATCTGGTCGCCCTGTGCCAGCCGGTTCCCGGTGGCCGGGTCGTCGATCTGGGCTGTGGGACCGGTCACCTCACCGCCGAGCTGCACGAGCACATGCAGGCGGCCGAGACGGTGGGGATCGATTCCTCGGAGTCGATGTTGGCCCGCGCCCGGGCCGACCGTGGTGACGTTGCGGGTTTGTCGTTCGCGGCGGGTGACATTGCGTCGTGGCTCGGTCACGATCTGGACCTCGTCTTCGCCAACGCCTCGTTGCAGTGGGTGGACGATCATCTCAATCTGTTGGCGCGCATGCGAACCGCTCTCGCCGAGGGTGGGCAGCTGGCCTTTCAGGTCCCTTCGAATTACCGGCACCCGTCCCATCTCCTGGCCCTCCAGGTGGCCAACGAGGCCCCGTTCATCGATGCGCTGGAAGCGAATGCTCCCGAAGACCGTGGCCGGTTCGTTCTCTCACCCGAGATCTACGCCGATCTGCTCTACGAGCTCGGAGCGGAGAAGCAGGTCGTGCGGATGCAGGTCTACGGCCATGAGCTCTCGTCGACGACCGATGTGGTCGAGTGGGTCATGGGAACACTCCTCACGCCGTACCGCACCCGACTCACGCCCGAACTCTTCGCCGCATTCGTCGAGCGCTACCGGGAGCGCCTGATCGAAGAACTGGGGGAGCGGGAGCCCTACTTCTACGGCTTCCGGCGCATTCTGTGCTGGGCCCGGTTCAATTGAGCGAGTCGAAGAAGGCGGGCGAACACACAGATCACGCAGGGTCGGCCTCGGGCCCACCCTCGTTGCAGTCGGGTCGCGACCCGGGACCGGTCGGCCTCGTGCGGATTGCCCCCTCCCTGCTTTCGGCGGACTTCGGGGCACTGGCCGAACAGGTGGGTGAGGTGGCGGCATCGGCCGATTGGCTGCACGTCGACGTGATGGACGGGCATTTCGTGCCCAACCTGACCATCGGCCCCCCGGTGGTTTCGTCACTGCGGCGGCACAGCCCGATGTTCTTCGACTGCCATCTGATGATGACCAATCCGGAGAAATACCTCAAGGACTTCGCCGATGCGGGAGCAGATGGATGCACCGTGCACGTGGAGATCGGCAACACGTCCGGGTTGATCGCCCACATGCGTCAACTCGGCCTACGGGCCGGACTGGCGTTGAATCCGGACACGCCGTTCGAGGCGGTTGCTCCATTTCTCGAGAGCGTAGACCTGGTGCTGTGCATGACGGTCTTCCCTGGATTCGGCGGTCAGGTGTTCATGGAGGAGGTGCTCGACAAGGTGCGCCTGGTCCGTAGCGCCATCGATGCCGGTTCGCTCCCCGTCGATGTCGAAGTCGACGGCGGCATCGATGTGGACACGGCACCGCGCGCCGCCGAAGCCGGGGCCAACGTCTTCGTGGCCGGGAGTGCCATCTTCGGGCACGAGCGTCCCTGGGAAGAGGCTGAGCGCATTCGGGCGTCGATCGAGGCGATCCTGGCGTAAGCGGCCGGGCCCCCTCAACGCCATGGCTTGGCTTCCTGCGTCAACCGTCTCCATGGGTGGGCTGTCCCGATGTCGCCGGGACGTTTCCCTTCGAGCGCCGACGACGGGGTGCTGATCCCGCTCGTCGACATGGTGTCGGGGTCCACGACCAGCGTCGGCAACGGTTGCCCGGCGATGATCGCTCCGGACGACAGCGCGGACGACATCCTCTACTGCTGGGACTACCTGCATCTCGACGATCTCCTGCACGCGCAAACACCGAAGAGCGCTGAAGTAGGCGAGCTCATCCACGATGAGGTGTTCTTCATCACGGTGCATCAGACGTACGAACTTTGGTTCAAGCAGATTCTCGTCGAGCTCGATTCGGTGATGGTCATCATGGGCCAGGGGAACGTCCGTGCGCGTGATCTGCGGACAGTGCTGGCCAGGTTGCAACGCATCAACGAGATTCAGCGCCTCATGGTGGCCCAAATGGGAGTTCTCGAGACGCTCACGCCACTCGACTTTCTCGATTTTCGCGCCATGCTCCTTCCCGCCTCGGGGTTCCAAAGCGTGCAGTTCCACCTCATCGAGAACAAGTTCGGGCTGCTCGACAGGGATCGGTTGAAGGTTGAAGGGCACGACTACGTCGCCACGCTCCGGCCGGACCACGCCGAGCTCGTGACCAGCTCGGAACATGCTCCGTCATTGTTCGACCATGTGGAGGCCTGGTTGTCACTGCTGTCCTTTGTGCGGGTCGAGGGCTTTGACTTCATGGCCAGCTACCAGAACGCCGCGGCAGGGATGCACGCGGCGAGCCGGGCGAAGATAACCGGGCTCTCCAACGTCGACGCGGTCTCCATGGACAAACAGCTGGCGGCGTTCGAGAAGAGCATCGAGAAGTTCGACGTGATATTCGACCGGGAGAAATGGGAAACCGAGGTTCGGCAGGGCACGAGGCGCTTCTCCTATGACGCCTTCGTGACAGCCCTCTTCATCAACCTCTACCGGGATGAACCAGCGCTCCAGATGCCGTTTCAGATCCTCACGACCCTGATCGACGTCGATGAGACATTGACCCTTTGGCGCGAGCGCCATGCGCTCATGGCCCACCGCATGCTCGGCCGTCTCACCGGGACTGCGGGAAGCGGGTACGCCTACCTGGATGAGACGGCGAAGCGGTACACGCCGTTCAAGGATCTCTTCGACGTCTCGACATACTTGTTGCCCCACTCGGCGCACCCGCGACTGCCTCGCTCGGTCCTACGCCGCCTCGACTTTCAAGCCGGGTACCGATATGTCATCGTGCGCCAACCACCCCAGATGGCCCGCCGCGTGACCAGCGTCGAAGGCCTTGACCAGGTCGGCCTCTACCCCGGCGTGGACGCGGTGTCGCTCACCCGCCCACCTGGTGATGACGTCGACTGGCGCCTGGGCAGTCACGAATACGTGTTCTCCGTACTGGGCACGGCACCTGCGCACGAAGGTGTGCGCGCCCTCGGAGAGTTCATCGAGAACCATGTGGCCGTCACCTATGTATGACCCTGCAGGTGGATGACCCTGCAGGTGGACGACTCAGCATGATGCGGCGCGGCTGAAGCGCTCATCGAACATCGTGGGACGGATGCAAACGTTTCGAGTGCTCTGCAACGGGGCCGTCATGGTGCCCGACCGCACCTCGACCGGCACGCCTCGGGTGGCCGAAGCGAGCGACGTTTCCCGCTAGGCGGTCCCGCCCGGCCGGGATCCGGGCGGCGGGGACCTGGCGCCTGGCAGACTGTGACCCTCAGTTGTCGCGACGCCGCAGCGGCACCGATCCGCTGGACCGGTCTCACCTGCACTTCTCGACTGCCAACTGAAACGTGTTCTATTATTGAGGGCGAGACAGGGGGCGCCGGGCTCACCGGCGCCAGATCGGAACAGCAGCCATGCACGGTCCAGAGGACGGCGAGAGCCTGAACGACGACCAGCTCATGCGGCGGGCCGTTCTGGTCGGCGAGGCCGTCCGGGGGACGACGGCACCGAACCCCTGGGTAGGTTGCGTGGTGGTGTCCGGCCGGGATCCCGCGCGCATGTTCGAAGGGGCGACCGCTCCTCCCGGCGGCCCCCACGCCGAGGTCACGGCATTGGCCCGGGCCGGCGAGCTCCACACGCAGGGTGCGACACTGTTCTCGACCCTCGAACCGTGCGTCCACCACGGGCGGACGCCGCCCTGTACCGACGCGATCATCGCGGCGGGAGTGACCCGGGTGGTCATCGCCATGGAGGACCCGGACCCGCAGGTTGCGGGCAAGGGCGTGGCGGCGCTGCGGGCGGCCGGGATAGAGGTGTCCGTCGGGACGGCGGCGGCGGAAGTGAACGAGCAGCTCGCGCCCTATCGCAAGCATCGGACCACCGGTCGACCGTGGGTCATCTTGAAGATGGCGGCCAGCCTCGATGCGCGGACGGCCGCACCCGACGGCACGAGCCGCTGGATCACCGGCGAAGAGGCACGCCGGGACGTCCATCGTTTGCGGTCCCGCTCGGATGCGATCCTGGTCGGGGCAGGCACCGTGCGGGCCGACGATCCCGAATTGACGGTGCGATTGGGCGAGGGGCCGACCCCCGCGCAGCCGCTGCGAGTGGTCCTCGGAGTGGCCCCGCCGGGGGCAAAGGTGCTCCCGGCGCTGGAGCTGTCCGGCCCGCTGGACGACGTGCTCGACGACCTGGGACGGCGTGGCGTGCTCCAATTGCTGGTCGAGGGTGGCGCCTCGGTGGCGCACGACTTCCATGCGGCCGGTCTGGTGGATCGGTACGTGTTCTATCTCGCCCCGTTGCTATTTGGTGGCGATGATGCCCGACCGCTTTTTGCAGGGCCGGGAGCTGGCACAATTGGAGATGTCTGGCGAGGAAAGTTGGTGTCCGTGGAGCGACTGGGAGAGGATCTTCGAGTGGAGGTTGCGGCCTGATGGGGTTCTCAGAGGTCAAGGAGGCGATTGACGCCATCGGGCGCCTCGGCCTGGTCGTCGTGGTGGACGACGAGGACCGGGAGAACGAGGGTGACCTCGTCATGGCGGCCGAGGCGGCCACGCCGGAGAACATCGCCTTCTTCCTGGCGCACACCTCCGGGGTGATCTGCGTGCCGTTGCTGCCCGAACGGGCCGACGCGTTGGACCTGCCGCTCATGGTGACGGCGAACACCGAGGCGCAGCGCACCGCGTTCACCGTGAGCGTCGACTTCCGGCATGGGACCACGACGGGGATCTCGGCCACCGATCGGTCCTCGACCATCGGCGCCCTCATCGATCCGGACACCAGGCCGAGCGATCTGAACCGTCCGGGGCACATCTTTCCGTTGCGGTACCGCACCGGAGGCGTGCTCAAGCGGGCCGGGCACACCGAGGCCACCGTCGACCTCAGCCGGGCGGCCGGGCTCTCGGCGGCCGGGGTGCTGTGCGAGATCGTCACCGAGGACAAATCCGAGATGGCCCGCCTGCCCGAGCTGGAGCGGTTTGCCAAGAAGCACGATCTCCCGATCATCTCGATCGCCGACCTGATCCGGTATCGCCGTCGGAACGAGAAGCTCGTGCGGCTCGTCTCCGAAGCTCGGATCCCGGCTAGCAGTGGCGAGTTCCGGGCGTACGTGTACGAGTCGGTGCTCGACGGGGAACAGCATCTCGCCCTCGTGATGGGGGAGGTCGCCGGTCACGAGGACGTGCTGGTCCGTGTCCACTCCGAGTGTTTGACGGGGGACGTGTTCGGCTCGCTGCGGTGCGACTGCGGCCCCCAGCTCCGGGCCTCACTCGATCGGATCGAACAAGAGGGTCGCGGCGTCCTGATCTACCTGCGTGGTCACGAAGGGCGTGGCATCGGGCTCGGTCACAAGATCCGCGCCTACCAACTCCAGGAGGAAGGTCACGACACCGTCGATGCGAACCTGCAGCAAGGTCTGCCGGTGGACAGCCGTGAGTACGGCATCGGGGCGCAGATGCTGGTCGATCTCGGCGTGACCACCATGCGCGTCATGACGAACAACCCGGCCAAGTACGGCGGTCTCGAAGGCTTCGGCCTGGACATCACCGAGCGCATCCCGCTGCAGTTGACGGCCAATCCGGAGAACATCGCCTACCTGCGGACCAAGCGGGAGCGAATGGGTCACATCTTGCACGGCCTCGACGACGTTCTCTGAGCTGATGGCCGGAGCTGATCTCATGGCATTGCCCGAGGGCGCCATCGACGAGGTGGCCGCGCGTGTCGGGACCTCGTTACGCGGCGACCACAACGGGACCGGGTTGCGGATCGGGATCGCGTGCGCCCTCTTCAACGGCGGCATCTCGTTGCGACTGCTCGAAGGGGCCCTCGACGCGCTGTCGGAGTCGGGAACCGAGCGCAACGACGTCACCGTGGCCTGGGTACCTGGTGCGTTCGAGCTCCCTCTGGTCGCCCGGGCCTTCGCGGAGGCCGGCAAGGTGGACGTGGTGCTGTGCTTCGGGGCCGTGGTGCGGGGCGAGACAGGGCACTATGACTTCGTGGCGGGGGGGTGTGCCTCGGGCCTTCAGCACGTGCAACTCTCGACCGGCGTGCCGGTCATTTTCGGGGTTCTCACGACCGACACCCTCGAGCAGGCCCTGGCGCGTTCCGAACCGGACGACGAGGGGAACAAGGGCCGCGAAGCTGCGGTGACCGGCATCGAGATGGTGCGGCTGCTGCGAACGGGTCCTCTTTCCTGATTGCGGCCGGCGTTCGTCCGGCACCCTCGTCCTCCAGACCGATGCGCTCGACGGCCACGATCTGTACGGTCGGGTTTGTGCGCACGAAGTTCGAATAGAGGTCATCGACACCGTGACCATCCAAGTGTCGTCGTCGACGACGAGGAACTCTACGGCTTCAAGTGCGCATCGAAGAACGCGAGGATGCGTCGTCGTGCATCTCGAGCAGATTCCTCGTGGTAGCCCGATCCTGGCGACAGTATTCCGAAGACCGGCTCCAAGACGGAGAACGGGAATGGATTCTTGTCTCCAGCTCCTTCGTGGTCGTTGAGAAAGGAGTGCCCGGCCTCCGGGTACTCCTTGACATCGTGTTCGACCCCGACGGCCGTCAATGCCCGGTCGAGGCGATCGGCGGCCCCTCGCAGTGTGCGATCCTTGCCGCCGTAGCTTCCGACGATTGGGCAAGCTTGTCGCAGGAAGGTGGCCGTGTATGCCTCCTTTGGAGCGGTGCCGTAGTTGACGCTCGACACCGTGAACCCGCGATCGGCTGCGAGGAGCAAGGCGAACCCCCCTCCCATGCAGTAGCCGATTACGCCGATCCTCCCCGTGCAGTCATCCCGGGTCTCCAGCCAGACGCGCGCCGCCTCGATGTCGTCGAACGACCTTCCCCGTCCGGCGCGTACGTCGCGCATGACCGAGATCATGCAGGTCACCATCCCCCTCCCGGAGAAAAGGTCCGGCGCTACGGAGAGGTACCCTTCGCCTGCAAGCCACTCAGCCTGGTTCCGCAGGTCCTGGCTCATCCCTATTGCGTCGTGGATGACGACGACTCCTGGCCAGGGGCCCTCGCCCGCAGGTGTCGCCAGGTAGGACGGTAGCTCACCCGGAGTGGGGATCATCACCTCGGCCATCAGCTCTCCTTGGACGTGGGTGGTCGTCTCGGACCGTCGCCATTGGTCACGTCATTCAAGGGGACTCTTGCCGCGAGCCTTTTGCCCCATTCTTGGGCTCGGGCCTCCTCACCCGGTTCGAGGTGATTCTGCAACGTGACGAAGAAGCTCTCGGGCTTGGCCACCACCTCGAACCCGCGGCTCCGAAGTTTTCGGCTGATCGCCCTCGACGCCCTCCCTCTGAGAACCGCCGGGCCCTTGAAGCGGGTGTCGAAGGCAGCCACCTTTGGGCGACCGTCGCCAAGAGACCTGAGCCAGTCACCCACGCCTGGGCCTTGAGCGTCGCGATCGAGCACCAGATCGTTCTTGGGCTT
>PMLV01000196.1 GCA_003160635.1 Acidimicrobiaceae bacterium | reverse complement strand
GGTGAGGGTTTAATTACAAGCTAAGACACTCATGGGATAGGAGATAGACGGCCTCGAAACGTCGCATCGAGGACGGAAACGCCGGATCCGGCCAACCAAGCGGTCCTTCCCGGGCTCTCACCTTAGGACGGCGGAACCCGAACGAATGTCTGCGGTTCGGGAGGCAACTTCGACACAGCGCAAACACTGTGGACGAGGAACAACTCGCCATGCGATGCTGGTCAGACAGTTACATCACCGGTCAGCTGATCAGCGTGAACGGCGGCGTGTACATCTGAGCACCCATCATCGAAGCGGTCAGTCTCGAGTGGCTACGGCCGGAGGAGGAAAAACGTGACGAAGCGGTGGAAGCAACGCCCGCCCGGCTCGAACTGGGGGGATTGGGGCGACGACGACGAGCTCGGGTGCGTCAACCTGATCGACCGCGAGAAGGTCCTACAGGGCGTCCGCGAGGTGCAGGAGGGCACGACGTTCTGCTTGTGCCTGCCGCTCAACCTCCCGGTCCAGCAGTTCGAGCGGCGGTATGCGCCAATCATCAAGCCGACCGAGGACCTCGAGAAGAACCCCGACGTCTTCTACAACGTGCGTCTGAGCGACATGACCGGCGCCGAGATGGGGTTCAAGGACGTGTGGGCCGACGACCAGGTCAACCTCTGGTCGCAGTACTCGACGCAGTGGGACGCGTTCTGCCACGTGGGCCACGAGTTCGACGCCGACGGCGACGGCGTTGCCGAGATCGTGTATTACAACGGGTACCGCGGCGGCGAGGACATCGTCGGCCCCGCACTGGACGCGTGCGGGGACGGGAGCGGCAGCCTTGCGTGCGCCAAGCACGTCGGCGTGGCGCCCCTCGCCGTGCACGGCATGCAGGGCCGGGGTGTGCTCATCGACCTGGAGCGCCACTTCGGCCGCGAGTTCCGCGGCATCGATCTCGACACGCTCAAGCAGGTAATGGCCGAGGACAAGGTCGTCGTGGAGCCCGGTGACATGCTGCTCCTCCACACCGGCTATGCGACGCAGGTTCTCGGATGGGGCTTCGATCCCCCCCGAGACAAGTACTTCACGACGTGCACGTACCTGGATTCCCAGGACCAGGCCCTGCTCGACTGGATCGCCGAGTCGAAAATCAGCGCGTTGGTGGCGGACAACCACACGGTCGAAGGCATCATGACCGGCGAGGTGCCGAAGATCACGCACACGCTGCTCCCGATCCACCACCTGTGCCTGTTCCTCCTCGGCGTGCCACTCGGCGAGCTGTGGTACCTGCACGACCTGGCGATGTGGTTGCGGGAGCACGACCGCAGCCGGTTCCTCCTGACGGCGCCGCCACTGCGCCTTCCGACGGCTGGCTCGGCGGTCACCCCCATCGCGACCGTCTGATCCGACGGACCAGTGCAGAGGACCCTGTGAGGGTTACGGCGAGCCAGGGGCGCCGAGTACAAGGACGCAGTTCCGAGCCACATGCCGGAGCCCTGACAGGTCCAACGACCCGATCCTCGGCTTGACCAGCCACGATCGGGACGGCGATCCTGCCACGCCGTGGCGTCCAGCTTCCTCTATGACCGGCTGAAATTTGGGCCAAAGGCAGAATGACCCTATGAGTCTTGGCTGATCTCGGCGATCAGCCGATGTCGCGGGGGCCTTGGCGCCCAGGTGGCGGCCGCCCCAAAAGCCGGTGACCATGCTCGAGCCCACGCAGGAGCCGCCGCCCGGGTAGGTGGGGCCGAGGACCGCGGCGGAGGTGTTCCCCGCCGCATACAGGCCGTCGATGATCGGGTGTGGTTCCCGAGGACCCGGGCATTTTCGTCGATGCGGAGGCCGCCATTGGTGGCGAGGGTGCCCGGCCACTGCTGGATCGCCCCGTAGGGAGGACCGGCGATCGGCTTGATGTTCACGTTGTCGGGACCGGTCAGCACCCGGATCTGCTCCGGATCGGCCCAGTCGGGATCCTCACCCTTCTCCGCGTACTGGTTGTAGCGGGCGACGGGCTCAAGCTGGCCAGGCGCCGGATCCTGACCAACGGCTGCGAGCGATCTCCACAGACCGGCTGCCCCGCCCGTCATGAGTTCCCCTCCGCATGCCTCGATTCCCGGGTGCTACGTTCAGCGCATGGATAGCGATTTCGTGGTGCGACGTCGGCTGCGTCCACCGCTGACTGCGCACGCGCTGCAGCAGGTGGGGTCCTTGTCTACAGGGCGGGCGGTACAGCGATGACCGCGACCCTCGACAGCGTACAGGCACTGGTGCCAGAAATCAGCGGGCGAGCCGAGGAGATCGAGCAGGCACGAGACGTGCCGTTGGACTTGGTCGAGAAGCTGAGAGCCGCAGGAGTCTTCAGCCGGTATGTACCACGCTCACATGGCGGTCAGGAACTGTGGCCGATCGAAGCCGTTACCGTGATCGAGGAGCTCGCACGGGCCGACGGTTCCGTTGGGTGGATCTCTGCGGTGGGATCCGAAGGCTCGGCGTTCTATGCCTACCTGCCACCGGAGACCTACGACAAGATCTACGCCGACGGTCCCAATGTCATCCACTCGGGCAGCATCATGCCGAGAGGCAGTGCCGTGCGCGACGGAGATGGGTACCGCTTCACGGGGCAGTGGGGTTTTGCAAGCGGCTGCACCCACGCTGACTACATCTGCCTCCAATCGTTCGTTGAGCCCAGGGAAGAGGGCGGCCCCCCGAAGACGGTCTTCGGAATCGTGCCTGCCAAAGACGTGAAGATTGTCGACACCTGGTATGTGAACGGTCTGAAGGGTACGGCGAGCCGCGATCTGGTGGCCGAAGACCTCTTCGTTCCTGAGGAGTGGACGGGGAGTTTCCAAAGTATTCCCACTGTGCCACGTCACCCGCTCGACCAACGGTCGATGCTTGCACGGTTCGGGCTGGAGTTTGCCGCTACTGGGCTTGGTATCGCCCAAGGAGCACTCGACGACATCATCGCGATTGCTCATGACAAGATCCCGCTGGCAGGTATGCAACCTCGCCTGGGCAGCGATCCTGTCTTGCAGCATATGGTCGGCAACCTCGCCATCGACTTGCACATGGCGCGGACCCTTTTGCATGACGTGGCGCTGAGCGACCAGGCCAGTGTCTCGACTGGGCCGCCGGACAACGCGACCAGTCTCATCCGGCGGGCAAAGCTCGCTCGCGTGGGTTCAGTCAGCGCGTCAGTCGTCGATGGTGCCTACCTGGCCTCGGGAACGACTGGACTGTTCGACTCGAGCCCGTTGGGGCGCCGGCTGCGGGACGTTCGCGCCGTGACGCAGCACTACTTGCTATCGATAAGGTATGCGTTCATGCCGGCCGGAGCTGCGGTACTCGGGGAGCCTCTGCCGGGGGGCATGTGATCGTTCCTTCTACCAAGGGGTGTAGCAAGTGAGTGACAAGCTCGATGACATGGAAGTGGCCGCTCTGCGTCGGCTGCTCGACCGCCAGGCCATCGTGGAGTGCGTCATAAACAGCTGCCGAGGTGTCGATCGTGGTGACGAGCCGGTGTTCCGCTCTGCCTACCACCCGGATGCTGTTGAGGACCATGGCAGCTACATCGGGGAACTCGACGGGCTCGTCGAGTTCCTGCGTGGCGCAATGGCGCCATTCTCCGGCTACCAGCGGTACGTTTCGAACTTCGAGGTCGACATCGACGGCGACGAGGCCCATGTCGAGAGCTACTACCTGATCACCTTGCGCCAGGCCGTAGGTACCAGTCTCATGGTAAACGGCGGTCGATACCTTGACCGACTTGAGCGGTGGGATGGGCGGTGGGGAATCGTCACGCGTGTGGTGATCTCGGAGTGGGGTGCAAGGTGGGACGGCTCTGGAACTCCGGAAGATTCCGGTTTTGTGCCAGCGCGCATGGACAAGGAAGATCTTTCGTACCAGCGGCCGTTGCAGGTTACGCGGGGCAATCGATCGCACTAGTTCTCGAACTGACGGACGTTGCTTCCGTTGGGCTCCTCGGTGAGAGGGCGCCATGGACGATCGTCGGTGAGGATAATGGCTGGGAAGCCCGGTCGCCAGCTGGCATGCGTGGCGAGGTCGCCCGAACCGAGTCGCTCAGTGCATAACTTCGCCAGCGTTGACCATCAACGTTTGGCCGGTGATCCCGCCCGCTCGGTCGGACAGGAAGAAGACGATGGCCTCGGCCACGTCCCCATCTGTGGCCATTCGTCTCAACGGCATGCGGGCAGTGAGTTCTTGAAGGACAATGTCGTCTCCGACGCCCCGCTGCTGGGCGACCATCTGCACGTACCTCTCGACGGGCGGTCCCAACATCCAGCCCGGGGTCACTTCGTTCACCCGGATCCCGTCGGGGCCGAGCTCCATCGCCAGGTGGTGCATCGCCCCTGTTAACGCCGACTTAGACGACGCGTAGGCGATTTGCACGTGCGAGGGTGGCGGATGATGCCACGTCTGGGCGTTCACCATCACCACGGAGCCTTTGGTCTTCTTGAGTGCGTCCAACGCCAGCTTGATCAGTCGCATCGTCCCGAAGACGGTGACGTCGAAGGTGTCCCGCCACTCCGAGAAGTCGCCCGCTGATTGCAACCCGCCCTGGCCCGAACTCATCGCCGCGCAGTTCACGATGCCGTCGATGGCGCCGAATCGATCCAGGGCGGTCTGGATGATCGAGCGGCAGTCGGCCTCCTTCGTGATGTCGGCGACGACCTTCGCCACCCGCTGCCCGTCGGGGTCGACTTCCTTGGCGACGGCGTCGAGGGTCGCCGCTGTGCGGGCAGCGATGATCACGTTCGCGCCTTCCCGATAGGCGGCCAAGGCCGTCTCCCGTCCCAAGCCGGGCCCGACTCCCCCGATGACGACCGTCTTGTTGACGAGGTAACCCACCTCATCCTCCCCTTTTCTGCCAGACCCTTGATCCTCCACTGCTTTAGCTGCGGTGCCGCCGATGATGTCGGCTTGGGTCTCGGCTTGGACGCCGGAAAAACGGCGTCGCGGTAGCAAGGTATCAGGCCGCGTGCCTTCCGTTCCGGAGCTCCAATCCACACCTGAGGGACCAAACCGCTCCGGCACGGCTCGGGCAAGATCGTCGTCGAGAGACCAAGCGTCTGGTACGAGCCGATCTTCAGTCTCGGCTGGCAGGGTCTGAACCGATCACGCTGTCTTGCTGCATGGCCGAACAGCCCGCACGCCGCGATCCACACCCTTGAGCGGCGTGCGGGTCTTGTCGAGGATCGTCTCGGCAGTCACGCAGCGTCCAGTGGTCGCAGCCGGCACAGCGGATGCGACCGTCCGACATGCTGTCAGCCGCCGCCGTGGCCGCACGTCGGGAACACGAACCCGACTGGCAACGCAGCCACTCGAGGTACTGGTTTCCAACAACGATGGATGCGCGGTCGACGAACGAATACGAGCCGTCAGTCGCAGGTGACGGTGACCCAGCTCCCGTCTGTGGCCGACTGGCGGATGGCGTCAAGCACGGCCATGGCCTCGACGCCGTCGGCGAAGGTTCCCGGCCGAGGATCGGTCGGCACGAGCTTGCCATTGATGAGGCCGCGGAACGTCTCGTACAACCGCGTGTACGGGCCGATCTCGGAAGCGCCCGAGCGCATCCGGTGGTATGCAGGTCACGAGCAGGTCCGTCGGCGGCGGGTCAGGCGCGGGCGGCACCACTAGGTCATCAGGAATCGGGAGCTGCCGCGTGCCGCAAGCGTCGGCCACATAGACAGCAGGACCTTCGACCCACAACGTTCCCGTCGTACCAAGGATACGGGTCACAAAGACTGGCGGGCCCCAGTCACAGGCAGAGTCCTGCATGACGCCCTCGACACCCGTAGTCAGCCGGAAGCGAACCGAATAGCTGTCCTCCGCCGTCCAGTCGTGCTCGGACACAAGCGGCAACCCGGCGTTGACTCCTTCGAACTCGCCGAGACTGACTCGCACTTGATCGACCACATGCGCCGCGTGGGCACCGAGCCACCCATCGAAGGGTGAAGGGCCCCCCGAGTTTCCAATAGCCGGCAGGGGGCGGTTCCCACGATCAATAGTCGGGTAGGCGGAACGTAGACCGGCGCCTCCTTGGGCGTGCCGTAGGTCACAATGACCGATTCGCCCACCTTCTTGTGCTATTGGGCCAATGTCGAGTCGATCCCAGAGTTGCTCGGGGAACTTGTATTCGCAAGCGTGTCGTTCGGGTGGACCACTGCAGCGGTAGAAGGCGTTAGGGTATGTGGCATATCGTGCTGGACAGTCCCGCGACCGGGACACCGATCATTAGAGGGCAGGGTCATGGCTGTTGCGCTGGTGACGGGTTCGAGCCGGGGAATTGGGAAGGGCGCGGCGCTCCAGCTCGCCAAGCAGGGCTTCGACGTGGCGCTCGCAGCGCGGACCGTCGAAGAGGGTGAGGGGCGCGACGACGGCGACTTCCACGCGGGGCGCCCGATCGAGGGCAGCATCCGCCAGACGGCGAAGGAGGTGGAGGCACTCGGCGTGAAGGCGCTGCCCGTTCGTCTCGACCTCACCGATCCGGAGACCGTCGACAGCTGCGTCGACACCGTCGTCGGCGAGTGGGGTCGTCTCGACGTGCTCGTCAACAACGCCACCCTCCACACGGGCAGCAACACTCGGATCGACGCGCTGTCGCGTGACCTCATCGAGCTGTTCGCCCGGGCGACCTTCGTCGGACCGCTGATGCTCTGCCAGCGGGCGCTTCGGGTTATGGACCCCCAAGGGGGCGGCCGCATCATCAACGTCTCGTCGAGCGCCGGCGGCGCCGATCCCGAGCTGCCCCCCGGCGAGGGCGGCTGGGGCGTCCTCTACGGCATGGTCAAGGCCGCACAGGTGCGCATCGCGGGCCTGATCCGCGTCGAGTACCCCGACAAGAACATCTACTGCTTCAGCCTCTGTCCGGGCTGGGTGAAGACGCAGGTCATCGCAAAGATGCCGGTCTTCGAGGACGCGGCCGAGGGCAACGGGCCGGAGGCGGCGGGATCGGTGATCGCCTGGCTCGCGAGCTCGCCCGAGGCCCCGAAGTACGCCTGGCAGTTCTTCCGGGCGCCCGAGTTCGCCGCCGAGCACAACATCGTTCCGGCCTGAACGCTCGTCCACGCACAACACGGCGCACACGGGCCGTTGAGCTAAACGCCGACCCCGACGTGGAACTGGAGCTCATCGGCCCCGACGACGACTGAACCGCCCCGGGTTCGGTGACTGCTCCTTCCCTTGAGAGGATGGAGCAATGTCAGAGCAGGAGAAGCGGGCGGGACGGCCGCCGTACCCACCCGAGGTTCGGGAGCGGGCAGTGCGGATGGTCTTCGACCACCAAGAGGACTACCCATCGCAGTGGAAGGCGATCGAGTCGATCTCGAAGAAGCTCTCGATCAACCATGAGACGTTGCGGCAGTGGGTGCGCGCCGGGCGGAGACCGATGCGGGTCAGCGTCCGGGATTGACCACTGATGAGCGGGGCAAGATGCGTGCGCTCGAGCGTGAGGTCAAGGAGTTGCGGCGGGCGAATGAGATTCTCAAAGCCGCGGCGACTTTTATGCAGAACCCGCGATTATGCCGATGACCTCTCGGGTGGGGCACGTCGGTGCTGCTCAGCGTGGGTGTGGAACCGTGACGCTATCGGCATAATTACAGCGCTTCGAGGAAGGCCAACAGGGCGTCGGCCGGTCGGTAACGACCACGAGGAACGTTCGTCGGAGCCGTGCAGGCGAGGGCTCGTTCCTTGAGAGCGAGGTCGGCGTGCTGGTAGATATCGGTGGTCCGAATTGATTCGTGGCCAAGCCACAGGGCGATTACGGCCACGTCCACCCCGGCGTCGAGCAAGCGCATCGCGCAGGTTATC
>PMLV01000167.1 GCA_003160635.1 Acidimicrobiaceae bacterium | reverse complement strand
TCAGGGCACGGACTTCCTTGATCACTTGGATCTTCTTGTCGCCGGCGCTGGTCAGGATGACGTCGAACTCGACCTTCTCCTCTTCCGCGCCGCCGGCATCGCCACCGGGTGCCGGGGCGGCAGCCGCCACGGCTACCGGGGCCGCGGCCGTCACGCCGAAACGCTCCTCAAAATCCTTCAGCAGCTCGCTCAGCTGGATCACCGTCAATTCGGCAATTCCATCGAGGATCTGTTCCTTCGTCAGGGTCCCTGCCATCGTAATGGCCTTCCTTTCTTTCCTTCGGTCGTGTGTGGTGTGTCGCTGCGAACGTGTGGCGTGCTACTCGGCTGCGTCAGCGGCCGGAGCCACTTCGGCGGCGGCAGCCTCTTCGGCGGATGCCTCCTCGGCCGGTGCCGATTCCGCCAGTACTTCGGCTTCGGCGGGTGTCCCGGCCTCTGCGTCCGGCTCGGCCTCGGCTGCGGGTGCCTCGGCTTCTGCTTCACCTTCCGGCTCGGCCTCGGCTGCGGGTGCCTCATCGACCTCGGCCGGCGTCACGGCCGCTTCCTCGCCGGCTTCGGGCGCTGCGACCGGGGCCGCTTCTGCCGGAGCGTCGGCCCCGGCTGTGGCGGCGCTGGTGGGTTCGGGCGCTGCGTCGGGGAGCTTCTCGCCGCCGGCCTCCCTCTGATCGATCAAGGCCGAGAGCCCGTATGCCAGGTTTCTCGGCAGCGCCTGCAAGAGGCCGGCCATCTGTTGCATCGGCGCCGCAAGCGCGCCGGCGATGCGGGCCAGGAGCACGTCGCGCGGAGGCAGATCGGCCAGGGCCGCCAGGTCGGACGACGACAGCAACGAGCCGTCGGCCAGACCGCCCTTTATGACCAGGAGCGGGTTGGAGCGGGCGAAGTCCTTCAGAGCCTTGGCCACAGCGCTGACATCGCCCTGGACGAAGGTGAGCGCACTGGGCCCGTTCAGATACTCGGCCAGTGGCTGGTACTCGCCACCGTCTATCGCCCTGCGGACCAGGGTGTTCTTGAAGATCCGGTAGTCGCCCCCGACGGCGGCGAGCGTGTTGCGCAGTTGTTTCAGCTCGGCCACGGTGAGCCCTCGATACTCGCTCACGATCGAAGCGCTGGCATCGCCGATACGCGTCCGCACCTCGTCGACGACGGCGACCTTGTGCTTCATCTGTGCGTTCTGTGTGACCATCTGTGTCCTCCACCGGGATCAACCGCCCGGCGACGGGTCAGGATCTCCGATGTGCGACAGAACGACACCGGCACAGGTCCGGTTCTCGCAGGTGTCGCCTCGTCAGGCGGGCCCGGGATGGGCCCCTTCCGCACCCGAGGGTGCACCGGAGGTCTATGGCGTCTGGGTTCAGTGCTCGTCCGCCCCAAGGCGTGAGCTGTTGCGCAAAGCGTAGTACGGCGATCGGACCCCCTCCGACCGATGCGGTGCGTCAGGCGCTGGCGGCGAGTTCCTCGTCCACCAGGCGGGCCCGTGCCGGGTCGATGTGGACCCCGGGCCCCATGGTCGTGGCCACGGTGACCGACAGCAGGTAGCGGCCCTTGGCCGAAGCCGGCTTGGCCCTCTGCAGCTCCTCGATCACGGCGTGCAGGTTGGTCACCAGCTGCTCACGGGTGAACGACGCCTTGCCGATACGGATGTGCACGTTGCCGACCTTGTCGGTGCGGTACTCCACCCGGCCGCCCTTGAACTCCGTCACGGCCTTGCCCACGTCCATCGTGACCGTGCCCGTCTTCGGGTTCGGCATGAGCCCACGAGGACCGAGGACCCGCCCGAGCGTCCCCACCTGGCCCATGAGGTCCGGGGTGGCGATCGCCACGTCGAAGTCGAGAAATCCCCCGCTGACCTTGGCCACGAGGTCATCAGCGCCCACGACGTCGGCGCCGGCGGCCCGTGCCTCGGCCGCCTGCTCGCCGGCGGCGAAGACGGCGACTCGCTCCGTGCGACCCGTCCCGGCCGGGAGCGACAACGTTCCCCGCACGATCTGATCCGCTTTGCGGGGATCGACGCCGAGTCGTACGGCCAGCTCCACCGTCTCGTCGAACGAGGGGCGGGAAAGCCTCTTCACGATGTCAATCGCCTCGGAAACGCCGTAGAGCGTCTCCCGGTCGACCTGGGCCAATGCCTCTCGATATTTTTTGCCGTGCTGAGCCATCGTCTCTCTCCTGTGGTGCGGTCGCTTAGCCGGCGACCTTGATCCCCATGGAACGCGCTGTTCCGGCGACCTGCTTCTTGGCCGCTTCGAGGTCGGTCGTGTTGAGATCCTTCAATTTCAGCTGGGCGATGTCCGCCAGCTGCGCCTCGGTGATGGTGCCCACCTGCTCACGACTTGTCGTGGCTGACCCCTTGGGCACGCCCGCGGCCTGGCGCAGTAGCACCGGCGTCGGCGACGTCTTGAGCACGAAGCTGAACGTGCGGTCCTCGTAGATGGTGATGTCCACGGGGACGACGGTGCCCCGCATGCTCTCGGTGGCCGCGTTGTACTGCTTGCAGAACTCCATGGTCTGGACGCCATGCGGCCCGAGGGCCGTCCCGACCGGGGGCGCGGGAGTAGCCGATCCGGCCTCAAGCTGGATTTTCACCACGGCGAGCACGCGCTTCTTGGGTGCCATCGTCTTCGATCTCCTTCTTCTTCGTGCGTCCGCTTAGAGCTTGGCCACTTGGCTGAACTCGAGCTCGACGGGCGTCTCTCGTCCAAAAATGTTCACCAGCACCTTCAATTTGAGCTGGTCCTCGTTGATTTCTGCGATCTGGCCCGAGAAGTCGGCGAACGGACCTTCCTTGACCCGAACGGTCTCGTCCACCTCGTACTCGAGGCGGGGGCGACTGCGCTTGGTGGCCGCCTCGACGCCTTCCACCTTGACCTGCAGGATGTTCTCGACCTCACGACGGGACAGGGGGGTGGGCTTGGTTCCGGGCCCCACGAACCCCGTCACGCCCGGGGTGTTGCGGATGGCACCCCAGGTGTCATCGTCGAGATCGCAGCGCACGAGGAGATAGCCGGGGAAGACCTTCTTCTGCACGGTCACCTTCTTGCCGCCCTTGAACTCGACGACGTCCTCCATGGGGATGACGACCTCGAACACGCGGTCCTCGATGCCACGGGAGGCCACCACGTTGCCCATGTTCGACCGCACCTTGTTCTCGTATCCGGAGTAGGTGTGGACGACGTACCAGCGACCGGGACGGTCGTAGGGGCTCTCGACGGGAACGAGCTCCTCTTCCTCGTCGTCGCCACCCCACCCCAGTCCTTCGTCTCCTGTCGCGCCCGGGTCCGGAACTTCGTTGTCGACAGTGGCGTCGAGCACCAGATCTGGCTCACCCACCGAGCTCTCGGCCGTGTCGTGGGCTGTCATAGGTGCATCCTCCGCGTCGGTGTTGGGTGGGTCGGTCATCGTCGGGCTACTTGTTGAAGAGAAGCGTGATGAGTCTGCCGAAACCCAGATTGAGCACGAAAATGAGCCCGATCATGATGAACAGAGTGGTCAGCACGACCGACGTGTAGTTGATGAGCTCTGCCCGGGAGGGCCAGGCGACCTGGCGCATCTCGTCCCTGATCTCACGGGTGAACTGAACCGGGGAGGTCCGCTTGCGTCCGGAGGGACCCTTGCCCGGCGTCCGGGCCGCGCCCCGACCTCCGGGCCCCTGGCCACCGGCAGGCGCGCGCCGGGTAGCGGGCGACCCATCGGCCTCCATCTGCCCCTGGCGTTGCATCATGCGCTTTGTTTCGCGATTCACGAGTTGTGCCTCACATCGATGTCTGGGTGGCTACGTCTTCTAGTACTCGGGGTCTTCTGGGACTACGAGCAGGGCAGGAGGGACTCGAACCCTCAACCGCCGGTTTTGGAGACCGGTGCTCTTCCAATTGAGCTACTGCCCTTGGTGGGCTGCCTTGGGTTTCCATCCGGCAAAAGGTTCATCCCCCTGACCTGGGGAACAGCCAGCCAGAGTAGCACCGGCGGGCCGAACTTCGTTCAGCGGGTCTCCTTGTGCACGGTGTGCTGACGGTCCCACCGGCAGAACTTCTTCATCTCGATCCGTTCCCGGTCGTTGAGCTTGTTCTTGGTGGTGATGTAGTTACGGCGCTTGCAGACCTCGCACGCCAACGTGACCTGCACCCTCTTCTCGTTCTTCGCCATTTTCAGTCCTTCCTTGTCGCTGCCCCGGGGAACCGCCCCGGAACTGGTAGCGGCGGCGGGACTCGAACCCGCGACAACACGATTATGAGCCGTGTGCTCTGACCAACTGAGCTACGCCGCCAAGGGCGAGCCCCCTGTCAGAATCGAACTGACGACACCAGCCTTACCATGGCTGTGCTCTACCGACTGAGCTAAGGGGGCGCCGCGGCCATCCGGCCACGAACCGTCAATGATAGCCAGAGCACGACACACGACGCCTGCGCCTCCACTGCTGGTGAAGGGCCCACTGTACCATCCGGCCATGCATATCCGATTGGCCGCCCTCGGAGACGCCGAGGCGATCCGGGCCATCTACAACGTCGAGGTGCTCGGGAGCACCAACACCTTCGACATGGTGGCGCGCACTAGGGAGGAACAGGAGGCATGGCTCCTCGAACACAGGGGGGTCCACCCTGCCGTCGTGGCGGTCGAACCGGCGGCCACCGGAAGCGGGCACCTGGGCGCCAACGAGATCGTGCTCGGGTTCGGGTCCCTCTCGGCTTTCCGGGAGCGTTCGGGATATGCCGCCACGGCCGAGAACTCCGTGTACGTCGACCGGTCGCAACGGGGCCGGGGCATCGGACGGGCGCTCCTGGCCGAGCTCTTGACCCTGGCCTCCGCCCATGGCTTCCATTCGGTCATCGCCCGCATCGCCGGCCATAACGAAACGTCCATCGGGCTCCATCGGGCCGCCGGCTTCGAGCTGGTGGGTGTCGAGCGGGAGGTTGGACGCAAGCACCGCCAGTGGCTCGACGTGATCGAGCTCCAGCGCCTCCTCTGATCTCCTACGACTCGAAAACGGCGCTCACGGACCCTTGCGACGACGGGAGGGCCGACCCCAAGCGGGCCCGGTCGAGACGCCACGAGGTGGTCCATCGTCCCAATGGCAGCATGACCACGGCCCACAGAACGAAGACCGCCACCACCATGCTGAAAGGATTCGTCGCCAACAGCTGCTTGAGGAGCGACGCTCCACCCGTCAGTCCGATGAAGGGGGCCACGATGGAGAGCCCGAGGGCCAGCGAGCGCAGGCGGCCGCTTATGACGGGCGCCATCAAGATGATGCCCCAGGTGAGATACCAGGGTTGGACGACCGGGCCGAGTAGGACGAAGGCCAGCGCCGTGACGCCAAGTGCTGTCAATTGGCCCAACGCCTCCTTATGACGTAGGCAATAGGCGGCGATAGCCGTCGCCGTCAGCAGGCCGAGGAGGCGGGTGACGGTCAAGACTCCCCCGAGGCCGACCCCGATGTGAAGGACGTGCAGCGCGCCGGAGATGATCAGGCCGACGGCGGTGGCCGGGGCCATCCACGAGCGGACGGCATCGGGAGTTCCCAAGTTGGCGATCCAACCCCAACCCAGTCCCGAGACCACCGCCAATGCGGCCATGACGCCGAGGGAGATGAGGCTGCCCCGGATCAAGGGTCGCACCCGCGACCGCCACGGCACCCCTGGGCCGGCCCAGTCCCACGCCACATAGACGATGCCGATGGCCGCCGGCACCTTGATGGCGGCTGCCAGCGTGCACAGGACGATCCCCACCACCGGGTGCCGGTACTTGGCCGCGGTGATGCCCGCGAGGAGCAGACCGACCATGATGGCGTCGTTGTGCGCTCCACCTATGAGGGCCAGCAGGGTGAGCGGGTTGAGCAAGGCCAACGTGAACGCCGCCCCCGGATCACGCCCGTAGGCGCGGGCCAGCTTGGGTATGCAGAACGCGATGAGTGCCACGCCGGCCACCGACATCAGACGCAGCAACTCGACCGTGACCAGGGCGTTGTGGCCGCTCAGCGAGGCGGCCCACCCGGCCAGCATCAAGAAGAAGGGGCCGTACGGGGCTGGGGTGTTCAGCCACAGGTTGCCAACCCCTGTCACGTACTGACCCGAGCCGATGGTTGCAGGACCGTAGTTGTAGGGGTTGATGTGGTGGCTCATCATTTCGCCCTGGGCCGCGTAGGAGTACACGTCCTTGCTGAAGAGCGGGGCGACGAACAGAAGGGGGACGATCCACAGGGCCAACATCCCTGCCAGGGCCCTGATGGGAGCCCCAGGACGGTGACGCAGCGCCTGCACCAGCCCGAACCAGACCCGGATGAACAGGATCATGCCGCCATAGACCGTGACCACCCCCGGGAGCAGCATGAAGGTCTGGTCCGGGTTGCTCTGGCTGGGGTCCCCGAAGAACCACGTCCCGGCCAGCTCGGTCTTGAAGGGCGAGCCCGTCAATGAGGCGCCGACGCAAATCGACAAGATGGCGATGAACCCCAGGAGGGCGGGTCGGCGCAGGAAGCGCCAATCATCCGGGGCGCCGTTGTCAGCCTCGATACGCTCCGACAAGGCGAGCCGCGGTGTGAGACGCAAGCGGGCGCCCTCGACAGCCATCGACAAGCGCTGCAGCCGCGATTGGACACGATCCATCAACTCGGGTGGAGAAGCACTCGTTCCTTGTTCTTCCACTGGGGTCTTGATCTCGCTTCTTCGGTACGGCGTCCTACCGTCCGATGTGCAGGTACGGATTCCCTGGAGAGTGGGAGTTCCCGCGCCTTCCTCGAAGCGTCATTGTAATGACATCTCGGGTGCCCGCAAGGCCATCGGCGGCGAACCGATGTACCCCCCAAAACGTGGGCCGGGGAGGATTCGAACCTCCGTAGGCGTCAACCGACAGGTTTACAGCCTGTTTCCTTTGGCCACTCGGACACCGACCCGCAGGCTGCGAGGATAGCCGGGTCCGGCACCTCCGTTGATACCCCCGGCCTCTCGCATGCGGCCGGTACGCTGCATGCCATGCCCACCTTCGACATTGTCTCCGAAGTCGACATGCAGGAAGTCCGCAATGCGGTCGACCAGGCCAACCGTGAAGCCTCAACCCGATTCGACTTCAAGAACACCGACTCGGAGATCGAATTGGGGGACAACGAACTCGTGCTTCGTTCTTCGACCGAGGATCGCCTACGGGCCCTGCACCAGGTGCTCGACGAGAAATTGGTCAAGCGGCAGGTCTCGTTGAAGGCTTTCGAGGACGCCAAGATCGAGGAGGCGCAAAAGGGGACATCCCGGCAGAGAATTGCCATTCGAGCCGGCATCTCGGCCGATCACGCGAAGCGCCTGAACAAGTTCATCAAGGAACTGGGCCTCAAGGGCGTGTCGTCACAGACCCAGGGCGACCAGTTGCGTGTCACGGGCAAGAAGCGGGACGACCTGCAAGAAGTCATCACCGCCTGCAAGGGCGAGGACTTCGGTATCCCCCTGCAGTTCGACAACTTCCGGGACTGACGCCGCCGGGCCGGCGCTCACCTGGCCGGCGTCTAGGGGCATGATGATTTATTCG
>PMLV01000241.1 GCA_003160635.1 Acidimicrobiaceae bacterium | reverse complement strand
AGACGGCTTCAAATGTGAAGACGTCAAAGCGCCCCCGGCAGGACTCGAACCTGCGCCACCGGCTCCGGAGGCCGGTGCTCTATCCGCTGAGCTACGGGGGCACGAGCAGGCAACGAGCGTACTCTGCCCACTGACGGGTCCGTCCCGACCCGGACGGTGGCTGCCGTATCCTGCGTTGGCATGGCGACGGACGACGACATGGCCAGTGCGCCTGTGGAGCGGCAACTGCTGCCGCGGACGGCCACCGTGGACCCCGACGGGCACTTGCGGGTGGGGGACATCGACCTGCTCGACCTGGCCGCGGAATTCGGGACGCCCCTCTTCGTCTACGACGAGTTTCACCTCCGACAGGCCTGCCGCGCTGCTGTGGAGGCGTGGGGAGACGGGGTGGCCTATGCCGCCAAGGCGTTTCTCTGTCGCGCCATGGCCCGTCTGGCCCATGAGGAGGGCATGCACCTCGATGTGGCTTCAGGAGGTGAGCTCCATGTGGCGCTCTCGGCCGGCGTGCCCGCACAGAAGTTGATCCTGCACGGCAACAACAAATCAGAGGAGGAGTTGGGCACCGCGCTGGCATGCGGCGTGGGTCGCATCGTCGTCGACTCCTTCGACGAGATCGCCCGCCTCGGGCGCCTTCTCGATGCACCGACGGGCCGAGCCGATCGCCCACGCGTGCTCGTCCGGGTCACGCCCGGCATCGAGGCCCACACGCACGAGTTCATCCGGACGGGAGGGGAGGATACCAAGTTCGGATTTTCAGTGGCATCGGGAGCCGCCTCCCAGGCGGTGGCCGCACTCGAGCTGCTGCCGGGGGTGGAGCTGGTGGGAGTGCATGCCCACATCGGGAGCCAGGTCTTCGACGTCTCGTCCTTCGAGCAGGCGGGGGAGGTGCTGGGCCGGTTCTTCGCTCCACTCGGTCTCCCCGAGCTGGTCGTGGGCGGTGGTCTCGGCGTGCCCTACATCAACGGGGAGTCGGCCCCCACGCAAGCCGAGTGGGCTGCCGCCACGCGCGCCGCCTGCGCCCGGACCGGCGTCGATCCTGCGGCGCGGATCTCAGCCGAGCCGGGGCGGTCCATTGTCGCCACCGCCGGACTGACCCTGTACACGGTCGGGACGATCAAGAAGCTCCCCGGGATCCGGACCTATGTCAGCGTCGATGGCGGTATGAGCGACAACCCTCGTCCTGTGCTCTACGGCAGTGGGTACGAGGTGTTCTTGCCCCGGGCCGTCGCCGCACCGCGGCCCGATGCGGTCAGGTTGGTGGGGAAGCATTGCGAGAGCGGCGATCTCATCGTGCCCAATGCGTTCCTACCTGAGGGCTTGCGCGTCGGGGACGTCGTCGCCAATCCCGTCACCGGCGCCTACGGCTATGCCATGGCCTCTAATTACAACAAGGTGCCGCGGCCGGCGGTCGTTTTCGTGGCGGACGGGAGCGCACGGGTGGTGGTACGGAGGGAGAGCCTCGAGGACCTGCTCCGTCTCGACTCGTGAGCGCCGAACTCCCTGGGGTGGTCCTGGCAGCCTGTAGCTTTGACGAATGGCCCCCCAGGCAGCCGAACCGCAGGCCTCTTCCCCGGTCAGAGTGGCCCTGTTGGGCTGCGGCAACGTCGGTGGTGCGCTAGCCGAGCTCTTGATAGCGCGTCAGGACGACATTGCAGCCCGCACCGGGATGCGCCTCGAACTTGTCGGCATCGCCGTGGCCGACATCAACCGCCGCCGGCCGCCAACCATCCCGGCAGTGCTCTTCGAGACCGACAGCAAGGCGCTGGCGGTCCGCGCCGACGTAGACATCGTGGTCGAGCTGATCGGTGGGATTCACCCCGCACACGAGCTGATTGCGTCCGCCTTGAGGGCCGGTAAGCCCGTGGTGACGGCGAACAAGGCCGTCCTGGCCGCCTCGGGAGCGGAGCTGGCTGATCTGGCGGCCGCCCATGGGGTGGACCTCCTCTATGAGGCGGCGGTGGCGGGCGCCATTCCCGTCATACGTCCCCTGCGCGAATCGTTGGCCGGTGAACAGATCCTGCGGGTCATGGGCATCGTGAACGGCACCACGAATTTCATCTTGACCCGCATGGAAGAGGACGGCGTCGATTTCGACGAGGCGCTGGCCGAAGCGCAGCAGCTCGGACTGGCCGAGCGCGATCCCACGGCCGACGTGGAAGGACACGACGCGGCGGCGAAAGCAGCGATCCTTGCCGCGCTCGCCTTCGGGAGCGACGTGGTCGATGCCGACGTGCACCGCGAGGGGATCTCGGGGATCAAGGCGGCTGACGTGGCGTACGCCAATCGCCTCGGGTACTCCGTCAAGCTGTTGGCCATCGCCGAATTGGTGGATGGCGGCCCCGAGCTCTCGGTGAGGGTCCATCCGGCGATGGTGCCCACCTCGCATCCGTTGGCATCGGTGCGCGGCGCGTTCAACGCAGTGTTCATCGAAGGCGCCGTCAGCGGCGAGCTGATGCTCTACGGGCGTGGGGCGGGTGGGGGACCGACCGCGAGCGCGGTACTCGGTGATCTGGTCGACGCCGCGCGCAATTTGCGTGCCGGCGCTCCGGGGCCGGCGCCAAAGCGGANNGCCATGGAACAGGTGGGTCTGGCGGATGAGGCCCGCCTCATCTTCCTCACGCACCTCGCTCGTGAGGGTGACCTTCTGGCCACCCTCGACGACCTCCGCCTGCTGCAGGCAGTCGACCGGGTCAGTGGCGTGCTCCGGGTCATCGGCGTGGGGGAGGAGTGAGCGTGCTGGGGTGGAAGGGGGTTATGGAGGAGTATCGCCCGCTGCTCCCCATTCGCAGCGACACGCCGGTCGTCACCTTGCTCGAGGGTGGGACACCCCTGGTGTCCGCTCCCCGGTTGTCCGAGCGGGTCGGCGCGCATGTCTGGCTCAAGGTGGAGGGAGCCAATCCGACGGGCTCCTTCAAAGACCGGGGCATGACCATGGCCATCTCCATGGCGGTCGAAGAGGGCGCGAAGGCTGTCGTCTGCGCATCCACCGGCAACACGTCGGCGTCGGCCGCCGCCTATGCCGCACGCGCCGGTCTCGCCTGCGTGGTGCTCATCCCCAAGGGCCACATCGCGTTGGGCAAGCTGGCGCAGGCTTTGGTGCACGGCGCGCGCGTCCTCCAGGTGCAAGGCAACTTCGACCAGTTGCTGTCGATCGTCCGCGAGCTCCCCGACCACGCGCCGATCACGGTGGTCAACTCCGTCAATCCACACCGCATCGAAGGGCAGAAGACAGGCGCGTTCGAGATCGTCGACGTCCTGGGCGATGCTCCGGATGTGCACTGCATACCCGTGGGCAACGCCGGCAACATCACCGCGTATTGGCGGGGTTACCTGCAGTACAAAGAGATAGGGCGTGCCACGAAGCTGCCGCGGATGCTCGGCTTCCAGGCCGCCGGCGCGGCCCCTATCGTCCTGGGCCATCCGGTGGAGAATCCCGAGACCATTGCCACGGCCATCCGTATCGGCAATCCGGCCAGTTGGTACTCGGCGACGGCGGCTGCCAGCGAGTCGGGAGGCTCCATTACCGCAGTAACAGATCAGGAAATTCTGGGGGCGTACACGTTCCTGGCCCAGCAAGAGTCGGTTTTTTGTGAGGCGGCCTCCGCCGCATCGGTGGCCGGATTGATCAAGATGGGGGTACCCGAAGGCGCCACCGTTGTATGTGTGCTCACCGGCCACGGGCTCAAAGATCCCGATCTGGCCATTGGGCAGATNNTCGAAGCGCTCCCGCGGGTACCAGACGGTCCCGGGTGCTTCTTGCAGAGGTGATCGGGGGAAGGTGCTGTATGCATCCTTTCTCCTCCCTATTTCACTCGCCGCGCGCGGACATCCCGTGCCGGTGATAACCCTCTATGGAAGAGGAGCCCGATGACTGCGGAACAGCAGCTCGAAAGGTCGGTACTCGAAGGCAAGGAGCGCGATGAGCTCAGTGCCATCGCCCAGGCCATGTCGCTCAAGACGACGACCAGGACCAAGAAGGCCGACATCATTGATCGAATCCTTGATGCCACCGGCGTGACCAACAACGGCGAGGCCCACGGCGCCAACGGCGCGTCCAACGGCGACACGCCCGGTGGCACCGCCAACGGCACCAAGCCCACCCGGCGGCCACGAGCCACGGCGGCGGTCGCCGGGACCGAACCGGCGGCGTCCACCGAGGCCTCCACTGAGGCCGCTACCGTCACCGAGGTGCCGAAGGGCGACGACCCCGTTGCCAGCGTTCCGCCTGACAGCGGGCCGGCAGTATTCGTAGAGCCGCCCGAGCTCTCGGACGGGAGTGGTGCGAGCGCTCCTCAGCAGAATGGCCAAAGTGCGCCGCCACATCAGCAGAACCGGAATCGGCCCAACCAAGGTCAGCAGAACCAGAATAATCGCAACAGCCAGAACAACCAGAACAACCAGAACAGCCAGAACAGCCAGAACAACCAGGCACAGGGCGACGGGGGCGACCTCGGCAACCGCCGCGGCCGCCGGCGACGTGGTCGTGAGCGTGGAGTCGGTGGCGAACTGCAAGGGGGCGGCGGGCAGGAGCAGCCGTACTCCGGTGAGATGGTCGAGGTCAAGGGGATGCTCGACCTGCGCGACGAAGGCTACGGGTTCCTCCGTTGCGGCGGCTACCTGCCGTCGCCCAAGGACGTCTACATCTCCATCAGCCAGGCCCGCAGGTTCGCTCTCCGCAAGGGTGACTACGTCGAGGGTGCATGTCGCCCGGCTTCCAACAACGAGAAGTATCCGGCGCTGCTCCGCATCGACACCGTGTCCGGGCTCGACCCCGAAGAAGCGCGTAATCGGCCGCGCTTCGAGGATCTCACTCCGTTGTTCCCCGATTCCCGGCTGCATCTCGAAATGGCCGAGGTCGGCGACAAGGACAACTTGACGGCACGCATCGTCGATCTCCTCTCACCGATCGGCAAGGGACAGCGCGGATTGATCGTCTCCCCTCCCAAGGCGGGAAAGACGACGGTCATGAAGCAGATCGCACACTCCATCGAGGCCAACAATCCCGATGTCCACCTGATGGTGCTCCTCGTTGACGAGCGGCCTGAAGAAGTGACCGACATGCGCCGGTCGGTGCGGGGCGAAGTCATTGCCTCGACGTTCGACCGCCCGGCCGACGAGCATACGCAGGTGGCCGAGCTGACCATTGAGCGTGCGAAGCGTCTGGTCGAAGTCGGTCGTGACGTAGTGATCATCCTCGACGGCATCACGCGCCTCGCCCGGGCCTACAATCTCGCCGCCCCGGCCACCGGCCGGATCATGTCCGGTGGAGTGGACTCCGGCGCGCTGTATCCGCCCAAGAAGTTCTTCGGCGCCGCCCGCAACATCGAGGAGGGTGGATCGCTCACCATTCTGGCCTCTGCCCTGGTGGAGACCGGCTCGAAAATGGACGAGGTCATCTTCGAGGAGNNGCAACATGGAGCTGCGGCTCGACCGCAGACTCTCCGAGCGCCGGCTCTACCCGGCCATCGATGTCAATGCCAGTTCGACCAGGCACGAGGAGCTGCTCTTCGAGCGGGGCCAACTCCAGCAGGTCTGGAAGCTGCGCCGTGTGCTCAACGCCCTGGCCAACGACGGCAAGGAAGCGGCCGGGCTCGAGCTGCTCATGGACAAGATCCGCACGACCAACAGCAACGACGAGTTCCTGGCCGAAATAGCCAAGGGACCCGCCACCTAGGGGCGGCGCCGGACCGAAGAGGCCGGCGAACCCCCTACACTGACCGGACCGATACGACGCAGGAGACACCATGAAGCCCGATATCCACCCCGACTACATCGAAGCCACCGTCAAGTGCTCGTGCGGCAACACGTATGTGACCCACTCCACCAAGTCCGACCTCCACGTCGAACTGTGCAACGAGTGTCACCCGTTCTTCACCGGCAAGCAGAAGCTCGTTGACTCCGGCGGACGAGTGGAGCGTTTCCAGCGTCGCTACGGTGCCCGCAAAGGCAAGGCGAAGGCACCCGCCGCGACGACGCAGGACTGAGCAAGGCGCGACGCAGCCGGGCGCGTCGCGCCCGACCATCTCGTTTCTCTCTGGACCCCCTCCATGTTCGAAGACCGGATTGCCGCGCTCGAGTCCGAGTTCGACGCGGTCGAGCTAGACCTCGCCAACCCGGACATCCTTTCCGATTCCGATCGCGTGCGCGACCTCTCGCGGCGCCACAAGGAATTGGGAGAGATCGTCCGCGTCTGGCACGAGCTGATTGCCTCCCGGGCCGACGTGGCCACTGCCCGCGAAATGATGACCGAAGCATCGGGTGACGAGCGCGAGATGATGCGCCAAGAGGTCGAGGAAGCTGAAGCGGCGGTGGTCGAACACGAAGCGAGGATCCAATCGCTCTTGTTGCCGAAGGATCCCAATGTGGGTCGCAACGTGATCATGGAGATCCGGGGCGCGGTGGGTGGCGATGAAGCGAACCTCTTCGCACGCGTGCTGTACGACATGTATCAGCGCTTTGCGGCGCTCGAGAAGTGGAAGGTCGAGATCCTCTCCGAGGATGCATCCGATCGGGACGGGATCAACGAAGCGGTCTTCTTGATCAAAGGCCCGGATGCCTACCTGCGCCTCGAACACGAGGCGGGGACCCACCGTGTCCAACGCGTGCCGGTGACCGAGGCCAAAGGTCGCATCCACACGTCGACCGCCACCGTGACGGTGCTGCCGGAGGCGGCAGAGGTCGAGGTGGAGATCGATCCGAATGACCTCAAGATCGATGTGTACCGGTCGACCGGTCCGGGGGGGCAGTCGGTGAACACGACCGACTCGGCTGTTCGTATCACCCACATCCCCACCGGAACGGTGGTGGCCATGCAGGACGAGAAGAGCCAGATCCAGAACCGGGCCAAGGCAATGGTCGTCCTGAGGGCCCGGCTGCTCAAGGCCGAGCAGGACCGTCAGGCCGCCGCGATGTCGTTGCAGCGCAAGGGTCAAGTGGGGGCCGGAGGGCGCACCGACAAGATACGCACCTACAACTTCAAGGAGAACCGGGTCACCGACCACCGGATCAACCTGACCCTGTACAAGCTCGACCAGGTTCTCGCCGGAGACCTCACCGAGCTCACCGATGCCCTGATGGCGGACAAGCGGGCCCGCCAACTGGCCGGGGAGGAGGAAGGCGCTCCGTGACCCGGGGCGAGCTGACAGCAGAGCTCGCAACCTCGTTGGGCCTCCGTCACGAGGCGCGCTTCATCGTCGAAGAGATCCTCGGACCCTCCTCCGGGACCGGCGAGGTCGTGGGGCCGGACGACCGCGCGACCATCCGCACGCTGGCGGCACGGCGCCGCGCCGGCGAACCCTTGCAGTACGTCCTCGGCCACTGGGCCTTTCGCACGCTCGATCTCCTGGTCGATCCGCGGGTGCTCATACCCCGGCCCGAGACCGAACAGGTCGTCGAGATTGCGCTATGCGAGCTCGATCGCCTCGGCGTCGAGGCGCCCGTCATCATTGATGCCGGCACCGGCTCCGGCGCCATCGCTCTTTCCCTCGCCAGCGAATTGGCCGACCGGCTCCCCGGAGCCCGTCTCTGGGCCACCGATACCAGCACCGAGGCGCTCGCCGTGGCCGGAGCAAATCTGGAGCGGGTACGCCACCACCAAGAGGTGAAGGTCCTGCCCGTGACGTTTCTGCACGGATCGTGGTTGAGCCCTCTCCCCGGCGCACTGCGGGGTGCGGTCGATCTGCTGGTCGCCAATCCGCCTTACGTCGCGGCGGAGGAATGGCCCGAGCTCCCCGACGACGTGCGCTGCGAGCCGTACGGCGCACTGGTGGCGCCATCGGGTTCCGAGGGCACACCGGGGCTCGCCGATGTAGAGGAGGTGCTCTCGCAGGCGTGGACGTGGTTGTCGCGTCCGGGGGTGGTGGTCGTCGAGTTGGCGCCTCATCAGGCCCAGGCGGCGGTGCGGCTGGCTCGGTCGATCGGGTACACCGATGTGCGCGTGGAGAAGGACCTGGCGCAGCGACCGCGGGCCCTGGTCGGTGGAGCGCGATGACCGGTCCGCGCCTGGTGGCGGCGCGTCAGCTTCCTGAGGTGGCGGACGTACTCGCGGCGGGGCGTGCCATCGCTGTCCCGGGCGTCGGGGGCTATCAATTAGCGGTCCGCCACAATCTCCGCGACGCCGTGGCCATGCTGCAAGAGCGTTGCCCTGCCACCGCTGAGGCGGGCCTGCAGATCGCGGTGGGCCGCCGGTCGCAGGCGACCGAATTGACGCCGCACTGGAGCAGGGAGACGTCGCAGCTGACGGATCGCATGTGGCCCGGTCCGCTGACGGTGATCGTGCCCGCACGCGCTGACGAGTGCCTGCCGTCGCAACCGCGGGATCGCGTGGTGCACCTCACCATGCCGGCGTGGCGCCCGCTGCGCGTCCTGTGCCGGCAGAACGGACCGCTCGTCGTCATGGCGTTGCGGCGGGCGGACGGGGAGCCGTTGGTCACCGCCGAGGAGGTGCACGCCCACCTCACCGACGAGGACGTCGCGCTCGTGGTGGACGGAGGCCGGCGTCGCGGCCCGGGGTCGACGGTGGTCGACTGCACGCTCTCGCCTCCCAGGGTGCATCGCGTGGGGGCGTTGCCCGAAAGCTACGTGGAGGCGGCGCTGCTGATGGGGGCCCGCAGGCGCGGTTGGTTCACGCGGCGGGGCGACCCCGGGGTGTCGTGAACGGTAGGAAGGAGTGGCGCCACCCGCAGGGCGTGTGCCATGAGCTCGACCGGCTCTGGGCGATCCGCCGGGTCGACGTCCGGATCGGGACGGACGGTGACCTGCCCCACGCCCACGATGACCGGGGTACGCGGATCGAGGGCCTTGGCCGTTCGATGGTAACGCCGGCTGCCAGATGGCCCCGAGGGCGCTCGGTAGACTTCGCCTCCATGCGCGTCGCCTTCGGCTCGGATCACGCCGGGTTCTCTCTCAAGGAGATCCTGAAGGACGACCTGGAACGGCGGGGCCACGTGGTGTCCGACATGGGCACCACCAGCGCCGAGGTACCCGTGGACTATCCCGACTACGGCGCGGCTGTCGGGCGGGCGGTCGCCGCCGGCGAGGCCGACCTCGGCGTGTGCACCTGCGGCTCGGGGATCGGCATCGCCATGGCGGCGAACAAGATCCCCGGCATCCGGGCTGCGGTCGTGCACGATGTGACGACGGCCATATTGGCCCGCGAGCACAACCATGCCAACGTCGTGTGCCTCGGCAGTCGGGTGGTGGGGAGCGCCGTGGCCATCGACGCCATGGCGGCCTTTCTCACCGCCACCGAGGAGCCGGGTCGCCATGATGCCCGCATCGCCAAGTTGGCCGACCTGGACCGAGAGCTCGTCCACGACCACGAAGGATCTCCATGAGCACCTACGAAACCGCATTGGCCTCCGACCCCGAGGTGGCCGACCTCATCGGCCAGGAGTTGGCGCGCCAACAGACCACGTTGCAGCTGATCGCATCGGAGAACTTCACCTCCCCCGCTGTGCTGGCCGCGTCCGGCTCCGTGCTGACCAACAAGTACTCGGAGGGCTACCCCGGCAAGCGCTACTACGGGGGGAACCAGGTCGTCGACGCGGTGGAGGACCTGGCTCGCGACCGGGCCACCGCACTGTTCGGCGCCGAGCACGCCAACGTGCAGCCCCACNNCACGCCGGGGCGAACGCCAATCTGGCCGTCTACCAGGCCCTTTTGGAACCGGGCGCCACGGTACTCGCCATGCGGCTCGATCACGGCGGCCACCTGACCCACGGCTCGCCCGCCTCGATCACCTCGAAGGTGTGGCGCTTCGTGGCCTATGGGGTGACGCCGGCCCGCGACGATGCCGACGCCCCCGGGGAGGTCATCGACTTCGACCAGGTGGCGGACCTGGCCAAGCGCGAGCTGCCCGCCCTCATTGTGGCCGGGTCGACCGCCTACGCCCGCACCATCGACCCGCTCCCCTTCCGGGAGATCGCCGACGCCGTCGGTGCGCTCTTCATGTTCGACGCCGCACACCCGGCGGGCCTGATCGCCGGCGGCGCCCACCCCAGCCCGGTCGGCGTGGCGGACGTCGTGACCTTCACCACGCACAAGACGTTGCGCGGCCCACGGGGGGGCGCCATCCTGTGCGGCGCCGACCTGGCCAAGAAGATCGACAGTGCCGTCTTCCCGGGTCTCCAGGGTGGACCCTTGGAGCACATCATCGCGGCCAAGGCGGTGGCGTTCGCCGAGGCGGCCCGCCCCGAATTCCGCCAGTACGCGGCGGACGTCGTGACCAACGCCGCCGTGCTGGGAGCGGCCATGATGGCCGAGGGCTTCCGGCTTGTTTCCGGCGGCACCGACAACCACATGATCCTCGTCGACCTGCGAACCTTTGACCCGGACCTCACAGGGCGCGAAGCCCAAGAGGTGCTGGACCGGGCCGGCATCACCCTCAACCGCAACACCATCCCCGACGACCCCAGGTCCCCGTTCGTCACGTCGGGGCTCCGGCTGGGGACGGCGGCCGAGACCACGGCGGGCATGGGCCCGGGCGAGATGCAGATCATCGCCTCCCTGATCGGTCGCACGCTGCGGGCCCGGGCCGACGAGGCACAGATCGCCGCGGTGCGTTCCGAGGTGGCCGACCTGTGTGCCGCCTTCCCGCCGTATCCCGACCTCTTGAAGTAGGAGGGCATGCCCGATCTCGGTTGGTACGGACTGGTGCTGGCGGTGGCCGCGGGAGCGACCGCCGCCCTCACGGTGCCGGCCCGCCGTCTCTCACTCCGGGTCGGCTACGTGGCCGCGCCCAATGAGCGCACCATGCATGACACGCCGATCCCCTATGGGGGTGGGGCTGCCATGTTCCTCGGCTTCCTGGTGGCCGTGCTGGCCGCCGCCGCCATTCCGGCCCTGCGCCCGGTGTTCTCCGACTCTCCTGAGATGCTGGGCGTGGTGCTCGCCGCGGGGGCGATCTTCGCCGTGGGCCTGATCGACGACGTCCGCGACATGTCGGCCCCGGCCAAACTGGCCGGTCAGATTCTGGCGGCGAGCATTTTGTACTTCCTGGGCGTGACGATGTACCAGTTCAAGGTCCCCTTGGCCGGCTTCATCGTGCTGACGCCGGGCGTCATCCCGCTCATCACCGCGGCGTGGGTGATCGCCCTGGCCAACGCCGTGAACCTGATCGACGGCCTCGACGGCCTGGCCGCGGGCATCGTGGCCATCGGCGGGGGGGCATTGGCCATCTACGGCATCCGGCTCACGGCGCTGGGCCTCCTGCCGGTGGACAATGTGGGACCCCTGGTGGCCGTGATCGCCTGCGGCATCTGCCTGGGCTTCCTTCCATTCAATTTCAACCCGGCCCGCCTTTTCATGGGTGACGCCGGGGCCCTCCTCCTCGGTGTGCTCATGGCGGCCTCGACCATGGTCATCGGGGGTCGCACCCCACCCACCAGCGGCGTGACCTATTTCTTCTTTGCCCCGCTCTTCATCCCGTTCTTCATCCTGGGGGTACCGATCGTCGACCTGACCTTCGCCTTCATCCGGCGCACGGCCCATGGGACCAGCTTCCACACGCCGGACAAGCAGCACATCCATCACCGGCTGTTGCGGCTGGGCCACGGGCCCCGGCGCAGCGTGCTCATCCTGTGGGCCTGGACGGCCATCCTGTCGGGGTTCCTCCTGTTCCCGCTGTTCATGCACAGGGCGAACGCCTTCATCCCCCTGGGGGCTGCGGCGCTGGGTGTCGGCCTCTACACGCTGTTCCATCCGGGGTTGCGCAAGGGCAACGGCGAAGCGGCAGACGATGCCGCCGACGACGTCGCGGGCGATTCGCCCAGCGGGGGGAGCGAAAACGGGCGTGCTCCCCGAGCTGCCGCCGCTGGACGGTCGGCGGAGGTCATCCGGTTCCCCTGATCGTGCGTGGGGAATCGTTTGGACGACATTGGGACCGGAGTGCGATGATGACGCCTGTGTACCCCGTCCACCTCGCCTCGTACGACGCCCCGATTGCGGGCAGTCGGCCGACGGACTCTGGCGCGCCACGTCCCGCGTAGAGGATCGGCTTTCGCATGCGTGGACTAGTGAGCGTCATCAGGCGCGCCCCATCCGGTGACCGATCAGGATACGGGCCCCAGCCCTCCGGAAGGGATGGACGGGCCGGGGCAGGGCCCCGGGCGGACACCCAAGCTCGGGGACTTCTTTTGGATGGGGACGGCTTGCGCCATCAGTGTCGTCGGGGCGGGGGCGGCCGGCTACGGGCTCGATGCGTGGTTGCACACCACGCCGTGGCTCAGCTTCGTGGGGCTGGCCTTCGGAATTGTCTCGGCGGTCATGTTGTGTGTGGCGCAGGTCCGGAAATTCACCTGACGGGCTACACTTGGTCCTGTGCGCCCGTAGTAGCAAGAGACGAAGGTTGAACACCTGATGTTCGCCAGCTTCGCTCTTCCCGACCTCGCCCGCGTCTCGCGCCGCACCGTCCTCGGTGGGCTGATCTTCGGTGTGATCGGTCTCATCGTGTGCCTCTCGTTGGGGGCGCCCCTGACCGGTCTCGGGCTGTGCATCGGTCTCGGTCTTGGGCTTTTCAACTTCCGGCTGATTCAGCGCTCAGTGGTCAAGGTTGGCGCGCGCGAGGACGAGAACCACAAGCGCCCTCTGGCGGCGAACACCGTGGCCCGGCTGGCCGTCATCTCCGCCCTGGCTCTCGGCCTGCTCTTCCTCTCATTCGATCTCGGACTCGGGGTGATGGTGGGTCTGGCCGCATTCCAGTTCTTGCTCTTGCTCAACGTCGCCCGCTCCATGTTCAAAATGGGACACGGCGGCTGGACCGACGACGACTCTGAGGTGATCTCTTCGTGAATCTCGGGGGAACGCTGCTGCCGATCATGAACCTGGCCACGAGCATCTCGGTCGGCGAGCACGTCACGAAGAAGGTCTTCGGGCTGACCCTGGATCTGGACACCGTATGGGCCACCGGGGCTGCCGTCGTCGTCGTGCTCCTGCTCGCCATGGCGTTGCGTCGTCAGATGACGAGCGGCGTCCCGGGCCGGCTCCAGGCCGCGTGGGAGATGGGGGTCGGCGCCCTGACCAAGCAGGTGGAGGGCTCCATCGGGGAAAAGGGCGCCGCGGTGATCCCCCTGGCCGCGACCCTCTTCGTCTTCATCTTCGTGTGCAACATCTTCACCGTTCTCGGGTTGGGCGCCAAGTACGAATGGCTGTCCGCTCCCAACTCGGACATCAATCTCCCGCTCGCCATGGCCCTGCTGGTCATCGCGCTGGTGCACATTGCGTCGATTCGCGCCCGCGGCCCGGTGGGGTACGTCAAGCACTATCTCATGCAGCCGTTCCCGCTGTTCTTGATGCCCTTCAACCTTTTCATCAACCTCGTGGAGGAGATCGCCAAGCCGATCACGCTGGCCCTTCGACTCTTCGGCAACCTCTTGTCGGGAACGCTGATGCTCTCGTTGATCGCGTACCTGGGTGTCTGGAAAATTTCGGCCATCCCGATCGGCAACGTGCTCGTCCTGTTCGTCAACCCGATCTGGAAGTTGTTCGACCTTGGCATCGGCGGCATCCAAGCCTTCATTTTCGCCCTGCTGACCATTCTCTATTTCGACGTGGCGATGGCCACCGGGCACGACGCCGACGGCCACGAGCAGCCCGACTTGGTCCACGAGTTCGACGAGGTTGTCGGCGAGCCCGCACTCAGCACTGACGTTCACTAGTCAATTCAAAAAAGGAGAGCAATCAAATGGCAGACACAACGGCGCAGGCCATCCAACTGGCCGGAGCCATGGTCGGTGGTGGTTTGGCTTTGGGCGGGGGTGCCATCGGTGCCGCCGTCGGTGACGGACTGGCGGGAAGCGCAACGATCGCCGGTGTCGCTCGTCAACCCGAGGCCCAGGGACGACTCTTCACCATCATGTTCTTGACGGTCGGCCTGGTGGAGGCGATGTACTTCATCAACCTGGCTTTCACGGCTCTCTTCATCTTCTCGCTCTACAAGAAGTAAGTCGGCCGGGACACACGGCATGGTTTTGCCCAACCGGGGCCCGGGTGGGTCCGTCGACCAAAGGCAAAGACTGAGATAGATATGTTCATTGCAGACAGCAATTTCCTCATTCCCAACGCGACCTTCATCGTCGAGTTGGTCGCGTTCCTCATCGTCCTCGGCGTCATCGCCAAGTACGTGCTGCCCATCTTGAAGAAGGCGCTCGACGATCGGGCCGCGGTGATCGCCAGCCAGTTGGCCGCGGCCGACGAGGCGAAGGCCGACGCGACGGCGGCCGACGCCGACCGCCGGACCGCGCTCGAAGAGGCTCGGCAGCAGGCGCGTGAGATCGTCGCTCAGGCCAATCGCACGGCCGAGCAGGTGCGCACCGAGGCGCAGGCCAACGCGCAGAATGAGTACGAGCGGATCGTGGGCAACGCCGAGACCGAGGTTGGACTCGCTCGGCAGCGTGCCGTGGACGAGGCCGCCAATCGCATGGGCCAGATCGTGATGGACGTGGTCGAGCGGGTGATCGGGCGCGAGGTCGACGCCGAGGCCCACCGCGATCTGATCGACGAGGCCGTGCGCGCCCTGCGCGCCGACGCCGCCGGTGGCGCAGCCGCCAGTTCCGGGGCGCGTCAGTGAATCCAGTTCTCCAGGGTTACGCCGCCGCCATTCTCGAACACGCTGGGGCCGACGCTCTCAGCGGGCTGGCCGGCGACCTTGAAGCGATCGAGCAACTGGTGAATGCCAATGCCACGCTGCGCGCCGCGCTGACCGATACGACCGTGCGCGGCCCCGCCCGACGCGCCGTCATGCTCGACCTCCTCGAGGGCAAGGTGTCCGAGCCGGCCCGCCGCTTGGCCGCCTTTGCCTGCTCCGTCGTCAGAGCACCTGATGTGCCGGCCGCAGTGACCTGGGTCGCTGCGCGCGTCCGCCACGCCGCGGAAGGACAGGAGTACGTGGAGACGCCGCTCAGCCTCCTGCAGTCGCGCCAGCGCGTCGGGGGGTACGCCACCGCGATCGACGAGGACCTCTCGCCGGCCGAGTTGGAGTCGCTGGAGGACGATCTCTTCCGTTTCTCGCGGATCGTGGCATCCACGCCCGCCTTGCGGGCTGCCCTGGTCGACCGCGACCTGGCGGTCGAGGCCCGGCAGGGACTGGTCAGCCAACTGCTCGAAGGCAAGGTGCAGCCGAGCACCGCCGCACTGGTGCGCTACGTCGTGGCCGGAGGCCGGTCGCGCGACATCGTCGGCACATTGGATTGGTTGGTCGAGCAGACCGCCCAGGCGCGCGGCTGGCGTATTGCGCGGGTGCGGTCGGCGGCACCGATTGAGGACGCCCAGCGGACCACACTCTCCGACTCGCTGACCGGGCTGGCCGGAGCGCCCGTCGAGCTCCAGGTCATCATCGACGAGGCGTTGCTGAGCGGCGCCGTCATACAGATCGGCGATCTCCAGGTCGATGCCAGTGCCCGCGGGCGCATCGATGCACTGCGCGAGCACCTGATGCCCGGGGGTTGGGACGACAAGGGATTCCACACCGGAGCGGTGCGGGTGAGCGGAACGACACAGACAAAGGGAGCAGGTTGATGGCAGAACTGACGATCGATGCCAGTGAGATCACGCAAGCATTGCAGCGCAACGTGGCCGAGTACACGCCGGCAGTCGGGACGGAGCAGATCGGTCGGATCGTAGAAGTTGGCGACGGCATCGCCCGCGTGTCGGGCCTACCCGGTGCCGCGGTGAACGAGTTGCTCGAGTTCGAGGACGGCACGCTGGGGTTGGCCCTCAACCTGGACGAGGACACGATCGGTGCCGTTGTCCTGGGCGAGGTGGACAACCTGGAAGAGGAGCAGACGGTCAAGGCCACCGGTCGGATCCAGACCGTGCCGGTGGGCGACGCCCTCTTGGGGCGTGTGGTCAACGCGCTGGGTGAGCCGATCGACGGGAAGGGCCCGGTCAACAGCACCGAGTCGCGCCGCATGGAAGTCCAGGCACCGGGGATCGTTGGGCGCCAGCCCGTCGCCCAGCCCCTGCAGACCGGGATCAAGGCCATCGACGCCATGACCCCCATCGGGCGCGGCCAGCGCGAG
>PMLV01000252.1 GCA_003160635.1 Acidimicrobiaceae bacterium | reverse complement strand
GACCCTTGTTCAACAGCGCCCTAGGCTATTGACACGATGACCGTGGATCTTGAAAAACTGCTCAGTGACTTCCGACGCCAGAATCCGTGCTGCAAGTCGGTCACGATCAAGCTGGAGACTATCTGCATAACCGGCGAGCAGAATTGCCTCCAGAGAGTGTCCAGCTTCTTTATTTCTCACGATATGCAGCCCCGCCGAACGCCGAGCGGATTGGAGTTCTCCACCGAGGACCTGATTCGTGCGGTCGAGATCTACGACCAAGTCGGGTAAGAGCAACAGACCTCCGGTGCGGGACAACCTCTCGGCCAAGGTGCAGAGTGCTTCGGTTGCTGCGCACCATGATGACAACTGGGACAGCGGCCCCGCTGGAGCGTCATAGAGAGGCCCTGTATCTCGTAACGATCTGCGCAAGAGGCAGGAATCACTACTGTTGAGTCCATGCTTGAATCGCTTCACCCTGATGTGCGCTCTGCGATAGAGGCCTTTGTCCGTCTTCCCCTCGATGCAGAGAATCTTGCGGCCGTTCGGGCAACGCCCTATCCGCCGGTGCCGGTGTTTGACGCGGTTGAGATGCGCGACCACGTCATCGACGAGACGACTGGTCTGCAGGTTCAGTCCTACCGCCCAAGGGGCCTCGGCGGAAGACTCCCGTGCGTCTACTACATCCATGGTGGCGGCTACATCCGGGGTACCCATGCCATAAGCAGCCCCCGCGTCTACCAGTGGATCTCCTCGCGTCCCTGCGTCTACGTCTCGGTGGACTACCGTCTGGCACCCGAGACGCCCTTTCCCGGGCCTCTCGAGGACTGCTACGCCGGCCTGAGGTGGTTACACCAGCACGCCGACGAACTCGGGGTGGACAACGCTCGGATCGGAGTGAACGGGATAAGCGCCTGGCGGACTGGCCGCAGGGCTCTCGCTTCTCGTCCGCGACCGGGGCGAGTTCAGTCTCGCCTTCCAAGCTCTTGAATGCCCAATGATCGACGACCGTCAATGCACGCCGTCGAGTCAGCAAGACGGCCTGCCCATTTGGAGCAAAGCGGACAATGAGTTCGGATGGCGCGCCTACCTCGGATCTCTCTACGGCTCTGCTGATCTTCCCTATGTCGCTGCGCCGGCCCGAGCGACCGATCTTTCGGGACTACCGCCGTCCTACCTCGCGGTCGGCACCGTGGACGGCTTCCGCGACGAAGTGATCGACTACGCGACTCGACTCAGCCAGGCCGGTGTGCCCACTGACCTTCGTGTGTATGCCGGAGCTCCCCACGGTCTTCAGATCGCCGTCGGAACATCGCTCGCCGATCGCTGGGCGAGCGACCTTGAAATGTGGCTCGCCCAGCAAATGTTCCATTGATCATGCTCATGCAAGTCGGATCGTCACTCATCCCAGTGGTGGTGAACCGATCATCACGACCGACCAAGAGCAACCTTCTGGACCGGCCAGCCATTCGTGGTCGACTCCCGTTACGACGACACAGTCGCCAGCTTCCAAGTGGTGTGGACCATCATCGAGGACAAGGTCGATGCTGCCGAAGATGATCGTGTCGAGGTCGATGGTGTCGGTGTGGTGCATATCCGCTCGTTGTCCGGGTTCGAAATGGACGAAGGTCCATCGCACGAATCCTGGTGGGACGTCCAAGTCCAGATCGGCGCCCCTCCCTGGTGGCCGAACAGGGGGTGGGGACGTATTGGTCCGGTAGATGAGCTCGCCACGCACCGGGATGGAGAACTCTGTCTCCTCTACAACGCACGAGCGTCCGACAGCATCCACCCCTGTGACGAGTCTTCGCATGGCGTACACCTTGCCATCTTCGGTTGTGCGGTGAGCGAATCATCGTCTCCGACGGCGTCAAAACACGCGACCACGGCGGTGCGCGCCCGATTTCGATCACTGAATGGCCAAATGGGAATAGGCCTATTGAGCGCACTGGGACCGGGCGGGAATGTTCAGAGATGACTCGTCCGACTCGATTGGGCTGAAGCCGATCAGGCTCCCGCTGCGACGCGCCTTTGTCGATCTCAGCGAGATCCATCCGGGAGGCGAGGTCGAGTATTTGGTGGATAATCCCTGGTCAGGCAGCCCGCCCCAAAAGCCAGGGCGGGTTGACTCCAGCTGCTTTGGCTGGTCACCCGCTGGGCCTTCTTGCCATCGTTGGATTCGATTCGCACTAGCTCGATCGCGCAGTACATTCTTGACCAATGGACGTGCGGGTGATTGTGTTCGGCTCGTCGACGTCCGGAAGTCCAGTCAGAGGAGGATCCCCATGCCGCTCAGTGTGAACTACCCGGTGTTCGATGCCGACAATCACATGTACGAGACCACAGATGCGTTCACCAAGTACCTTCCGGCAGAGTACGCCGGTCTCGTGAAATACGTACAGGTGAACGGGCGGACGAAGATTGCCCTGCGAAATGTGATCAGTAACTACATTCCGAACCCGACGTTCAACAAGGTGGCCCCTCCCGGAGCCCAGGAATTGGAGTTCCGGATAAAGAATCCCTCTTCGAAACACTCTGTCGGAACCACGGTGGGCCTTGACACCAAATCGAAGAGCGAACCACGCCTGCCGGGCATGCCGCCCAGATACATCGAGTCGCCGCCGGCATTCTTCAATCCTGAAGAGCGGATCATGCTGATGGATGAGTTGCGCGTCGACCGAGCAATGATGTGGCCCACTCTGGCCAGCCTGCTCGAGGAGCGCCTAGCTGACGATCCGATCGCGACGGCCGTCGTGGTGCATGCACTGAACGAGTGGATGCACGAGCACTGGACCTTCAACTTCGAGAACCGCATCTTCGCCACGCCGGTGATCAATCTGTCGATCCTCAAGGAGGCGATCCGGGAACTCGACTACGTTGTCGAGCGCGGCGCACGAGCGATACTGATCCGACCCGCTCCCGTGCCCGACTTCGGTGGCCGCCGCCGCTCGCTCGCCCTGCCGGAGTTCGACCCGTTCTGGAAGCTGGTGCAAGAGTCCGGCGTGTTGGTAGGCATGCATTCCTCCGACGACGGGGCTCAGCGCTACATCAACGAATGGGACGGCAGTCTTTCCGAGTTCAGCGCGTTCACTGCGAAGAGCATGTTCTCCCAGCTAGTGGATAGCGAGTACCGCAACATCCGAGACACGATCTATTCGATCATCGGCCACGGCTTGGCGACCCGGTTCCCCGACATTCGCTTCATGCCGGTCGAAAACGGCAGCCAGTGGGTTCCGACCGCTCTCAAGCAATTCCAGAAACTCTACGATCGCAGCCCACGCGGATTCGACGAGGATCCGATGAAGACCTTCCATCGGTCCGTCATCATTCACCCCTTCTTTGAAGAAGACGTACTTAACATCGTCGACCTGGTCGGAACGGACAACGTGGTATTCGGCTCGGACTACCCCCACCCGGAAGGGCTCGCCGAACCTCTGTCATTCCTGGAGGAGATCGAGCCGCTGGCCGAGGTGGACAAGGCAAAGATCATGGGAGGCACCCTGTCCAAACTGATGCAGTGCGACCCCACCGAGAAGGTCGTCGCCGCCTGATCCACAACCTGCGGTCTTGGCCCGGGCGTCCGTGGGCGGTCCCAATCTGGTCATAATCAGGTCACAGCCCGCCACGCAGGACTGCTGACCGAAGCACATCGGGACGTTTAGCGACGACCGCAAGGCCTATACGTAGGTCGGGTGCCGTCTGTTCCCGGTGCGGAGCGGGCGCTCCCGGGGTTCGGGAACACCCTGGGAGTTGATTGGGGCACGCCACGACCTGGTGGACTCAAGGTGCGGGTTCAACGGGCTGGCGAAGGATCGTGCGCAGTTTCTCAGGTGCCGACTTCTGAGGGTCACCCAAATAGATCTCATGGTGTCGGCCCCTCGGTCGGAGTCCGCTCTCGGCTATGGCCTTGTGAAGGGCGATGACGCTGAGTTGCTCGGTGGCATAGGGCCCCACGTGCAGAATCTGCGCACTCGGTCCCTCGGCCCATCGCTCAAATCTCACTAGGTCCAAGGCTTGGATGCCTTTCTTCGCCCTCGCCTTGATGATTTCCTCCTGAATGATCGTTCTTTCAAGAGGCGGGAGCTGCGCAATCATCACCCGCCACCGCCAGTCAGCTCGATCAGATGAATCCATGCTTGCTTGTCCCGCTGCAATGCGCCGCATGACCTCCTCCGCGGTAGACCCCTCAACCCACCACAACGCCTCGAGAGCCATCACCGGGGGAGCTTCACCCTGCGTCTTCTTGAGTGCGAAGTGTGCCCCGTAACTCACCGAGTAGAGGGCTTGTATCGCATCAGCAAACGCCTGGCCATCTGGTGCACCTGCGCCATCTACCATTACAAATCCGAACTCAGGAACATCGACAAGATCGACGTTGCCTTTGCGCACCTTGTAGAGCGCATCGACCTCCGGGAATCCAGTTGGCTTCACCGCCATACACTGAGCATTCACCGTGGTTCGGGGGTTCACTAGGGCCTAAAGCCCCTTCGGCGTCCAATTCCGACGTCTCTGCCCTGCGTTCGGCGTTCAGACGTGGACCCGGACGAGCCGTCGGCCGTTCTTGGACGTATCTGAGGCACACATGTTGGCCGGCACCTATGTGGCGTTTGCACGGCGAACCGACGAATTCGCTATTGTCCCGGCGTTCAGCCACCCGGGCAGCGGTGCCTATGTAACACCAGTGACTAAGGGCCCTAGCGGCACTCGGCGGCCCGCCCGAGACTGATACGGGTGATCAGGCGAATGGTGGTTCTTGCCGTGCTGCTCATAGCAGCGTTGCTGGCTGGGTGCAGCACCGCGCCACACACCGTGCCGTTTAGGCTTGGCACCGCCGATCGAAATCTGACTTACTGCCATTCGCAAAGTCTGGATCTCTACATCCCGCGCGCCCCTGTCACTCGCCCACTCCCCATCGCACTGTACGTCCACGGCGGAGGTATGACCGGAGGCGACAAGTCGGACCTCAACCCGGTACTCCTTGACACACTGGCTTCGGCTGGCTACGCCGTCGCTAGTGTGAACTACCGATTAGCTCCCCAGTTTCGGTTTCCCACCCAGATCGAAGATGTCAAGTGCGCAATAAGATATCTGCGTGCCAAGGCCCCCAAGTACGGCCTGAACGCAAAGGAGATATTCGCGTTCGGCACCAGTGTCGGAGGACAGCTTGTTGCGCTCGCCGCTCTCACGGGTTCGCACTCTGTATTCGATGTCGGACCGTATCCGACGGAATCGAGCAACGTGCTTGCGGTAGCTGACATGTTCGGCCCAGCGAACCTCACCGAGCGCGCGTCGGGGTTTTCTCCCTCCGTAATTCAGCAAGTCTTCGGCAAGAGTGACTACCGAGATCTGGTTCTTGCGAGCCCCACGCATTTCGTTGTCCCGAACTCGCCGCCCATCCTTCTTGTTCAGGGCGCCGACGACACGATCGTCCTCAAGTCGCAATCCATCGAGCTCTATAGGGACCTCAAGGCCGTAGGTGATCAAACACAACTTGTCTTGGTCCAGAACATGGAACACATGTTCGTCCAGGTTGGCTCGAGGTCGCTTGACCCCAGCCTTCGACAGATTGCGAAAGACATGGTCAGCTTCTTCGACAAGGCACGGAAGGTTGCCGTATCCCGGATAGCGAACCGGTGACTGACCCGACGTGTCGGTTGGCCACCGTTGCGAAGAGGCTCGCGCTCGACACTTGATAAATGCAAAGAACTTTCGCAGTGGTGCCGGTCAGGTCACGCGAGCCGCTGAGCTGACTATCGGCGGAAAGGAAATCGGCCAGCCTCCGCTTGCGCCTCCGGCCTAGATGCGCCTGTAGGCCACTGTCGTCAGATGCCGCGCCAGTAACGTCGGAAAGGTTGACCGGAATGCACTGAGTGCGACGGTTTGTTCCTCTCTCCCCTTGACATAATCCACCAAGATAAGCTCAACGTTGATCGTCACACCCTTCGTCGTGATGGGAAGGAACATCGTAAAGTTCGTTGAGTGGGGCGCATAGTCGGACGCAGGCGTCCGCGTCACCGTGACGTTTCCGACACCGGTACCACCGCCAATCTGCGCGTCGAACTCGGCCTTCCCGGGGCCGTTCAAGTCCGCAGTCATACAACTCGGCGTCTTTGCGTTTGCAAGCGATGAGAAGTCGGCTTGGGCCGCTTTGGACGACTGGTAGACCTGCACGCTATCGCCGACTGAAAGAAGTTGATCCTTGCTATTAAAGTCCGGGCTGCTGACTGACGGTGCGTTGTACGTAATGACACTGGTCGGAACCCCGATGCAAGATGCTAGTTGCGCCGCTCCAGGAAATGGTGAGTTGTTGTTCGAGGACTTGGAAGAGGTCCAGCCCTTCGGCATATCGGCCAACACCAAGAGGACTTCTTTGCTTTGGAAAGCTGCAAGGCATCGTTCGGTTTAGCGGCGCTAGCCGTCCCTTCAAAGAGGAATACTGCAAGGACAGCAAGGAGCCCGGCGATGATCGACTTCGCGGCCATGACGCGCACAGGTTGCTGGACGCTTTTGCGTAATCTCCCCGTCCTGCGGCTGTGACCCATTCTCCTACGAACGGTACGCAAGCGCGCACAATGGCAGCCGAGTAATGGCCCAACGGTCACACAACTATATGGGACATGTGACCGCGACGATCAGCCCGCTGACGCCCCAGAGTGGCCACTCATATTATCGAGGACGGCCTCGGTGGTAGAGGCCTACCACTCGACCCCGCCGTGGGCAGTGGCGACTCCCTCATCGTCCTGATTGGCGTGGCCAACAACGGTTGCCCTTCGCTCGCACAGCTGACGGATTCGTGAGTCCTTGTGGCCGGGATCTCACGACCCGGAATCTCGTTGCCAATGGGCGAGATGTGTTCGGACGGACCATGCCTCGATGGCCCCCCGATCTGGCCCCGGCGGAATCGAGTCGTCTTCTGCCATTGCCTCCAACTCGGCATCGAGTTCGAGCGCCCGACTCCACCATTCCTCGAAGGTGACCTCACCCCGTCGGACAGCAAGTAGCCAATCGGCCGGCTCACCCTGTATCGGCAAGTTGATGCGACCCGATCGAAGCAACTCCAGTCCCTGGAAGCCCAGTCGGGCGCAGTGCATGGCGTATTTCGTGTCATAGCCGACGGCGGCATTCAGGTGCTCCCGCGGGGCTCCTCCCCTTCGGCCGTGTCGGGCTCTACCTATGCCCAGCAGACGTGTCGCCTGTGATTCCATGTAGCCGCGGTAGCGAGGGATGACGTGGCGCCCGACGAAGAGATCGCCCAAGCCCTGCAACTCGAGACCTTCGGGAGCCGCCTCGAGGACGGGCGCCCACAACGACATGAGCACGGACGGGTTGCCCGAGGCAGCCAAGTAGAGAAACCGACGCAGCGGGTGAAGCGTTCTGTCGATGTCTCCGGGACCCGACTCACTCCTTCCGGTTGCGTGCGCCGCATGATCGTTGCCGGACCGCTTGGATCGAGCCCGAGAACTTGCTCGGGGCTCTCGACAACGATCGCTGTCTCGTCCTGGTCCTCGCCTCCGGGCAGCCGGTGCCATGGGCTGTTGAACCAACTTCAACCAGAAGAATCGTCCCGGGCGGTAGCGGTGGAATGTTCACAACACCATCATGCTTCCAACGGAGGGGCGATAGCGGCAAATGGCGACCGGACGGCGGCGTCTCGATAAGGGGTCCGTGTCCCGTGACGCAACCGGAGCCGCAGGTTTGTCGCGCTTCGGGATATAACAACGCGAACTCACGCAGATATGTAAATGAAGAACGATATAACTCGACGAATTTGTGAAAGTGTTTCCACGCATCCCCCGATGGATGTATCATTTCCACCATGAAGTACGTCTACGCGGAAAGTTGCCGGATACACCGGCACTCAGAAGGCCTCAAAGGCCTTTTGACGTCGCGCGGGCGCGTCATGGCCCAGCAATTGAACGTGCAATCGTTCGGTTGGGTCGAGACCTACCCCAGGCGGTGCCCTCAAGGGCATAACTAGGACCAATAGACGTCCAGTTCGTTGAGGAGCCGCTTCCGAAAGGGGGCGGCTCTTTTGTATTCCTGGGCCGAACGCACCAACCAATACATCAATCACTCGAAGGGGTGTAGTCCAGCGGTACGGACAGCCGGCTCCAACCCGGCGGACGTGGGTTCGACTCCTGCCACCCCTGCTGGGCGAAGCCTTGCCCTATTTGCCTAAATAGGCAACTAAACACCGCACATTGACAACTAAATAGTACGCCAGATTGGGGATCGGGACCGCGTCCATTGACGCGGCCACACCGACCGATCCCGCCCCGGTGACCTCTGCTGGTTAGAGGAGCGCGGCTGTAAACCGCGTGGCATTGTGCCTGCGGTCGTTCGATTCGACCCACCGGGACCCTGGGCCCAGAGCACGAGTGGCAGTGCACCTCGTTTGCAGCGAGACGCGTGCCGGTTCGAGCCCGGCTGGGTCCACAACGCGGGCGTGGCGGAAATGGAAGACGCGCTGGACTCAGAATCCGGTGGGCTCACGCCCGTGAGAGTTCGACCCTCTCCGCCCGCACCAGGCGCCTCTAGCTCAGTTGGTAGAGCGATGGACTCTTAATCCATGTCGTCGAGGGTTCGAGCCCCTCGAGGCGCACCGGGCTGGGATCATCCGGTCGCAAACACCTGGTTGTAGCTCAGTTTGGACAGAGCACCCGGTTCGGGACCGGGGGGTCGGCGGTTCGAGTCCGTTCAACCAGACAAGCGGTGGTCGCACCGCAGCATTCGGGAGTGGTCCAGTGGCATGGACGCTCGGCTCTGGACCGAGAGACGGTGGTTCGAACCCATCTTCCCGAGCTCATCGGAGAGGCCCGGTCAATGCCTCATCGTGCCGCAGTAGCTCAATCGGGAGAGCGCCGCCTTGTCACGGCGGAGGCAACGGGATCGAAACCCGTCTGTGGCGCCAAGCCCTGGTGGTGAAACGGATGATCATAGGAGACTACGAATCTCCAGTTCCGGGTTCGAGTCCTGGCCGGGGTGCCATCTCGTCGTAGCTCAGACGGACAAGAGCGCTGCCCTCCGAAGGCAGAGGCCGCTGGTTCGAGTCCAGTCGACGAGGCCACGCCGCCATAGCTCAGTGGGAAGAGCGCAGCCCCGGTACGGCTGAGGTCCCCGGGTCGGCTCCGGGTGGCGGCTCTGGGCCGATTGCGGTCCCATTGCCCCCGTGGCGCGACTGGACGCGCAACGGTCTCCTACACCGGAGAGTGCTCGTTCGAATCGGGCCGGGGGCGCTGTCGGCACGAGTGTGACGATGCCGACTTTCTGCATTGGAGGGTTGACCGAGAGGGAAGGTGCTCGCTTGCTAAGCGATGGCCGAGGGCGACCTCGCCGGCGTTCGATCCGCTGCCCCTCCGCCTGGGAAGGTATGCCTCGTTGGCTGGGGGCACCCTGTTTCGAAAACAGTGACACGGTTCTGCCGTGGGGGTTCGACACCTCTACCTTCCGCTCTGGCGCAGTGGTGCAACGGGAGCACGCCGGGCCTTCACCTCGGAGGATGTCGGATCGAAACCGACCTGCGTCACCAAGCCGCCATCGGATAAAGGCAGTCCGCCGGGTTCTCAGCCCGGAAGCCGGGGGTCGGTACCCCGTGGCGGCACGGGGGCAGACCGAGCGGTCTGCCCCATGCAGTGCGGAGTAGCTCAGCGGAAGAGCGGGTGGCCGTTAACCACCGTCGTCGGGGGTTCGATGCCCTCCTCCGCAGCCCTGGCACCGTGACCGAGGATTTAGGTACCCGATTGCAACCCGGGCCACGCTGGTGAGAATCCAGCCGGTGCCTCCATCGCAGTAGTAGCTCAGTGGAAGAGTGTCTCGTTGCCAACGAGAAGGCCGCGGGGTCAGGACCCGCCTACTGCTCTACGGGGTCAAGGTGTTGACAGATACACGCGTGGCTTTCACCCACGAGTAATGGGGGCGGTACCCATTGACCCTTCCATCAACTATCCGCTCGGGAGTCGTTCAACGGCAGGACGCAAGGTTTTGAGCCTTGAGATGAGGGTTCGACGCCTTCCTCCCGAACCATCTGAAAGGAGGTGCATTCCATGCGACACAACCGGCTGAAGCTCGTCGTTCCCGAGAACATTACGAAGGCAGCGACAGACGACACGACGGAATTACCCGCGGTAGCGGCTATGCGGGACCCTGACATGCGGCGGCTACGCCTGGTGGACGCCGATGAAGGAGCGCCCCCGGACGACGCGGCGTGATCAGCCGCTCGAGCAATGCCGGCCGGGCCCAATGGGATGGGCACTGGCTTTGTAACCCAGTCGATCCGGGTTCGAGTCCCGGGGCCGGCCCCATGGTCGTGTAGCTCAGTTGGGAGAGCGCGCGCCTGAAACGCGCGAGGCGGTGGATCGAAACCACCCATGACCACTTCGGACACATAGCTCAGAGGCAGAGCGTCGGCACGACACGCCGGAGGTCGGGCTTCCGAAACGCCCTGTGTCCACCTGAATATGCACGGCCCGGAGTCAGCCGGTGACGACGCCGCTCTGATACAGCGGAAGGCCTCGTTCGACACGAGGCGGGCCGACCGAGCGCTGGTGATGCCGTGGGTACGTTCCCGGCGTCCGACCGGCACTCGACGCATCCGTAGCTCAACGGCAGAGCGCCACGTTCACACCGTGGAAGCCGGAGGTCAGCACCTCCCGGATGCACTGGGGCGAAAACTGCCCCGCCCTGGTGGATGGAGCCGGATGGAGAGGCAGGTGGCCGTGGCCCACCTCGCAGGGAGTTCGATTCTCCTCATTCACCCTGGGTCTGACGACCCGCAACGCAACGCAGCGGGGAGGGATGGTGACCTCACGGGTCTCATACGCCCGAAGATCTCCGGTCAGTACGGAGCGCTGCGACTGGGGCCGGGCCGGTAGCCCAGGACGGTCTTATCAACCATCCGCGTCGGGGTCAGCACCCGGGGCCCCAACCATCTGGCCCCTGTAGCCCAAACGGAAGAGGCAGCTGGCCCAAACCCAGCGTGTGCACGTTCGAATCGTGTCGGGGGTACTTCGCCGGTGATGCTCGGGTGGCTGAGCGCCCGCTTCGTACGCGGGAGCGCGAGAGTTCGACACTCTCCACCGGCTCTCCCTTGGTCGGTCATACGGCCCCATCTGGCGCACAATTTAGTTGCCGCAGTGTCCACAGAGACGGGAAGAAGACGATGCCGAACCAGATAAACCCGAACTTGACCTCATGGGCCAGCGAGCTCGACGACAACGCGCTCGAGCAGGCTTTGCGGACCTCGCGTCTGCCGATCCTGGCCGGACCCGTTTGCCTGATGGCGGACGCACACTTCGGCCTGGGGGCAACCGTCGGCAGCGTCGTTGCCACAAAGAATGCACTCCTGCCCTCGGCGGTGGGCGTTGACATCGGCTGCGGCATGGTGGCGGCGGAGACAGGCCTCACGGCGGCCGAGCTGCCCGACGACCTCAATGCGCTCCACGGTTTGCTCCGCGACCGGATCCCGGCGGGCGTCGGAAAGGGCCACGCGCGTCGCGAGACCAGCATCCCGCCGGCGCTCGAGGCCCTGGGGCTACCGCCGGGCTCGGCATCGGAGCTCTCCGAGCGCCAGCTCACGACGATCGCCGCGCAGTTCGGCAGCCTTGGGAGTGGCAATCACTTCGTCGAGGTCTGCCTGGACGAGCGCGACCGCGTCTGGATCGTGCTGCACTCGGGCAGCCGGGG
>PMLV01000256.1:10259-10381 GCA_003160635.1 Acidimicrobiaceae bacterium | reverse complement strand
GCCGTCGGGGCGCAGGTAGGGCACCGATCCGATCCGCCGCACCTGGGCCAATCGCTCCGACAGGCGGTGCGCCAACCAGATCGGGAGCGGCATGAGGTCCGGCGTCTCGTCGCAGGCGTAGC
>PMLV01000256.1:1265-10217 GCA_003160635.1 Acidimicrobiaceae bacterium | reverse complement strand
TGAAGCCGTAGGCGTCGTTGTCGTAACCGATCGCGCACACCGTGTCGCGCGCCAGGGCCGCAATGTCGACGTACGTCGACGTGGTGACCTCCCCCGCCACGACGACGAGACCGGTGGTCAGGAGCGTTTCACACGCCACCCGGCTGNNATTCCGAGGTGAACGTCGTTTTCACAAGGGGCTCCGATTCTCAGTCTGGTGGGCAATCACCCTATCGAGTACCGCATTGGCGACCGCATCCTTGGAGGTCAGGGCGATCTCGGTGGTGCTGCCATCCGCCTCGAGGATCGTGACGGCGTTGGTGTCATGGTCAAAACCGGCTCCGGGGGCGCTGACGTCGTTGACGACCAGCATGTCGACTCCCTTGCGCCGTAATTTCTTGCGACCGCGCGCCACGACGTCGTTGGTCTCGGCGGCGANNGGAAGTCGGCCACGGCGGCCGCCATGATCACGACGTCAGCCTCGCGGCCCGGCTCCATCAGGGCCGCCTCCATGTCCGCCGCGCTCTCCACGTCGATCCGGGAGATGGCGGGACGCACGTCGCTCGACAACGGCAGCCCCGACGAGGTGACCAGGGTCACGTGCGCGCCGCGGCGCGCCGCCGCCTCGGCCATCGCATGACCCTGCTTCCCCGAGGACCGGTTGGTCAGGAAGCGCACGGGGTCGAGTGCCTCGCGGGTGCCGCCGGCGCTCACGACCACACGCAGGCCGGCCAGGTCACGAGGAGCTGCTCCCAGGACGGCCAGCGCACGGGAGACGATCACCGCCGGATCGGCCAGTCGGCCCTCCCCGGAGTCGCCCCCGGCAAGATGCCCGACCGCCGGCGGCACGATCCCCACGCCCCGTCGCTCCAAGGTGGCCAGGTTCTCGCGCACCGAAGGGTGCTCCCACATTTCGGTGTGCATGGCCGGGCACACCAGCACGGGGGCCCGTGTGGCCAGGAGCGTCGCCGTCAGCAGGTCGTCGGCGAGCCCGGCGGCGGCGCGAGCCAGGAAGTGGGCCGTGGCCGGCACCACCACGATCAGGTCGGCGCTCTGCCCGAGGCGGGTATGGGGGATGGGCGAGTCCTCGTCCCACAGCGAGCTCTGCGCTGGCTCCGAAGCCAGCGCTGAAAACGTCACCGCACCGACGAATCGGCTCGCCTCGGTGGTCAGCACCGGGGTCACGTGGACGCCGGCGTCCACGAGCAGCCGGCACACCTCGACGGCCTTGTAGGCCGCTATGCCCCCGCAGACACCCAGCACGACACGAGGGCGAGCGGCGTGAGGGGGAGTCAGGTCTTCGTCCATCGAAGCGATCCGCCGCGCCCCGACGGCTAACTTGCGGTCGGGTCCCCGTCCCCGACGTCAAGGACTTCGATCTCCGCTTCCACGACGACGGGGCTGTCCACGCCCTCGTCAGTCTCGAAGTCGAGAGCGTCGTCGCTCGCGTCGTCGCTCTCGTCGTCGCTCTCGTCCTCGGTGATGACCTCGGTCAACACCGCGTCGGCGACGAGATCCGCTTCGGCCGCGGCCAGAGCCGCCTCTTCCTCAGGGTCGGGCCGGGTGTAGGTCGCCTTGCCGGCGGCGATCTCCTCGAAGGCGATCGAAACGGGCTTGCCCGAGACGGAGGCCACCTGCGGCGGCACGACCTTGCCCAGGCCCTCGCCGAGGCTGTTGTAGTAGGAGTTCACCTGCCGGGCCCGGGCCGAGCCCAGGGCGACCAGCGTGAACTTGGAATCCACCTTGTCCAAGAGATCCTCGATGGGTGGATCCATGAGCGTGTGGCGGCCTTGGGCCATTAGGTGTCCTCCGGGGTTGCGGCACGCAGGGCGGCCGTTCGGGTCCGATCAACTATAGCTGCCAGCTCACCCCGGGCCTGACGCAGGTCGTCATTGACCACGGTGTACGTGGCCACCTGGCGCCCCCGTTCGACCTCCTGGCGGCCCTTTTCCACCCGTCGCGCAATATGCTCCTCGTCGTCGCCGCGTGCCGCCAGCCGCGCCGCCTGGGCCTCGACCGACGGGGGCAGCAACAAGATGACGGTGGCATCCGGGCGCTTGGCCAAGACCTGCTCGGCCCCCTGCACGTCTATCTCGAGGAGGACGTCGGCTCCCTCCGGGGGCCGCGGAATCGGTGTCCCCATGAGGTTGCCCAGGAACTCGGCCCACTCGAAGAACTCACCGCGTTCCACTGCCTCCGTGAACGTGGTGCGATCGACGAACTCGTAGGAGTTGCGCTCGTGCTCACCGGGCCGCGGGGGGCGGGTGGTCCAGCTCCGGCTCAACCAGAGCGTCGGATCCTCTGCGACGAGCTCCGCCGCCAACGTGCCCTTTCCGGCCCCGCCGGGGCCGATGAGCACGAAGATCAGTGGCTCAGCGCGCAGTCTCTTTGAGCAGCGACTCGCGCTGCTTGGCGCCCAGCCCTTGCAGGCGGCGGCTGTCACTGATGCCGACGGTCTCCATGAGGCGGCGCGCCTTGACCTTGCCGAGACCGGGAAGGGACTCGAGGACCGAGACCACCTTCATCTTTCCTACGGTTTCGTCGGAGTCAGCCTGCGTGAGCAATTGATCGAGCGTGAGATTGCCCATCTTGAGCTTCTCTTTCACCACGGCCCGCTCACGGCGAACTCTGGCGGCCTTTTCAAGTGCAGCAGCGCGCTGCTCGGGAGTGAGGGCGGGAGGTTGCGGCATGGCGAGACCATAGCGCCTCTCTTGGTGCTGTTCACGCCCAAAAGTCCTACTCAGCCCAGGACGGTCGCTAATTCCTCACTCAGATCGGTGGCGGCCCGGCGCAGATGCGCCGGATCGGGCCCCGCGGCGAGGAGGCCCCGCGACGTGCTGACCAGCACACTTCCGGGCGCGCACCCCTCGAATCGCGCCGCCAGATCGTGGGGTTGGGCCCCCTGCGCGCCGAGCCCGGGCGCCAGAATTATGCCTCCGAGCTGGCCTAATGGAAAACCCGTCCTCTCCAGGGTCGCCCCGATCACGGCACCCACCGTTCCGGTCGGCACGTCGGATGAGCCGTTCCAGGCGGCGATCTGAGCCAGGATCGAGTCCTCGACCGAGGTCCCGGAGCGGGTCACCGCCTCCTGCAACGAGCGCCCTTCAGGATTTGAGCTCCGGGTCACCACAATTACCCCCCGACCGGTGCGGGCAGCCACCGCGACGAGGGGGGACAGAGCGGCCACCCCGAGATACGGATGCGCCGTCACGGCATCCGCGGCCAGGGTGCTCCCCTCCCCCAGCCAGGCCTCTGCGTACGCCGCCGCCGTCGTGTCGATGTCACCGCGCTTGGCGTCGGCCAGCACGAGCAGCCCGGCCCCCGCCGCCTCGATCAGCAGCCGTTCCAGCTCGGCCATCCCGGCGGAGCCGTGTCGCTCGAAGAACGCCACCTGCGGCTTGACCACCGGCACCACCCCGCCGAAGGCCTCGACGCAGGTCCGGCAGAACGAGCGCAGCCCCTTGACGTCATCGCTCAGGCCCCACGCCTCCAACAGCGCACCCGAGGGATCGATCCCGGCGCAGAGTGGGCCGAGACGTCCGACGGCCTCTGTCACGCGCGCTCCAAAGCTTGCCGTCCCGTCCATCTGGGCTCCTTTCACCCGGTCATTTCATTCGGGCACTTCACTCGGGCACCGTGATGGCACGCCGCGAGCAGGCCCCCGCGCGCAAGGCGTCCACGGACGTCCCGTTCTTGCGACACCATCGTGTGACGTCACGCAGCACCTTCCAGGGTGCTCGAGGGTCGCGGAACGTCGCGGTCCCCACCTGGACGGCATCGGCGCCGGCCATCAAGAACTCGATCGCAGCCGGACCTGACGCCACCCCTCCGACCCCGATGATGGCGGCGTCGGGAAAGGCGGCACGGCATTCCCACACCGCCCGCACAGCCACGGGATGGAGGCCCTCCCCCGAAAGCCCACCCCCACCGGCACCGAGCACCGGCCGACCGGTGTCGATGTCGAGAGCCAACCCGAGGAGGGTGTTCGTCAGGGTGAGCGCCTCGGCGCCCGCCCCGAGCGCGGCACCGGCAATCGCCGCGATGTCGGGCACGTTCGGGCTGAGCTTGACCCACCTGGGCAGGCCGCACTCCGTGGCGGCCACCACCTGCGCCGTTGCCGTTTCGGAATGGGCGAACATCCGCGAACGATCGTCCACATTGGGACAACTCACGTTCACCTCGACCGCCACGATGGCCGAACCGCCGTGCGTCGCCCGGGCGAGCATNNGCGAGCCACACCTCCAGGCCGGGGCCCTGCAGGCCGACGCTGTTCAACATGCCGGAGCCGACCTCGTGCACCCGGGGAGCCGGATTGCCGTCCCAGGGACGGACGGAGACGGACTTCACGACGACGGCGCCGAGCGCGGACAGGTCGCCGTAGTCGGCGAGCTCGGTCCCATGGCCGGACGTCCCCGAGGCCGTCATGATCGGATTCGGCAGACCGACCGAGCCCACCACAGTGGCGACGTCGCTCGATGGGCTCGCTGCTCGCGACGCCAGGTTCACGAGCGTGCCTCGCCGAGCCCGCGATGGAGGTCCTGCAAGGCGCGCACGACCAGGGGGTGCGCCCGCGCATCGGCCATGCCCCCCGCCGCGGCGCGGGCCGCCGCCAACGTCGTCAGGCAGGGCACGTGGTACGTCACCGAGGCCATGCGGATGTGCTGCCCGTCGGCCCGCGGTCCGAGTCCCCGCGGCGTGTTCACGACGAGTTGCACCTTGCCCTGCGCGATGAGCTCCACGGCGTCGGAGGCCACGCCCTCCTCTCCCACCTTCGAGACCAGCGTGTCGACGGCGACGCCCTGCGAGCGGAGGTAGCCCGCCGTGCCCAAGGTGGCGGCGATCGAGAACCCCATGGCGCTGAAGGAGCGGGCCACCTCCAGGCCGGCCGGCTTGTCCCGGTCCGCCAGGGAGAGGAACACCGTCCCCGAGTCGGGCAGGCGGGTCCCGGCCGCCATCTGGCTCTTGGCGAAGGCCAGGCCGAACGTGCTGTCGACGCCCATGACCTCGCCCGTGGAACGCATCTCAGGGCCCAGCAGCGTGTCGACGCCGGGAAAGCGGTCGAACGGCAGCACCGCTTCTTTGACGCTCACGTGGTCGAGCGCCGGTACCTGGCCCACGGCGTTCCGGGGCAGCAGCCCCTCCTCCCTGAGCTGGGCCAGCGTCTGTCCGACCATCACCCGCGCCGCCACCATGGCCAGCGGGACACCGGTCGCCTTGGCCACGAAGGGCACGGTCCGGCTCGCCCGGGGGTTCGCCTCGAGGACGTAGACCTGACCGTCCTTCACCGCGTACTGGACGTTGATCAGACCGCAGACCGAGAGGGCGTCGGCCAGGGACCGGGTATGGCGATCGAGGGCGGCCAGGACGTCCGCGCTGAGCGACTGCGGCGGCAGTGCGCACGCCGAGTCGCCGGAGTGGACACCGGCCTCCTCCACGTGCTCCATCACGCCTGCGATGAGGATCTCGCCCACCTCGTCGCGCACCGCGTCCACGTCCACCTCCACCGCGTCCTCCAAGAAGCGGTCGACCAGCACGGGGCGCTCGGCGGTCACCCCGCCCTCGCGCGCCAGGGCACCGGTGGTGAGGGTGTGCATGACGCGCCGGACCGCGTCGTCGTCGTAGACGATCTCCATCGCCCGCCCACCCAGCACGTAGCTCGGCCGGAGCAGCACCGGGTACCCGACGCCGGCCGCGATGGAAAGCGCCTCCGCCGTGCTCGTCGCCGTCCCACCGGGCGGCTGGGGGATGTGCAACGAACCGCACAGCGCATTCCAGCGCTCCCGGTCCTCGGCCAGGTCGATGGACTCCGGGCTGGTTCCCAGCACGAGGTCCGGGGGCAACGACCCCGCCAGCTTGAGCGGGGTCTGCCCGCCGAGGGCGACGATGACGCCGACGATCCTCCCTCCCGCACCCTGCTCGGCTTCGAGCACGTTGGTCACGTCCTCCGCCGTGAGCGGTTCGAAGTAGAGCCGATCCGACGTGTCGTAGTCCGTCGAGACGGTCTCGGGGTTGCAATTGATCATGACGGTCTCGTACCCGGCGTCCCGCAACGACAGGGAGGCGTGGACACAGCAGTAGTCGAATTCGATTCCCTGCCCGATGCGGTTGGGCCCCGAACCGAGGATGATGACCCGGTCCCGGGTCGAAGGCCGGACCTCGTCCTCTTCCTCGTAGGTCGAGTAGTGGTAGGGCGTGAAGGCTTCGAACTCCGCTGCACAGGTGTCGACCGTCTTGAACGTGGCCCGCACGCCCAGGGCCAGGCGCTCGCGCCGGACGTCGTGCGCGCTCGTGTGCAACAGGTACGCCAACTGGTCGTCGGAGAAGCCCAGGCGCTTGGCCCGCCGGTAGCCGGCGCGGTCGAGCTGGCCGGCTGTCGCGATGCGCTGCCGTTCTTCGCTGATCCTCTCGATCTGCCGGACGAACCAGGGATCGATGCCGGTGCGGGCCACGATGTCGTCGAGGTGGATGCCACGACGGAGCGCCGCCTCCAGCTCGAAGACGCGGTCGGGCGTGGCGACGGCGACGCTGGCCAGTAACTGGTCATCGTCCAACTCGTCGTAGAACAGCTCCCCCGGGTCGGCGTTGAGCCCGGCACGCCCTTGTTCGAGAGATCGCAGGGCCTTTTGCAGCGACTCGCAGAACGTGCGCCCGATGGCCATCACCTCGCCGACCGACTGCATCCGGGTCCCCAACCGGCCGTCGGTGCCGGGGAGCTTCTCGAAGGCCCAGCGCGGGACCTTGGTCACCACGTAGTCGATCGTCGGTTCGAACGAGGCGGGAGTGGCCCGCGTGATGTCGTTCGGTATCTCGTCGAGGAGGTACCCGACGGCGAGGCGGGCGGCGATCTTGGCGATCGGGAACCCGGTCGCCTTGGAGGCCAGTGCCGAGGATCGCGACACGCGCGGGTTCATCTCGATGATGACACGACGACCCGAGCGGGGGTCCACCGCGAACTGCACGTTGGACCCACCCGTCTCGACCCCGACCCGGCGCAGGCATGCGAAGGCGTCGTCGCGCATGCCCTGGTACTCGACATCGGTGAGCGTCTGGGCGGGTGCCACGGTGATGGAATCGCCCGTGTGCACCCCCATGGGGTCGAAGTTCTCGATGGAGCAGACGACCACGCAGTTGTCCGCGGCGTCCCGCATGACCTCGAGCTCGTACTCCTTCCAACCCGCGATCGACCGCTCGACCAGGATCTGACCAACCGGGCTGGCGGCCAGGCCCTCCACCGCCAATTGGGTGAAGTGCGCCGCGTCCTGCGCGATCCCGGTCCCGGACCCGCCGAGGATGAAACTCGGGCGCACCATGATCGGGTACCCGATCTCCTCGGCGATCTCCTCCGCCTCCGCCAGGGTGTGCGCAAAGCCCGACGGTGGCACCTCCAGCCCGATCTCCTGCATGGCGGCCTTGAACTTGTCGCGGTCCTCTGCGGTCGAGATCGCCTCGGGACGGGCTCCGATCACCTCGACCCCGTAGCGTTCGAGCACCCCGAGCTCGACCAACTTCATCGTCAGGTTCAGCGCCGTCTGCCCGCCGAGTGTCGGCAGCAGCGCATCGGGTCTCTCCTTCTCGATGATCGCCGTCAGCACCTCGGGGTCCAATGGTTCGACGTAGGTACGGTCGGCCGTGGCCGGGTCCGTCATGATGGTGGCGGGGTTGGAATTGGCCAGCACGACCCGGTAGCCCTCTTCGGCCAGCACCCGGCAGGCCTGGGTGCCCGAATAGTCGAATTCGCAGGCTTGGCCGATGACGATCGGCCCGGCACCGATGATGAGGATGCTGCGAAGGTCGCTGCGCCTAGGCATGCAGGCCCCCGGCGCACGCGCCCTGCCCGGCATGCGCCGTGTCGCGCGCCGTTTGCATCAGGCCGACGAAGCGATCGAATAGGTAGCCGATGTCGTGCGGCCCGGGCGAAGCTTCCGGGTGGCCCTGGAAGCAGAACGCGGGCTTGTCGACATGCGCGAGCCCTTGCAACGTGCTGTCGAACAGCGACACGTGCGTCGGCCTGAGCGTCGCCGGCAGCGACTTCGGATCGACGGCAAAGCCGTGGTTCTGGCTCGTGATACTGACGCGGCCGCTGTCGAGATCCTTGACCGGGTGGTTTGCGCCGTGGTGGCCGAACTTCATCTTGTAGGTTCGCGCGCCGCAGGCCAGCGCCATGATCTGGTGGCCGAGGCAGATGCCGAAGGTCGGCAAGCCGCGCGCGATGAACTCGCGTGTCGCCTCGATCGCGTAGTCGCAAGGCTCGGGATCGCCGGGACCGTTGGCGAGAAAAACGCCGTCGGGCCGAAGCGCCAGTGCCTCGGCGGCCGGCGTCTCGGCCGGAACGACCGTGATCCGGCAGCCTCGCGCCGCCAGCATGCGCAGGATGTTGAACTTGATGCCGAAGTCGTAGGCGACGACGTGCCAGATCGCCTCGCGCTGCTCGCCGTAGCCCTGGCCGAGCGCCCAAGTGGTTTGCGTCCACTCGTAGGACTTCTTTACGCTCACCACCCTGGCCAGATCGAGCCCCGACATCGACGGTGCCGAGCGTGCCTTGGCCACGGCCGCATCGGCGACGCTCCTGCTCATCGCCTCGTCCTTGTGCAAGGCGACGATGCAGCCGTTCTGCGCGCCGCCGGTGCGCAAGAGGCGCGTCAGGCGGCGCGTGTCGATACCGGCGATGGCGACGGTCTTCTCCCGGCGCAGGTAGTCCCGCAGCGAGCCGGTGCTACGAAAGTTGGAGGCGAGCGGCGGCAGGTCCTTGACGACGAGCCCGGCGGCGAAGACATGCGCCGATTCGACGTCTTCCGGATTCGAGCCGTAGTTGCCGATGTGCGGATAGGTCAACGTGACGATCTGCCGGCAGTAACTCGGGTCGGTCAGGATCTCCTGGTAGCCGGTCAGCGCCGTGTTGAAGACGACTTCGCCCGTCGTCTCACCCTCGGATCCGATCGATGCGCCGTGAAAGACCGTGCCGTCGGCGAGTGC
>PMLV01000256.1:0-1244 GCA_003160635.1 Acidimicrobiaceae bacterium | reverse complement strand
CTTGCAATCGACGCCGCAGCCCGCATTTGTGGGCCTCGCCGCCGGTTGCCTCGCGCTCCGCGAGTTGCACAGGGTCAACCCGGCGGCGCGATGTGGGGCCTGGAACTAGAATCCGCATCGTCACTCTCAGACTTCGTCACTTCGCTCGGAGGTCCCATGGATCCCAACCCGCAAACCATCGACATGGGCTACGCCGGCCCGGTCGCAAGCGTGGAGCAACGCAACCGCGTGCTCCGCAACACCTACTGGCTGCTCGCGCTGTCGATGGTGCCGACCGTGCTCGGCGCCTGGATCGGTGTCACCACCGGGGCGCTGGCGACCATGGGTGCCGGCCTCAGTGCGATCCTCTTTCTCGGCGGTGCATTCGCATTCATCTTCGCGATCGAGAAGACGAAGAACTCTGCAGCCGGCGTTCCGGTGCTGCTCGGCTTCACCTTCTTCATGGGCCTGATGCTGTCGCGCCTGCTCAGCTTCGTGCTGGGGTTTTCGAACGGCGCCGGCCTGATCATGACGGCATTTGCCGGTACCGGCGCCATCTTCCTCGGCATGGCCACCTTGTCGACGATCATCAAGCGCGACCTGTCGGCGATGGGCAAGTTCCTGTTCATCGGCGCCGTGATGGTCCTGATCGCGATGATCGCCAATATCTTCCTGCAGTCGAGCGCGCTGATGATCACGCTCTCGGTGCTGGTGGTCGGCATCTTCTCCGCCTTCATCGTCCACGATCTGCAACGCGTTAAGATGGGCCTCGAGACGAACTACATCAGCGCGACGCTGAGCGTCTACATCGATCTGTACAACGTCTTCTCGGCGCTGTTGTCGATCCTCGGCTTCGCCGGCGGCAATCGCAACTAGTACAACATCCCTTAAATAGCTTTAAGTATTAGGTTCGAAGTAAGGACCCAGCAGCGAGACGACCAACTCGGCGGTGGTGGCGAGCTCGCCGGTGCCGGGCAACGGTTCGTTGGCCGGTGTGGCTGCGAAATGCCGAGGAGTAGGAGTTGCGCCCGAGCTCGGTGAGGCGCGCGATGGTGTCGACGCTGTCGTCGTTGGCGTCGCTGCGCATCTGGATCAGCAGGTGTTTATAGGGCTTGACGCGCGCACTGTCGGGCCAAGCGAGTGCGCCAGTGCGACACGGTCTGCACAGAAACGCCCACCGCCTCTGAAATCGCTGTCGTCGACTCCCCTGCGTGGCACATCAGCGCGATCTGCGCTCGAACCACTTGGCGGTGCCTCGGCGCGTC
>PMLV01000149.1 GCA_003160635.1 Acidimicrobiaceae bacterium | reverse complement strand
GCCCAGAACCGAAGCCCCCGCTCCGCACAGGCGTAACGCGACCGCCCGGCCAATGCCCGATCCGGCGCCGGTCACCAGCGCCACCTTGCCTTCGAATTCCATCACACCTCCTTGGGGCTGCCAGCGGGCCCTTCCCGCCGGCGGTCAGTGCTTGTCGTCTGTAGAGACTCTCACCAGATGCCCGGCGAGAAGGATTCGCCTACGGCGCATGGCATCACCCCGAGACCTATCGTTTCCAGTGTGGCTGATCCGGGCGAAGCCGACGGTGACCTTCGCGACGAGGGTCGCTGGCGCGGGCGGGGCACGGGTCGGGGTGGGCGGCTTCGGGGGCGGGCGATGGAGCTCGCACGTTTGGAGCGATTGCTGGAGCGCGCTGCGGCGGGACATGGGGAGTTCGTGCTGTGCACCGGACCGGCCGGTGTGGGCAAGACTCGCCTGGCTGAGGAACTCACCACAATGGCCGACGCGCTCGGAATCCCTGTGGCGTGGGCGGTGGCACCTGACCTGAACAGCGCCCCGGCATACTCGCTGTGGCAGCGGGCGTTCGCCGCAGCAGTTGACTTTGGCCTCGATCACCCTGAGGCCGCCCCCGTCTCGGAGAGCTTCTGGTCGCTGCTCGTCGGCCCTGAAGCAGTTACCAGAGTCGCTGCTGACGACGGCACGGCGTCGGAGCGGTTTGTGATCTTCGAGGCTGCGCACCAGCGTCCTACCGGCTGGCGCGGCCAAACGGCCTCGTCGTCGTCCTCGACGACCTCCACCTCGCCGACATCGACTCACTCGCCTTGCTCGTCCACATCGTGCGGCACCTGCGTGGTTCGGGGTTGCTCATCGTGGCGACCGTTCGTGACCTCGGTGGCATCGACGAGTCGACCCGAATCATCCATGGCTTGTTGGCCGAGATGGGGACCTCGGTCATTGAGCTGGGTGGCCTCGATGCGGACGCCGTGCAGGCGATACTCACCGACGCCAGCGTCGAATCGCCGGAGGCACTCGTGGCGTCTGTGCTCGAGCGGACTTCGGGAAACGCCTTCTTAGTGACCGAGTTGAGCCACCACTTCGCCAACGTGGCGCCCTCCGATCTCGCCACTGACCTCACACCTCGACGCGTCGTCGATGTCACCCGCCATCGTCTCCAGCAACTCAGCCCCGGGTTGCGGGAGTTGCTCCGTGCCGCGGCGATAGTTGGCCTGGAGTTCACTCGAACTCGCCGAGCCAATTGCGCGGCGGCTGACGATGGCTCCGATGCATGTACGGATCGCCCGTCTCCGTTCGCGCCTGGGATCCTCTTCAGGCGACCGGGACTCGGCCACGGCAACCGAGGCGAGCCCTCCACTGAGCGCCCGCGAGGCCGAGGTCGCTGCATTGTGCGCCGACGGGCTGACCAACAGACAGATCGCGGCAAGGCTCTTCATCTCCGAACGGACGGCGCAGAACCATGTCCAACACATCTTGCGCCGGCTCGGTTTCACCAGCCGCAGCCAGATCGCGGTCTGGCACGCCATCGATGCGAGTAGTCGTCGATGAGTAGCGGCAATGAGTCGTTCGGCGGATGGCGAAGGCCTCGCATTTCCATACCATGGGTGGTGCCAACCATCACCATAAGGAGATCCCGACATGGCATACGTGCACATCGCCACCGGCACCACGCAAACCCTCGACCACTTCAACGACGCAATGGATTTGCTGGCCAAGGACGGCCCACTCGACGGCCTGATCGCGCAGGCCGCTGGAGGCTCCGACCTGGGCTTCCATGTCGCCTCGATCTGGGAGTCCAAGGCCCACAGCGACCGATTTGAGGCCGAGCGGCCGTTCGCCGTGTTCAACCAGTTGGACATCCCCATCGAGACCTTGATGGCGACCACGTCGTTCACGACCTTCGACACCGACTATTTGGCGGTGCACGCCGCCCCCTGATGTGAAGACAACGTCGGGCGGCGGCAGGGTTACCCCACCGCTGCACCTACCCGGCCCTCTCCGCGAATATCGCCTTCGCGATCTGGTAACCCTCGACGGCTCTTGACGCCCCTGCATACGCCTGGACGTGGATGAAGAGCTCAACGATTTCTTCCTTGGTCACGCCGCTGTTGAGCGCGATCCTCAGCTGTCCTCCCAGGGGTTGGGGCGTGCCGAGAACCGCCGCGATCGTGACGGAGATCAGCGCACGGCTACGGAGATCGAGGCCACTTCGTTGCCACACACCTCCGAATGTGTGTTCCAGGCCGATCCGCAGGAAGTCGGCGCCGACTTCGGGTTCCCCGGGTCCCAGCGTCACCGCCAGAGGGAACCCCAGGAGTCGTGCGGCGGTGGCGAGCGCGTCCTCTTCTTCAGTTTCTTCAGGTACGTCTGCGTCCGACATCATCTGCTCCTTCGTGCTGGTGGGTGGTCGGCTCTGTGCCGACGCGTCGAAGGTTGCCACGGCCCGCCCGGGACCGCCTAGTCGACGCCCGGGAGCGGCACTCATCAGTACGGAAGGGCCCCGGACTAGCGTTGACCGCACACACACTCGGGTCGGGCATCACTCACCCCGGGACGCCAGAAAGCAGCGCACATGACGACGTTGGGCAGATTGGACCTCTCTGGCAGAGTGGCCATCGTGACAGGCGGAGCATCGGGCATGGGCGAGGCCTCGGTGCGGCTCTTGGCGGAACGTGGCGCGAAGGTTCTCGTGGCAGACCGCAACGAAGAAGGGGCCATCGTGGTCGCCAAGGACGTCGGCAACGCCGCCGAGCCCTACCACATGGACGTCACCCAACCCGATGAGTGCGAGGCGATGGTTGCCGCCGCACGCGAGGCCTTCGGGGGTTTGGACGTGGCCGTGAACTGCGCCGGCGTCGTCGACGGCGAGGGGATTCCGTTTGCCGATACGACGGTCGAGCACTGGCGGCGGATTCTGTCGATCAATCTCGACGGGGTCTTCTACTGCATGCGAGCGGAGATCCCGCCCATGCTCGAGGCCGGGCGGGGTTCGATCATCAACATCGGCTCCATCCATTCGGTCACCGGCATCGCCGGTGCTGCGGCGTACACGAGCTCGAAGCACGGGGTTCTCGGTCTCACACGTGCCGCGGCGCTGGCCTACGGCGAGCAGGGCATCCGGGTGAACTGCATCGGTCCGGGCAACATGGACACGCCGATGTCCCAGCAGGCGTTTTCGCGGCCGGGCGGGGCGGAGGCGAGAGACTACGTGGCATCACTCGCGCCGATGGGGCGACTCGGAGAGGCGTGGGAGGTGGCCGAGGTGGTGGCGTTCCTCGCATCGGATGCGGCCAGTTTTTGCACTGGCGCGTGGTTTGGCGTCGACGGCGGCTATACCGCACACTGAGCAGCTGCAGCCTTTCGCCTTTCGCCTCTCGCGTCACGATGAAGAGTGTTGCGTCCGACATCAAGCCAGGAAACGGAGATACAGGTGCAAGAACGACAGATCGGTGACCGGATGGTCAGTGCCGTCGGGTTGGGCGAGATGCCCTTGTCCATAGAGGGCAGGCCCGACCGGACCCGGGCGATCAACACGATCCACGCGTCACTGGACGCCGGCGTCACGATCATCGACACCGCCGATGCCTACGCGTTGAATACCGAGGAGCACGGCCACGGGGAGCGGCTCGTCGCCAAGGCACTGGCGACGTACGGGCGCTCCACCGACCACATCCTGGTCGCCACCAAGGGCGGGCACAGGCGACCCGGGGATGGTAGCTGGACCGTGCACGGCGACCCCGGCTACATCAAGCGGGCGTGCGATCTGTCGCTCATCGCACTCGGCGTGGAGTCGATCGGTCTGTACCAGTATCACCGTCCGGATCCCGACGTCCCCTACGCAGAATCCGTCGGAGCCCTGGCCGACCTCTTGGACGCGGGGAAGATACAGATGGCGGGCATCTCGAACGCCACCGTGGCCCAGATCGACGAGGCGCAAGAGGTGCTGGGCGGGCGCCTGGTCAGCGTGCAGAACGAATTCTCACCCCGGTTCCGCTCGTCGGAAGGTGAACTGGAGCACTGCGAGAGCATCGGCGTGGCCTTCATCCCGTGGAGCCCTCTGGGAGGCATCCGTCAGGCAGATCGCATCGCACTCGAATTCCCCGCCTTTGCCGAAGTCGCGGCCGAAGTCGGGACGACTCCTGAACAGGTCACGCTGGCCTGGATGCTGGCGAAGGGCTCCCGGGTGATCCCCATCCCCGGGAGTAGCCGACCCGCCACGGCAACCGCCTCCGCCGCCGCAGCCGACCTCACACTCACGGACGAGCAAGTAGCGCGGCTCGACGCAGCGTGATGCCGGTGACGCAGGTGTGATGCCGGAACAGATCCGCTGGTTCCGGTGTTGCACCCAATGCTGTGAGCCAGCACTAGCCCTATGGAGTTCGACATGCCTGCAGTAACTGTTCCCGACAATTTGACGCTCCCTCACATTGCGACGCCCGAGCCGGGAGCTCCGGTGCGCACGGTGAACAGCATCACCGACGCCCCCTCGGGATTCGAAGGTGAGGGGTTCCCGGTCCGGCGAGCCTTTGCCGGTGCCTCGCTGGCCGATCTCGATCCGTTCATCCACATGGATCAGATGGGCGAGGTCGAGTACGCGCCCGGCGAGCCGAAGGGCACTCCGTGGCACCCCCACCGCGGCTTTGAGACCGTGACCTACATGATCGACGGGACGTTCCAGCACCAGGACTCCATCGGTGGTGGTGGACTCATCGCCGACGGTTCCACCCAGTGGATGACCGCCGGATCGGGCATTCTGCACATTGAGCGCCCGCCCGAGCAGCTGATCGCCACCGGTGGGCTGTTCCACGGCGTCCAGCTGTGGGTGAACCTTCCGGCGGCGGAGAAGTGGGTTGATCCCCGCTACCAGAATCTCGAAGCGGAAGACGTCGTACTCCTGACCTCACCCGACGGCGGCGTACTGGTGCGCATCATCGCCGGCGACGTCGCGGGCCACCGTGGTCCCGGTTCGACACACACGCCCATCTCACTGGTCCACGCCACCCTGCAGCCCGGCGCCGAGCTCGTGCTCCCGTGGCCCAGTCGGTTCAACGCCCTGCTCTACGTCCTGGCCGGGGACGGCGCGGTTGGCGCGGACGCCCGACCAATCCACTCTGGCCAGTTGGTCGTCCACGGAGCCGGGGACACCATCAACCTGCGGGCCGACCAGCGTCAGGATGCACGACACGCCGCGTTGGAGGTTCTGATCCTCGGAGGTCAGCCCATCCGGGAGCCGGTGGCCGCGCACGGGCCATTCGTCATGAACACGCGCGACGAGTTGATCCAGGCGTTCGAGGACTACCAGGCCGGCCGATTGGGAACCGTTCCGGTGGACCACATCGGCCACGGCTGACCCGGACCAGCCGGTGCCACCAGAGGCGTGGAGCGTCGACGACATCGGTGACCTGACCGGGAAGGTCGCGCTCATCACCGGTGCGAACAGCGGCATCGGGTTCGAGACGGCGCGTGCCCTGGCGGATCACGGAGCCCACGTCGTCATGGCGTGCCGCGACCTCCAGAAGGCACAACGCGCCGCCGACAAGTTGGAGAATGATCTCGACCACTCCTCGCTCGAGCTCTTGGCTCTCGACCTCTCGGACCTGGTGGCCGTCCGCCGTGCGGCGGAGCAATTCTTGGCCGAGCACGCACGGCTTGACCTTCTCGTCAACAACGCCGGCGTCATGGGAACCCCCTACCGCCAGACTGCGGACGGCTTCGAACTCCAGATGGCGACGAACCACCTGGGGCATTTCGTGCTGACCGGGCTCCTACTGGATCGACTGTTGACGTCTGGGCACTCGCGTGTGGTGACGGTGAGCTCGCAGATGCACCGCTACGGCCGTATCGCGTTCGATGACGTGGCCGGGCTCACCATCCGCAACACCTGGCAACACTATGGGGCATCCAAGCTGGCGAATCTCCTGTTCACCGCGGAGCTGGACCGACGTCTCCGGGCCAGCGGAGAGACGACCATCGCCGTGGCGGCCCACCCGGGCTGGACCCGCTCCAATCTGTTCGCCACGGGCGCCGCCCTGGGCAACGGAAGAGCCCGGGCCCGGGCAACCGGGACCTTCGGAACGCACTTCGGGCAGGCCACCGCAACCGGGGCTCTGCCCATCCTCTACGCCGCCACGGCCCCCGGCGTGGAATCCGGCCAGTTCATCGGGCCGAGCCATGCCTTTCAACTCTTTGGACCACCCAGGATCGTGCAACCCAGCAAGCGAGCCCGGAACCTGGCCGATGCCAGGCGTCTTTGGGAAAGCTCCGAAGAACTGACCGGACAGCGCTACTCCTTGGCGGCTGCGAATTGACCTACCACGCACCGCGTGCGGTGGCCGGCACCGCTCCCGGAACCGGCAAACGCGGCGTGCGCACTGAATTTCTCCGGACGAAGGACGCGGCCGAGGGGAACGATGAGAACCGTCGTCGCCCCACAGAGGCGGAGCGCGGCGGCCGCACTCTGGGCGCGGGAACCGCTCACGTAGATGTCGTCGAGAAGGAGCGCCCGCGAGCCGTGCACGGCCGCGCGCAAGGACGGCGGAACGGCGAACGCGCCTGCATTCGGGCGCATGTGGCCGATGTCTCCACCCGCCCGCCGCAACACCGACGGCAACCAGCGCGCCTCGGGTGCCAGCGCCGAGACCGCCGCATGGGCCAGTCCCTCTGCTCGTTCCAGCGGGGCGGCCCCTCGACGCGAAGACGAAGGAACCGGCAGGACCAGGTCGATGCCGCCGCCGATGGCGGTCGTCGCACACGCCAGGTGCTCGGCGAAGAAGGCAGAGAAGAGAGCGCCGACACGCCGGGAGAAATGCGATCGAACTTCCTCGACCGGTGACTCCTTGTAGGCCAGCAGGACCCGGTAGAGCGGGCCGGGCACGGGGCACTGATGGGCCGGAAGGACCGGGCACAGAGGCAGATTGAGACGTCGGGCCACCGTCCTGCACGCAAAGCAGTGCGCGAAGCTGCGACCGGTCGGTCCACAACAGACCTGGCACACCCGAACAGGGGGGCCCGGAACGTGCTCAGCTGTGGGGGGGATCCTCGTCTCGATGCAGAAGAAAGGTCCCGGTGGCCCGGCTCACCAGTACGCCTTCTTCGTCCCGCAGCCTCGCTTCGCCGTAGGCCACCTGCTTCGCCATGCGCACGACCTCACCCCGCAGGACGTAGGAGGTGCCCCGCACCGCAGGTCGCATCGTCTCGGTCTTCATCTCCAACGTGCCCCTGGTGCGGTCCCGCCCGGACAGGGCCGCATTGATGGCGAAGTTCATGGCGGCGTCGAGGAGCAGGGAGTGGATCCCGGCCTGCGTGACCCCATGGGGATTGCAGGCGAGCTCCTCCGGTGTGAACGTCCCGGCCACCCAGCCGAGGTCCTCCCCGTCCACTCCATAAGCGGTGAACGCGCCGCCGACCAGGCCGATGATCGGCATGCCGCCGTCGCCGAGCCAGCGATCCATGTCCTTCCGACCCATCGCCAGACCCTACCGGCCGGGGGTGGGGCCTCCACGGCCCGCCGTCCTCGACGGCCCGGTGAGAGGCCCCGGTAGAATCAGGCTGAACATCGGGTTGGGGACCCACCGGACCTGGGAGGAGACACACCGTGACCACCGCAGTCATCGTCGACGCTGTCCGCACCGCGGGGGGCAAGCGGAACGGGAAGCTCTGCAACTGGCACGCAGTGGATCTCGCCTCTGAGGCTCTGCGCGCGCTCCAGGAGCGGAACGGGCTCGACCCCTCCCTCGTCGACGACGTGATCATGGGCTGCGTCATGCAG
>PMLV01000200.1 GCA_003160635.1 Acidimicrobiaceae bacterium | reverse complement strand
GAGTCGTGAAAGGCGGCGTCACCGAAAGAGAAGACACCGCCGTCGGCGGCCACCAGCCAGTAGCCACCACCGTCCCGCGTGGCGGCCATACCGACGACCGGCGCATTGAGGTGCACGCCACCGAGCGAGCCCCAAAACGCCGCGCCGCCAAAGCTGAACACCCCTCCGTCGGCCGTGTCGATCCAGTAGCCCTGGCCAGTCGGGTCGGCCGTCACCCCCACCACGTGCTGGTTGAGGGGCGGCAACAGCCCCGCAGTGACGGCGTCACCTTGGGCCAGGACGTCCGCTCCACTGGCATAGACGCCCCAGTACCCGCGGCCGTCGGTGGTGGCGGCCATCCCGACCGCCACGTAGGCGTCCGCGGGATCGATGAAGTCAAAGTCCAACGAAGAGCTGCCGCCTAGGTCAGGGAAGCACGATGGCGCCGACAGCGGGCCGCTCGACGACGACTGGCCGTCTACGGTCAAGGTGAAGATCCCCGGCGTGACCGGGTCGGCGCAGTGAGGGTGCCATTGCCAGAGGATCCCGAGCGGGAGGGGTCCACCCGTGAAATCCAAGGTGAACGTCTCGCTCGACGGATCGTGGGTCACGTTGATGTAGCGACCGCCCGAGACCGGACTGAGCGAAGCCTGAGCGGTCACCTGGACCTGGCACACCTGGGAGGGGTTGGCCGGGTAGACGAGGAACTCGAGCCCCGCAGTCTCCGCCGCACCCGTCACGAGGGGAGCGCCCAGATGGAACCCGCACGTACCGCCAACGGTCGAGATGGCAGCACGTGCCGGCTCACCGCCCACGAATCCGATCAGGCCGCCGGCGATGGAAGCCGCCGCCAGGGCCACGACCCCCAGCCGACCGCATGTCTGAAGCCTCCCTGACGCCAAGGGGCTTCTCATCATTCCGATCGTCCTCTCATGACCTGCTGTGCGTTCGCCGCTCCCAATACACCTAGTCCCAGGGTCCCACTGCCCCACGCGCTGCTTCCTCTCAGGTCGACCCTCTCATGATCGCATAGGTCTCGCAGGTCGCATAGGGGTCCAAAGCCCTTTTCGGAACTCGATGCCAGACTGGCCTGACGAATCGAAGGCCCCGTCGGATGGTGATTCGTGCCTGCAAGCCGGTGGCGGCGATCGATGACCGCCGACCTGGGTTTCGCCGTACTTCAGCAGGGCATGGGGACTATCCCCGAAGTGCCTGGGGCGCATGCAACTACCTCGAGCATCGAAGCCTCGTGACCGGTCGAGGATCCCCTACTGGGAAGCGGGGACTTCGCGTGCCGACGACATCCGTTATCTGGGGGTATGCGGCTGGTAACCGAGGCGGTCAAGCGCTGTGATGCACGATCGAGGATGGCAGGCGGCACGTTGATCTACAGTTCGGCTAGTTCGCGCAGCACTTCGGAGAAATGGTCGACAAGACCGAAGTGACCCTCTGAAGGCCTTATGGTCAACTTCGCGTTAAGGAGATTCTCTTCGAGCCATTGCCCATGAGCCGGGGGGGCCATCAGGTCTTGTTCGCCGTACCAAAGCAATACCGGACATCGAACTTGGGAGATTTCAAAGTCCCAATGACCGATCCATGCCACATTGTCCCAGCCGCCGCCGAGGACGCTCTTCGACAGGCCTTCTCTCATGGAGCCAATCACTTTCGATCCGACCATTCCATCGCTCATCAGGACCCGATCGCGTTCGCTTAGGGCGGGCGCGAACTCAGCGATAACTGCCTCGTCGTCACCATTGCGCAACATCTGCGCCAACTCCTCGAATCCTGAGGCAAAGCCCAGTGCTGCGGTTTCGGGATTTGCAGGAAGGTGGGAGTAGGCCTTCTTGTCAATTTCGCTCAGTTTGTCGAGAGCATTTGGCACATACTCGAACGGTCCAGCTCCTGAGGCCACACCCACGCCCTTTATGCGGTCGCCACCCACTGCCGCGGCGGCCAGCGCGAACGGCCCTCCACCGGACAATCCCAAGGTAGTGAAGGCACCTAGCCCCAATGAGTCGGCTATCGACAGTGCGTCTCGGGCAACCGAAGAGAGGCCGAACGCGGCCTCGGTCGATCCTCCGTAACCGGGCCGATCGAACGAGATTATTCGGACGCTTTGGCCACTCAAAAGCACATCTCCGAAAGCGAGATCGAGGCGTGACCCCGGCGTTCCGTGAAAATAGACGATGGGATGGCCGTCGATGTCCCCCGTTTCGCGGATTCGGAGTACCCGGTCGCCAACAGCCAATTCCGTTTCATCTGGTTCCATGGACCCATCCTTATCGCACTCGAAAGACTTTGCCGCAGATCAGTGGTTCCTACCCAGAACAGGATCGGCTTACGGGTACTACCTGAGCTGTTGATTGCGACGCCATCCGTCTCGCTCCAGTCGAGCGGCAACGCTCCGGTACCGACCAACGGGGATCAAATGCACCCCGTCGAAGGCGCCGCTGGCTTTGATCTTGGCCATCAGAGAACAAGCTCTGTCCACGCCAGCGTCGGGATCTTGAGCCAGTTCGTCGAGCAACGCTTCGGGGAGCTCGATTTGGCCTGTGGCTTCGGCCAGGGTCTTCGCCATGCCTTGGCTCGCCACCACGAGAACGCCAGCAAAGATCTTGCCGCCGAAGTCAAGTGACTCCCTCCAGCGCAGGAGTCCCTCAAGGTCGAATGACGCTTGGACGAACAAGAAATCGGCCTCCCGCTTCCATGCGGGAAGTGGCGCAAGGCGGGTCGTCACGCCGACGCTGAACGGGCCGTGACCCGAGAACGTCTCCGAGTCACCGAATGTCCGGAACTCCTCAAGCATTCCTCGCACGTTCAGGTCATTTGAGCGCCGACCAGATTCTGGCTGATCGCCGAAAACACACAAGAAGTGGTCGACGCCATACGCAGCCGCCGTCAACAGGTCCCGACGAAAGCCGAGCCGATTTCGGTCCCGGCTGTTCAGGCAGGCGATGGCCTGAACACCCATGCTGGCGACCTCATGGGCCACGGCGACGCTCGAAACCGTGGCCCGCCCCAAGTGATTGTCTGGGATCAAAAAGGCATCACTCACCGGAGCGAGCACACCCACTTGATGCCGCACACGGGTGAGATCGGGTCTCGTCGCCGGCTCGATCTCGGAGATGACCTCGAACGATGTACTGGCCATAGTCAATCCTATCGACGCTCAGTGCAGCTGCGTCACCCGATATCGCTGTCCGAGTGTCCGATCCGGGATCGCCGAGCGGATCGACACTCGTTTCGGCTTCAATCTGGAACGTACAAACTTAAGTGGGCGGCCGTGGACTGTCGAGGACTGAAACGACGACAATGGTTGCGTTGTCCCGGGCAGCTCCCTCCAGAACGGTCTCAACAAGATTTTGTGCAAGCTGCTCGAAGTTCGCAGCCGTTTGGACGAACTGTTCGAGCGACTTCTGCGAGGCCGCCGGTCGGCTTGACTGCCTCCCAGCCTTACTACCTGGTCCCAACCGCAGAGAGAGGCCCGGCTGAAGGGTTCCAACTCCAATCTTCCAGCATGATCCCCCCAGCCGTCGGTCCTCCCTATCAAGGGGCTCGATGTCAATAACCGCCGAGCTGTCGAACTTCGGGGCGTCGCATGCGCCGATGCGGCCGCTACAAGACCGGGTCGCCGCCAACCCGTGTCGAGGCTGAATGGTCACAGTTCATGGTTCAGATACCGTGAATGCCATTTTTCGCCGCTACAGCAACGGTCTGCTAGTCCGCCGCTGGCGATCCGTCGTTTGCTGGTGGAATCTTCGCTCGAACTGACTGCCCGGTGATCGATCCCTCGACGGGGTCGTGTCCTCTGCGTAATGGAGGTTCGCGATTCGACGCTTATGACGTGATGGGTCACGCAGTGTGACGTAGGCGTGCACCACCGGGCTTGATGTCGATCGTGAAATCTTCTCCCAAGGCGGTGGCGAGTCGAACCAGGGTGGACAGGGATGGCTCGTGCTCACCCGACTCCAGACGGGCCACGTGCGGCTGGCGCAGGCCGACCAGCCGACCGAATGCGGTCTGCGTCAGACCGTGATCATTACGATACGTGAGAACACGGATTGCGATGTCGTTGGCAAACCGGGTGCGCTCGTGCTCGGCCCGGTAGACCGGGTCGGCCATGTCCCGTTCGTGGATCTCCTCGGCCGTGGTCAGGTCGGACAGCTTCACCATCGTCTTACTCCTCCAACTCAATCAGTCGTTTCTCGGCTGCACGACAGGCCCGAATGAAGCCTTTCGGATCATGCTGCGCTTCCGGGGCAATAGCGGCAATTACGAACCAGTCGCCAACGTGACCGGTACAGGCCTCGCCACGGGCTGCGTCCCGCCCGTGGACGAAGCTCTCGCAACTGGGATGCACCCTGAACGGCACTGGTGTGTGGATAGCCGAGTGCCGGTCCGATCGCCTGAAGTTTCGCCACGGCGTTGTAGAGCGCATGACGTTCCCTTGGCGGGAGCGCATCGTGTTCTCGTTGTGCGTGGGGTAGACGACTCTCCACACCGGAGGAATATACCACGATTGGTATTATACGCCCTTCCACCCGGATCTAGCGGTGACAGGGGGATCGGGCCAATTCTTGATGACCGGCTCCGGCCGTTGCCGATAGTCCGGGCTTCCCCCGGTCCGGCCCATAGAAGGAGGTGCGCCATGACGGCGCTACTCGTCGGATACGCCCGGGTATCCACTGATCAGCAGGACCTCACTTCCCAACGCGACGGACTCGCCGCTCTTGGAGTAGCTGCGAGCCGGATCTACGTTGATCACGGATTGACTGGCACCAATCGTGAACGGCCTGGTCTGCGTGAGGCCCTGGCCGCGTGTCGTGAGGGCGACACCCTTGTCGTCACGAAGCTCGATCGATTGGCCCGTTCCCTTCCCGATGCGCGGGCAATTGCCGACGAGCTGACGGTCCGACAGGTGTGCCTCAACCTGGGCGGGTCCGTCTACGACCCCAACGATCCGGTCGGAAGGCTGCTCTTCAATGTCCTTGCCATGGTGGCTGAGTTCGAATCCGATCTCATCCGGTTGCGGACGCGAGAGGGCATGAAGGTCGCTAAGGCCAAAGGACATCTCCGCGGCAAGCAGCCCAAGCTCAACCACCGCCAAGAAGCCCACCTTGTGGCCTTATTGGAAAGCGGCGAGTACACGACCGCCGATCTGGCTGACCTATTCGGAGTGGCCCGCTCAACCGTATACCGGGCAGTGGAACGAGAGCGAATACTCAAAGAGTCGATGACGAGCATTTCGACCCCGAGACTTGGGTCCTGACGCGAGTGTGACGGTGTCCCGCAGGCCACACCCGTGTGGGATGCCGTCGCATCGACCAGCTACGAGGCCGGCCCGGTCCGATGGCCGTTCGGGTTACGGGAGGGTGCGACGAAGGGTCGCTCACGGCGCTGCTGGCGCTCGCGTAACCGTCGTTCGGGTGCACCGGGAACGCCGCAACCTCCGTTGTTCTGCTTGCTTGTTCGGGCGCGTCCTCGGGCGGACGTCTGTCACTTACTGGGCGGTCCGCTTCGCGGAAGGTTAGTCCGGTTTCGAATAGCTGGTCGTGCTCGGTATGGATGAAGGCGTCGATGCCCGGGTTGGTGTAGAAGAAGGACTTCGTGGTGACCAGCGCAGCGTGAGGCGCACGCGCGACCTGGACGGCGAGCTCGGTTGTCTTCTCGAGTAGCCCGGCCCGCTCGACGACGTGGTTCACCAGTCCGATCCGCTCCGCTTCCGCCGCGGTGATCGTTCTGCCGGTCAGGCATAGCTCTCTGGCCCAGCCATCACCGACGACGGATCGAAGAGGGGTGAAGAGAGGTGGGCCGCCGGAGATGATCTCGGGATGTCCGAACACCGCATCGTCACTGGCGACTCGGAAGTCGCATAGCACGGCGACATCCATCCCGGTGCCCACGGCTGCCCCGTGCACCATGGCGATGGAGGGGATGCGAAGTTCGAACAGCTCCCGGTGGAAGCGGCTCGAGGCGAACTGGAGGGTGCGGCGCTTCTCCGCCGATTCCGATTGGATCCAGTCCCGGTCGAGACCGGCACTGAAGTGCGGCCCCTCGGCCTTGATCACCACGACGTTGACGGACGTGCTCTGCGCCCACGCCTGCAGGCAGGCAACGATTTCCGTGAGCATGTCCGGCGACAGCGCGTTGCGACGCTCCGGACGGTTGAGCGTCAGCCAGCCGATCCGTTCGGTCACCTCGGCCCGGATCTTGGTAAACGCCGGGAGTTCGAGTGACGGGATACCGCCGTCTGCGCTCTCTTCAGCGGTCACGGCCACTTGCTAGCCTCGCTGTTGCACCCGTTTG
>PMLV01000111.1 GCA_003160635.1 Acidimicrobiaceae bacterium | reverse complement strand
CGCCCTTCAGCTCATTGATTTGTCAAGGCAAACCGTCTCACTCAAGGTTGACACAGAGGGGAGCGCGAGGCCCGGGGCGTCGATCCGACACTCACCCCAAGCTCGCCGGCTGGTAAGGGGACCAATCGCGTTGCCCTCGACGAGGTCTCGCTGAAAATGGCCGCCGATCGGCAGCGAGTTTCCCGAGATCTATTTGCGTGCCCGTCACTCCCTAACGCATAGAGGAAGTCGTCCATCATATGTCACCCGGCACTGGAGAGCCGGTGTCCCGATTCGCTTGCCACAACTGTCACGGAGAAGCGATCCAAATCTAAAGCGAGCACCGCTTTCCACGTATCCGTATCTCGGACTCCCGTGAGCAAGTTCTGGTGTCTCAGCTTGCTCTCGACCTCTTGCAACTCCTCGTAGCTCGTCTCTAGCAGGAGAGCGCTCGTATCAAGCGTGTGGGGGATCATCGGGTCGTGACCGGGTTCGTGTATTCCTGGATGTCGAAGGACCGCTGCACTCCCAGCCCTCACGGCTAACGTGGCGCTCGAACTGGCGCCAGTCCGCCGCCGGCCTCGTCGACACGCCTCTGTCAGCGTCACTGCTCGGCGACTACGTCGAACAACGAAGCACCCAGCTACGCGCCGTGCTCGCTATCCGGCGTGTCGTTCGACCCGCCGACGTCGAAGCCCTCGCCGTGCACCTCATGACCAACACGGCCCTGACGGGAGCGATCTACGACGTTGACGGTGGCGAGCAGCTCGTCTCCGGAGCATGACCGAGGATTTCCCCCTGGACGTCAACGTTCATGTAGAAACGGCCCGGCGGCGGATTCAGCGCCGGCGTTGGGCCTGGATGAGGGGAACGCCAAAGGGCAGAAAAGCCACGATGGCGGCGGCCAGCGCGAAAAAGGCGCCCCACGTCCAGCTGAAGCCGGTCGGCTTGAGCAGGAAGCCCAGCGCAACGAGGGCCACATTGACTCCCGTGAGAAGGGTCAGGAGCTGATCTTTGGACATACGGCCCGGTACCGCGAGGTCGCCGACGTCGAATGCGGTGATCAGGACGTAGATCACCAGCATGATCGAGTCCGTCGCGGCGATGAACAGCCAGCCGTGGGCACTGAGTCCATCCACGGAGATGGGACCGATGCTGTACCAAGGCAGCCAGAACGAGACCAGGAGGACCAAGGCAGCGGGACCGACGACCCAATTTTTGCCCTTCAGGGCGTTCAACCGTTGTCGTGACTTCCCGACGCGCTTGGGCGTTGGTCGCGGTATGACAGGCGGCCTGATGGCAGCGCCGCACTTGGGGCAACGTGCAGTCCCCGGGGACACCTCAACTAGGCAGCGGGAGCAAGCAGGCAAATCCGTCACCCTCCTTCCTGCTGTCACGGACGCGTCGGCTCAGGCTACAAGCCGAACCGGATAGGACCCGCCCTGGTCGAATTCGGATCGCAGGGCGGTGCTCCCAACCACGTGGGCGTCTCGTACGTGGCCCGCCATCGCCGGATTCGCCGGAGGTGCGGCAACAGGCGCTGCTCTGTACGCAGCAGTAGGCATCGACTCCCTGGCGTTGCCGCACGGCGCTGGCACTCATGGCCCTCGGCTTCCCAGGGACCCCTGCAGACATACCGTGCTGGCGCCCGGGGCGTCGATGCCTCGGTGTCCGTCCAGAATGTGCGACCCGATATCCGACGCCGCAACCTCACGTAGCCGAGGTCCAAATCGCTGGAGAAACGACAAGAGTCCTAGTCGAACGGATCGGAGCCGTCGATACCGGTCGATTGGGTCAGCTAGTCGGCCATCTCGCAGCAGAGGAGCTATGGGGGATCGACGACTGCCTCACGACTCCCGAAAGCCACCAAAAAGGCCGGCGGAGCTGGCCACGCCAAGGTCTGCCTCCGTCAAGCATTGGGGAGCTGGTCGGAGTTCGGCAAGATCGCGCCACACACCTCGGTCGGGTGTGCGTACGTATCGCCTTTGAGCTGGACGAGGTACTCGCACAGGGTCTTGGGTGCCTTCACGAAGTCACTGAGGGAGAAGTTCACGGGACCGAACAGCCCGTTCGCGCTGTAGTCCGTGACCTTGTGGAGGTTCGAGATGAACGCACTCTGGGTTGGGTTCTTCCCGGCCAGCTCGAGACCCTTGATCATGAGATCGGCACCACCCCATCCCTCGTACCAGGTGAAGTCAGGAACGCCGGTGTAGTGGGCGTACTTGGCCAGTGCCGCCTGGAAGGCCTTCGTGGCCGGCGTCTTGGACTCAATGGGGACGCCGGTCGCCAGGAACCAAGCGCCTTGGGCGTTGTGGGCAGAATTGGTGTCGTTGAGGAGGACTTGCCCATAGCCCGTCGCGTTGATGACCACCTTGATCTTGACGCCAGCCTGCTTGAGGCCGGTCATGATGGCGAAATTGGTGTTCCCGTCAAGGGGCAGCCACAGGACATTCGCGCCGCTGGCCTTGATCTGTAGGACGAGCGTCGTCACGTTGACGGTTCCGAACGGCACTGATGTGTCGAGGAGGGCGTTCTGGAGGCCCTCCCGGGTACAGGACAGCACGAAGCCGCTCGCGGAGGCCTGGGAGGACGGCGAGATCCCGTAGCCCACCGCAGCGCACTTCGTGCCGCCATGATCCTTGGCGAAGACAGCGAAGTTGTCATACTGCGGATCCTTGGCGTTCCCAGGACCCGAGATGCTGAACATGTTGGTGTTGGGCAGCTGGTACCACTCCGGCCCGTCGTAGGCGCCCCCGGTCACGGGCACTCCCGCCTGCTGGAAAAGCTTGTAGCCGCCGTAGGTCACTGCACTGTCGTCGATCACCCCGAACACTCCGTTGGAGATGAGGTCGGCTGTGTCCGTACTATCCGTGGTCGGGTTGGTCCCGTCGTCCCTCACGATGAGCTTGATCTTGCGCCCATAGACCCCACCCTCGGCGTTCTGCTGATCGATGCGCGCCTCCGCCGATCGGACCATGCCTGTCCCTACCGCCGCTCCGGGTCCTGTGAGCTCGGTGATGAGCCCGAGGGTGATCGTGTTCGCAGTGACGCCGGGTGTGCTGGCCCCGGCAGTCGTCATCACCAACGACGCCATGACCAGCGAGCCCGCCAACACCGCCGCAGTCATCGACTTTGTTCGGACCATGGACCCCCCTTGTTCTTTGGCCACGCTCTTGAAAGCGCCGTGTGTCGGCACTTGCCTGAGTCTTTCCTCGTCGCTCCGATACCGGAGGTCAGCGAGACTCGGTGAGCGAGTTCACGGTTATCTGATCTGCACCCTATAAGGGTGCATGAGAGAAGACTCGAGAGGAAGGCCGGGGTTGAAAAACCCGCCTCTGACCTGCTTCAAGAGAGCGGAAGATGGGATTCGAACCAGCGACCCTTCATCGTGGCAAGGTGAAGATTCCGTCCATGGGGTCTTCTGCAGTCCGTTGTGGGCTTGCGGATCCATCGGTCCATGACGAGGAATCGGGGATCCGCGTCAGTGATGCTCTGGCGATGCACCGATCCGCCGCCACCGCAGAATTTGAGTGCCACCAAGGTTACGACGGCTGGACCGCTATGAACCTTGAGTACGCCTGCCAAATGCTGGCCTGCCCGGTCATTCCCATAGGACGCTAGGCGTCCGTCATCGATCACGAAGAGGTCGGCGCCACTGGGAACTCCCACGCGTGCACAAACGGCCAACCACGGCCTTACTCTGCGTCGTGGAACGACCAGCTTGGTGAGCTCCGAGCACCTCGCGCGCCCGGTCCTCAAAGGTGAAACGGTCTTGGTGATCTGGCCGCATCCCTTGGGCGGACCACAGCACGACCTGGGCTCTCCACCATCCACCACCAATCCCGATCGCGAAGGAGGACCCGATGTAGCCGGTTCCCTTCATTGTCGGAGATCTCTCGCACCCGCAAGCGTTCTGAACAGGTTCCACGCGAATTGATAACTCAGTGGACTCGCTCGCAACGCGCGATGCCGTTCGGTATGGTGCGAACTAGTGATTGGCTCCGAACGCGATCCGCCGCTGACGCAGTCCGGTATCCGGAACTGGCTCACGAGCGTGATCGAGGGCGCCTCCAGGATCGAGATTTCAGAGGTCACGACGCCGTCAGCCAATGGAGGCTCTTCCGAGACGCTGCTGTTCGATGCCACCTGGTGGAGGGGAAGCCGACGAGAGCGCCAGGGCTTCGCCCTCCGGGTACGCCCCACCGGTCACACGGTGTTCTTGGAGCCTCGCTTTGAAGAGCAGTATCGTCTCTTGGACGCACTCGGGAACCAAACCGAGGTCCCCGTGCCCCGGGTCCTTTACTACGAATCCGACCCTTCGTACCTGGGCGGTCCTTTCATCGCAATGGAGAAGATCGAGGGCCGTGTTCCACCTGACTCGCCGCCACACTCCGTCGCCGGATGGCTGAAGGAGGCCGGGCCGGCCGCGCAGGAGGAGCTGTGGTGGAGCGGGCTGGAGACCATGGCCGGAGTCCATCGGGTGGACCCCGAGGCGGTCGGCCTTTCGTTCCTGGACCGGCCGACCCGAGGGGCCAGCGGATTCGACCAGGAGTTGGACTATTACCGTGAATTCTACGAGTGGAGCCACGCCGGAATTCGCAGCCCCACAATAGAAGCCGCCTTTGAATGGCTGGGCGCCCACCGGCCGGCCGATGAGCCGCAGGCGCGGCTGTGCTGGGGGTGCGCCCGCATCGGCAACATGATCTTCGACGGCTTCGCGTGCCGCGCCGTGCTCGACTGGGAGATGGCATGGCTGGGAGACCCCACCTCCGACCTCTGCCGTTGGCTGTGGAGCGATCGTTTCTTCAGCGAGGGTATCGGGGGATCTCGGCTGCCCGGCTTCCCGTCGCGAGACAAGACCATCGCCCGATGGGAGGACTTGGTGGGCCGGCACGCCCGGTCGCTTGCGGTCTATGACGTGTTCGCTGGCCTGCGTACGTGCGTGATCGGGCTGCGCATTGGGATGCTGAATGCGGCCGCCGCCAAGGCTGTGCCTGATCCCGACGTACTAACGAACACTCCCGGCACTCGGCTGCTTGCCCGCGTGCTTACCGAAGCCGATGGAGGCGCGCTGTGCTGAGCGAGTTGGACGAACAGCTATGCCACCAGGTCGCAGCTCCCTTCGGAGAAGTCGCTACTAGCGATCACCGGTTCTACGATCGCAATTGGTTCTGCAGCCATCACCCGACCGACGGACTGGCCTTCATCACCGGGCTTGCGTGCTACCCGAACATGAACGTCCTTGACGGTTACGTCGCCATCCAGCAGGGCGGCGTTCAGTACAACCTCCGCCTCTCCCGCCAACTACGGCCAGCGGTCGGCGACCTGCGCATCGGACATCTCCGCCAGGAGGTAGTGACGCCCTTGCATGCAATCCGCCTCGTACTGGAGCCGAGCAACGATTTCCCAGCCGCTTTTGACCTGCTCTGGGAAGGCTTCCTTGCCGTTCACGAAGAGGCCCACCACCACACAGAGCGGGACGGACGCACGGTCGAGGACACGCGCCGCTACAAACAGCTGGGCAAGGTGCGTGGCTGGATGGACCTGCACGGGCAGCGCCATGTGGCCGACGCCTGGTTCGGCATTCGCGATCATTCGTGGGGGGTCCGGCCGGGTGTAGGCGGCTTCGAGCCGTTGACGTCGACATCGGCGGTTACAGGGAGCCCTGGCCCGAGGGGGCTCGCGCTCTGGCTCGACTTTGCCAACGACGAGATGGGCGGCAACTTGATCCTGGTCGAGGACAGCGAGGGGCGACGTGTACGGCTCGACGGCGCCGTTCGCTGGCCCGACGGAGTAGGCCGGCCCGCCGCCCGTGTCGTGGACGTGGCTCACGACCTGTCGTTCTTCCCCGGCACCCAAGCCTTCGAAAGCGGTCGAGTGATCTTGCGAACGGACGACGACAACGAGTACGTAATGGAGGCCTGGCCCGCGGTGACTGCCTGGGCCTACAGCGGTACCGGCTACGACGGCGGCTTCCGTGATGGGCTCGGCCTCGGGGCCTATCGGGGGAAGCTCTGCGTGGAGGTGGATGAGTACGACGTCTCTCATCCGGAGCAGGTCCTCCTCGACGGAATCCCCGTGCCCCCGGGACATCGGGAGCAGCCCGTGCAGCTCAAGCTCAACGGTCGGTTGGGCCATGGCAAGTGGACGGTTCTGCCGGCCATCCGATAGAGCAGTACAAAGGTGCTGAAAAGGGCGAGGCGGGCTCCGCACTGGTCGTCGTGGGCCTCTCAGCGCAAAGGGCAGCCAAAGAAGTGGGGATTGGCGACTTTATGATTCGGGTTGCGCATCGTGCTGGCGCTTCGATCTGCCGGCTTGCGGATGTTTCAGGTCTAGGTCGCAAGACCGTGACGGCGATCGTCTCATCTGAAGCACAGTTGCGCGACTGATCGCAGCTGCGGCCCACAGGTGTCATCGACACATTGGCATGTTTCAAAGTCATCCCACTGTCCGGACATTTGGTACTGAGTCGCGTTCCCAAATCTACGCGTCCGCTGAGATACCTTGATCTTCAACAGCGAGACTGTTCATGCTTCTGGCCGGCCCAAACCAAGCGGGTTGTGCTAGCTTCTCGCGCCGAACCACCGCGGGTGAACGCGACGGAGGAGGGTTATGCACTCACTTCTCGGCAAGAACGCGCTTGTGATTGGCGCAAGTCGCGGCATGGGCAAGCAGATGGCCCTCGAACTCGCACGAAACGGAGCCGACGTGGCGGTCGCAGCACGGTCGACAACGCCCACCGATGCGATGTTTCCCGGCACACTCGGCGAGACCGTCGACGAGATCAAGGCCATCGGCCGGCTGGCGTTCCCCATCAGGGTGGACCTCGCGATCGGCGCCGAAGTCGACGCCATGGTCGCTGAAGCGATCGACGAGCTGGGCTCGGTTGACATCATGGTCCATAGCGTCCAGTACCACGGCCATGGCTCCTACGACAGCTTCTTGGACACGACCATCGAAGAACTTGAGACCCAGATGTGGGTGAACGCGATGTCGGCGTTGCGCGCCTGCAAGCTCATCGTCCCGCACATGGCCGAACGCGGTGGGGGCACAATCGTGCTCGTCACGTCGCTCGCCGGGACTATCGAGCGTGGACGGCAACCTGGCGACGCCTCGACCGGTCTCGGTTATCCGATCTCGAAGGCGGCAATTGGGCGACTCGTCTCGGCACTGGCCAAAGAGGTAAGAGATCTAGGGATCGCCGTCATCGGACTCAACCCCGGGTTCGTCATCAGCGAACACGTCCTCGCCGACGCCGTTGACAACGCTTCCCATGGGTGGAACATCGAGAACGGCAACCCGCCGACGGTTCCCGCGAAGGCCGTTGGCTACCTCTGCACGCACGACGACCCGCTGTCCTTCACGGGCACGGATGTGGATGCCTCAGCTCTTGTAGCCGACCGGCAGTTGGTTTCCTCCGTTCGACCCGGAGCGGCCGACGCCGCGCGGACACCAGGTTTTGACGAGTAGTGCCCAGAACGCGGCGGATCGTCGCAATGGTGCCAGCCTCAGATCGTCGTTTGAAGAAAAGGGACGCCAAAAAGCTGCACCCACTAAGCGGCTGATTCGGAGGTCGTCGAGGCGAGCTCGAGCGGCAAGTTGTAGAACTTGATCACGTTGTTTCGACCGATCAAGAGCTGATCCTGCGCCGGAACCCCCTCGAATTGCCCTTCCAGCACCGCGCCAGAGTTCGGCCAGGCACCGTCGAAGTGCGGAAAGTCCGCACCCCACATCAGATTTTCTCGGCCGATGATCCCACGATTGAGGATCGCGGTTCGGTCCCGCATGAAGGTACAGCCGACGTGGTCGTGGAAGATCTCGCTGGGCTTACGGCCTGACGTGATTTCAGCTGCCGGCCCTCTTTCGTTGGCCCAGATCTGGTCGAGCATCCAGCGGTCATCCATCCGCTCGAGAACCGCAAGGGGCCACGATGCATCATTCTCCACGGACAGGACCTTGAGATTTGGGTGGCGGTCGAACAGTCCCGTGAAGATCATCGAGAGGACGGTGTACATGGTCGGCGTGAAGACACAGGCGAAGTCGACGAACCGGTTGCCCGTGTTCATCCAGGTTGTTTCGCTCGCCGCTACATGAAGGCTGATCGGAACTTCAAGCGATTCTGCGGCCGACCAGAACTTCTCAAACCTCGGATCACCGTAGCTCGCACCCGAGCGCTGCCCGATGCTGATCATCGCCCCGCGCAGGCCCATACCGACGCAACGTTCCAACTCCGCGACGCTGCGATCGACGTCGACGGTATCGATAATCGCCACACCGAACAGTTGCTTTGGTGCTCCTCCACAGTGCTCCGCGAGCCAGTCGTTGAAGGCCCGGAAGCAGGCGTAGCGGAACTCTAGGTCCTCGAGCGCAAAGAAGCCGAGCCCTGTACTGGTATATATGATCTCGCCGTCCATTCCCTCTCGGTCGAGCTCCGCCGCTCGCGCTGCCGGGTCATAGGCGCCCTCGGGCACGTCGTGCCAGCGCCCTTCCATGCCGAAGCGCGCTTCGGGGTTGGTGTACTTCGCCTTGGTGGCCATCAGTCCGATCGGTCCACCGATAGTGGCGTTGGTGTTCCCGTTGATGACGTAGGCGTCACCACCTTCGTTACTCACGAGGCGGGGCGCGCGATCTCGGAATTGGCGATCCATGCGGGTCGTCCACAGGTCGGGAGGCTCTGCAATGTGAGAGTCGGCCGACACCAATCTAAATGGAAGCGTCATTTCTCATCTTCTCCTCGACGTGAGCGCTCAGGAGCTCAAACACGCACCAGCCACGACGGCACTCATCTCATTCGGCCATCGTAGCCTGGATGCCGCGCGGATCACCTGGGCAAAGCGCGGTCGAGAAACCCCACGGAATCCCGAGGCTGTCGGCGGGATCAGTCACGATCATGGTGTCGGTATGTGCTCGAAGCCCGACACCCGATCTCTCGAGATGGTCGGCGACCTGGTCGAGGTCCCGAACTTTCCACGTCAGCGAGCTATATGTGTCCTGGGGAGCGCCTCTTAGCCAGTCCTCCATGGCTGGCGATCCTTCGTCAAGCGGCTGCGCCACCTCAAGGACGCCGTCGGCAAGAGCAATGTAGGTGCTCTGTGTGGCCAGCACGTCGTTGCGTCCTTCGTGGATGATGCGGCCTCCGAGCACGTCGACCAATACCTCGTGTGCTCGCTCCGGCTGCTTGGTGAGAACAGTGTGATGAGAGCAGCATTCGATACCGAGCGGATCAGACGGGCTCACGGCTGGAACGGGCGGGTACCCCCGAGGGTCGCGGTGAGACACATAGACGCAGAACTCGTAGCTCAGCCCGGCGTCCTCGGGCACCGTGAAGATGATGGGCCTAGACGACACATCGAGCGGTGGCCCTTCTCCCTCGTGGATGCGTTCGGACATGTCCGTGCCACGTATGTTTCGGCGTCGCAACTCCGACCACAAGTCCTCGATCCCCTCGACAAACCACGCGAGTCCTCCGAGGTGGGGTTCGGCAACTCTTTCGCGCGGCTGCGCCCCGTCAATGGGCAAGAGGGTCGGATCCACACACTCCAGCTGGACCTCGGCGATCGGTGTGAAGGTGGCGTAGTCGCGGGGAAACCCGGCAACGATCTCGCGCTCACCCGCACCGAAATACTCACCCAGAATCTTACTTTCGCGACCGAACGCCCGAGCGAAGAATGCGCTCGCCTCCTCGAGGTCGGGAACCCAAACAGTCGAATGATAGTGGTTCTTCACGAAATAGGTCATAGGCCCAACCCCCTCTCAGCCCCAAGCGTGTGACACTAGCGGGGGAAGCTTGGTGCGCGTCGAGCTCCCCTGCTCCCCTACGGCGCGGCCGAAAACCCAACCCAGCCTCGTGAACTGGGCGAATGCATGAGACAGCCCGAGCGTTCGACCAACGAGCTGGCCACCAGTACGCAGGGTCCCACCGTCGGCAACTCCGGCTCAGCAGCGGTCGCACCGTGGTGTACCACGTCACGGCTCAGGAGCGCGTGGTGCGCCCGGCCGCGTTCCCGCAGAGTTCGCCCTGGGGATAGGCCCGCAGGACCTCAAGGCGGGCAAGAATCCGTGGCCCATGAAGTCGACCGTGATCGGCGCCTCTGGCTAGGGCCAAGAAGCCGACAAGGTTCGCGTCACGGACTTTTAGCGTTCAGCTATGCCAGTCCGACGAAGTCTTCAATGAGCGCCGCGAGCTCGCGGGGTCGATCGCTTTGAACCGCGTGACCCGCACCATTCACGATAGCGATCTGCGCAGTTGGTTGGCGGCGGCGGAACTCAGCGACATCCTCGTCGGTGACAAAGACCGAGTCACCGCCGACGACGAGCATCACCGGCACCGTGATATTCGAAACATCCTCCCAGAGTCCCGTGAAGTCGCCCCGCTTCTCGGCTGGTGGGTCGCCTGCACTCCGGAAAAGGTCATAGCGCCAAGTCCAACGTCCATCGGGGAGGGGCATGGCATTGTGCCGCACCCCTCGGCGCACGGCCGAAGGAGGACGGTTTGGGGATGTGGCAATCGCTGCCTCCACCATTTCGTCAAAGGTGCCGTAGGTCGGAGGGCCGGAGATGAGTGTCGTCGCTCCACGCTCGGCGGCGGTCCGTTCCCGACCGGGGTCGTTGACCTGCGGTGTGACGTCGATGATCACTGCTTTGGCCACAAGATCGGGCCGGGTGGCGGCCAGTCGGATCAGGGTCGCCCCACCGAGGGACATGCCGACGACACCACGAGGTCGGGGCGCAAGCTGGGCCATGCTCTCGGCCACCGCCTCCGCGTTGTTCCAGGGCCCGTAGTCGCGGTCGGGACGGCGATCCGAATGGCCGTGCCCGGGAAGGTCGAAGGCCACGAGGGGGCGGTCGAGCAGAAGGGCGACGGTGTCCCAGGTGTGGGCGTTCTGTCCGCCGCCGTGGAGGAATACAAGCTCGGGAGCGCCTTCTCCCCAGACGATCGCACTGAGTCGCTGCCTGGTCCCGACAGTGGTCACACGTCGCTCCACCGTCGCCGGTGCCCCCAACTCCAGTCCGATCTCCTCTGCGTTCTCGTTGAGAAAGCCGAACTCGTCGTAGCCCACACTCATCGGGTCCGCTACGTTCACCCGACTCATGCTATTCGTCCCGTCCGGCGGCGTCTTCTTGCCCTCAGGCGACTGAGTGCAAGTGGCAACCCCCGCGGTTGACATGCGCCTTCCCTTCCCTTCCCTTCCCTTCCCTTCATCCCGACGGTAGCCTTGACTGGCAGCTGATCCGGGAAGGCACGGGTGACATGAGGGGCCAGACAGCCGTGGTCGGCGTGGGGGCCACGCCGTATTTCAAACGTGGTCAGTCGGTGCCCGAGACTCAACTCTCCATGGCTTGCACCGCGATCCTCGCCGCGTTGGCCGACGCTGGCCTCACCGTCGCAGACCTTGACGGTTTCACCATCTATTCCAATGCGGTCGATCCCGCCCAGGTGGCCTCGGTTCTCGGAGTACCCGAGGTCCGTTTCGCCGCCTCCCTCACCTCCGGCGGCGGCGGGTCGGCCGGTTCTCTCGGCTTGGCTGCAGCGGCCATCCACGCCGGGATGGCCGAAGTGTGTGTTTCGCTCATGACACTCCAACAAACAAACCGCCGACTCGGAGGCTCGGCGGTGAACGGACACAGCATGTACGTCGGCGAGGGGGGAAGTGCCAGTCCCTATGGAGCAGGCGGGATCCCACCTTCGATGGCCTTCTCGGCGGGCAGCGGGATCATTTCGCCCGGCCACAGCTTCTCGATCTTGACGCAACGGCACATGCACCTCTACGGAACGACGCGCGAGCACCTCGCCGAAGTGGCGATCAACCAGCGCAACAACGCCATGCCCCGGACCACCGCCCTCCAACGGTCACCGCTGACCAAGGAGATCTACTTCAATGCCCGAATGATCAGCGACCCGCTCTGTCTATTCGACTACACATTGGAGAGTGACGGAGCGGTTGCCGTGATAATAACCTCAGCGGCCCGGGCCGCCGATCTGCAGCAACTACCTGTCTACATCATGGCTTCGGCCAACGGCGGCCTGGGGCGTTGGGGGCCTGCCCTCGGTGGGTACTTCCAGCAACCCGACGAGTACTTCGCATCGTCGGGTCACCGGCCGGTGGCCCGACGGATGTACGAGATGGCCGGGATCACGCCGGACGACGTCGACGTAGCCCTGCTCTACGACCACTTCTCGCCGATGGTGCTGCTGCAGCTTGAGGACTATGGGTTCTGCGGTATCGGTGAAAGCGGTCCTTTCGTGGCCGAGGGAAACATCCGGCTCGGCGGGAAGATCCCTGTCAACACGCACGGCGGCAATTTGTCCGAGGCTTACATCATCGGCATGACCCACGTCCGAGAGGCGGTAGAGCAACTTCGTGGCGTCGCCGTCAATCAGGTGCCAGGGGCCGAGATCGCCCTCGTGACGGGTGGACCGGCGTCGCTCCCCGTAAGCGGCACACTGCTCAGTAGGTAATCGATGACCGAGACCCGACGAGGCGTCTACCCTGCGCCTTTCAACGATCCCCACGCTGATGCCACAACCCAGCCGTTTTGGGATGCCGCACTCGAGGGAAGGTTGGTAGCGAGCCGTTGGAACGCGTGCCACACCGTCGTCCTGCCTCCCCAGCCACGCTGCTTCAACTGCCAAGGGAAGGACTTCGACTGGGTCGAGCTGCCGGGTACGGGCACCATCTACTCCTACACCGTGGTGCGCCACCCCCTCCTCGCTGACCTCGCAGAGGTCGTGCCCTACGTCTCGGCAGTGGTGGAACTTGACGGGACCCAGGGTGCCGGAGCCCGTCTAAGCGCGAATCTTATCGATTGCGATCCCGAAGTCGTCGCCATAGGCGACAAGGTCCGCGTTATCTTCGACAGGACGAGCGACTCGTTGGCCGTGCCTCGCTTCGTTCCCGCCCCGTGACTGCTCCGTTAGACGGCCTGACCGTCATCGATCTCTCCAACACCCTCACTGGTACACAAATGAGCCAAGTCCTGACTGATTTCGGTGCCAAAACCGTCCACGTCGAGCCCCCCGGCGGAAGCCCGCTACGTGAACAGCCGGCCTGGCCATTTTGGGGACGCGGCAAGATGAGTATCGCGCTCGATCTAAGGAACGCTGACGACGTAGAGACAGCGCACTCTCTCATCAGCAACGCCGACATCGTCATTGAGACGTGGCGACCCGGGGTGGCGGAGCGGCTGGGACTCAGCTATGAAGACCTGGCGGGCTTCAACCCCCGGCTCATCTACGCATCCGTGACCGGCTTCGGGCGCGACAACCCCCTCTCGCACTTGAAGGGCTACGAGCCGATCGTGATGGCCAAGATTGGCGGCTTGGACGCGTTCTCGGATTTGTCGGATCGGCCCGGGCCATCGTTCGTCTCCACTCCCTACTGTTCGTGGAGCGCAGGCCAGCTCGGCCTACACGGCATCCTCGCCGCTCTCGTCGAACGGGAGTCGAGCGGCCTGGGCCAGCGAGTCGAGTCGTCGTTGGTGCAGGGGCTCGTGGCACACGACACGTGGAACTGGCTGATCCGCATGTTGACGGAGCGATACACGGGCGCCTTCACTTCGGCCCCCGTTGCGAATTACAAGGACCTCGTTCCAAACTCGCCCTTGTTCTTCCGTCTACTGGTGGCGCTTTCCGCCGACGGACGCTGGATGCAGTTCTCGCAGTCGGCGGACCGGCTGTGGCTGGCATGGCTCAAGGCGGTTGGCTTGGAATGGACCTTGGAGGATCCGATCCTGAAAGACGGCACGTCCTCTGAGGACCCCCAAGCCCGTGTGCAGTTCTGGGAGAGATGTCTTCGGGCCGTACGCACCAAGACCTACGACGAGTGGCTCGAGGTCTTCGACCGGGAACCCCATGTGTGGGCTGAGATCTACCGGTCCGGCACCGAGCTACTGCATCATCCACAGTTGGTCCACGACCCCGACACGGTGGTGCGCATCGAGGATCCCGAGATGGGAATGGTCCTTCAGCCCGGCCCACTGGTGAGGATGACCGCCAGCCCGGCCAAGATCGGCGGCCCGGCACCCACCTTCAATCAACATGGCTCGGTGCTGCGAGCTACCCTGCCTACCCGACGTCGCAGCCGACCATCGTCCGAGGTTCAAAGCGGGCCGCCACTCAAGGGCGTCACCATCATCGAACTCGGGAACTTCTACGCCGCGCCCTTCGGAGCCACCATCCTCGCGGAATTCGGGGCCCGGGTAATCAAGGTGGAGCAGCTTGCCGGCGATCCGATGCGGACGATGGTTCCGTTCCCAGAGGTCGGAGGTGTCAAAGTACTGCAAGGCAAGGAGAGCGTGGCAGTCGACTTCACGACTGATGAGGGACGCGAGATCGTCCTCGAACTCGTGCGCCGGGCGGACGTCGTGCTCCAGACGTTCAGGGCAGGCGTCGCCGAACGCCACGGCTACACCGCCGCTGATCTATTGGCGGTGAATCCAGATCTCGTCTACCTCAGCGCCGCGGGCTATGGCACGGGCGGTCCGTACGGCAATCGACCCGCCTTCGCCCCTACGATCGGAGCCGCGTCGGGGCTCGGCTACCGCAATGTCGGCGGTCCGCTTAATGTCCCGCAGGGCCCGCACCTCACCTTGGACGAGGTGAAGCGCCACTCCATGAGACTCAGCATGGCGTCGATGGCGGTCGCCAACGCAGACGGCTTCTCAGCTTTGGGCGTTGGGACCGCTCTGTTGTTGGGTATCGTGGCGAAGGCACGGGGTGCGCCCGGACAGTCGATGGCCACCTCAATGTTGTCGACGATGTCGAACGTGCTCTCGGAAGACATGGTGGAGTACGAGGGCCGGTCGCCAACGTTGAATCCCGACCCCGAGCTCCTTGGTCAGGGGCCGCTCTACCGGCTCTACCCGACGGCCGAAGGCTGGTTGTTCCTGGCCGCACCGACCCGCGACGAGTGGGACGCCCTCGCCGATGTCCTCGGCCTACCGCGCGAATTGGGTGAGGATTCCGAGGGCCTCTCTCGACGCCTTAGGGAGATCTTCGCCACAAAGACGGCGGCAGAGTGGGAGCTCGCTCTCACGAAAGTCGATGTCGCTTGCGTCGAGGTGGTGGCCGGACCGGTGGACAAGGTCGTTATGGCTCACGGGGGGCTCGGTAGCGAACTGGGCATCGTCGCCGAGATGACCCATCCGGTCCTTGAGACTTACCTCCGCCTCGGACCTCTTGCCCGCTTGTCGCGGTCGGAAAGCGTCCTCGGGCCCGCACCGCTGTGCGGCCAACAGACCGTGTCAGTCTTGGTCGAATTAGGTTATGACACCGAGAGCATCGCTGGACTCCGCGCCGCCGGGGTCATCGGGTGCGTATGAGGGATTCGGGTCAGGCCACGGCCTGGCGGACCGCTTCGATGAGCCCCCTGGTGCGCGGATCGGGACCGAGGAAGATCTGCATCCGGTTCATCACGTAGGCGAACGCCACCCCAGCCTCGGGATCGGCGAAGGCCAGCGAACCGCCGGCGCCGGCGTGACCGTAGGAGCTCGGCCCCATCAGCGAGCCGTCGAAGGGCAGTTGGAACCCGGTGCCGAACCGGCCAGGCGTCCCCATCACGAAGTCGGTCCCGCTCGACTGTTCTTTCGTGGCAGCCGCGACGGTCGCCGGGTCCAGGACCCGGATCCCGTCCACTTCGCTCAACGTCGAGGCGTACAGCTTGGCGAGCGCCCGTGCGGTCGTGATCGCGTTCGCCGCACCGAGTTCTCCGGCGTGCAGCGCGGGACTGTTGAAGTTGAACGGCGGATGGGTGGGGTTCAACGTGCGGAACGCCAGCGAGCTGGGATCGGCCGATTCCCGCATCCGTCGGAGCTGGTCGGAGGGAATGACGGCCAGGGCAGCCTCGTCGAGGACCGGCGGCGTGGCAGCGATGAGCCGGCTGACCCGGGACTCCTCCGATGCCGGCAGCCCGATCCAAAGGTCCAGGCCGAGAGGGTTGCTGATGTCTTCGGCCAGGATCCGCGACAGGCTGCGGCCGGTGGCCCGCCGGATGACCTCTCCGACCAGCCAGCCGTAGGTCAAGGCGTGGTAGCCGTAGGTGGTTCCTGGCTCCCATAGCGGGCGCTGGGTGGCCAGCGCCTCCACCGCGGGCTCCCACGCCAACGCTTCGTCGACGGTGATCCGGCGTTCGAATGTGGGCAGACCGGTACGGTGGCTGAGCAGCCAGCGCACCGGCACGTCTTGCTTTCCTTCGGTCCCGAACTCGGGCCAATAGCTCACAACCGGGGCGTCGAGATCCAGCTCCCCGCGCTTAGCGAGGAGATGGGCGACGATGGCGGTGATTCCCTTCGAGGCCGAGTACACGAGGGTGAGGGTGTCGGCGTCCCACTCCCGATCCTTCTTGACATCGGCCACGCCGCCCCAGATGTCGACCACCTTGGTGCCCCCGACGAAGAGGGCGAATGCCGCCCCCACGTCGCCGTGCTGGTCGAAGTTGGCCCCAAAAGCGTGCTGCACCCTTTCGAAGCCCGCGGCGACATCCCCGTGGACGATCATGTGGACCCCCATCGCTCGCTCGTAACGTGATGATCATTACCGAGAACATCTCGACGCCGCACTTCGCTCCGCGGCCAAACCCGAGGCGCCTGAGCGACGCCCGTCACGGCGGGTTCGCTCTGCACGGTTACGGCCAACCAGAAACTCACCCAACGCTGATTCGCGGTGGCGCTCGACCCTTGTCGACGCCGGCCTACGCCCGATACTTGGACCCTTCAGGACCACGGGGCCCAGTCCCCCTCTGGGTCGGTGGTTTGCCCCACCTCGATCAGATGACCGTCGGGATCGCGGATGTAGCAACGGATCTCGTACTCGTGCTGCTTCGGCGGCGTCAGGAATTCAGCACCCCGGGCGCTCCATTCGGCGTACACGGCCTGGATGTCTGCGACCCGGATATTGAGGAAACTGCTGACCCGGTCGGGGTCGCGTGGCGTCTCAAGGGTGACCGCGGGCTTGTCGTCGGTCGGGCCTCCGCCGACATTGATGATGATCCAGCTGTTGGCTAGTGCCACATAGGTCACCTCTCCTGAGAAGACCACCCTGCCGCCGAGTACTTCCGTGTAGAAGCGCCGAGAGCGCTCGACATCGTCTGAGACGATGAAGTGGGCCAGCAGAATTCTGTCCGCAGGCGTAAATTCGGCCATCTGGCACCTCCATTGGTTGGGACACACACCTCACTTAGGACACCGGCACGACCACGGACTGTAGCTTCACTTCAACAGCCNNCCTGCCGTTGCCCTGAGTACTACTCACGTTCACTTCGTTGGGCCTTACGATTGGCGTAACGATGGCGCATCAGCCGGCTCGTCGCACCCGTGGGAGCCCCTGGTCGGCTCACAGTGGCTGGTGCGAACGGATGTCACCGGCGCGTGGGCTGCTGGCAGGACGAAGAGCATCGGGGTCGTCGATGCTGTCGTCGTGTGGTACTGATGCCGGCGACCGACTGAGTAGCGCGGCTCCCAAGCGCATACCTGCCCACGCGACTCAGGGAACCCCGGCCACATGGCTCAACGGCAGCCACTCGATTCGAGGGTGCTCTTCGACAGGATGGCGTTCGAGAACCTACTTCGCGAGTAATGGCGACCTCCGGCGGTGGCGGATCCCAAAGCGATCTTCCCCGTTCCGTGATGGCTCATTTCTGCGGCCCAACGCGGTCGATTGGAGGTCGCCACCTGACATTGTGCCCTCCTCAGTCGGCTGAGGTCTGCGGGGATCACCTTCGGCGTCGGGCACCTGCTGGGGACCGCCACCAGCTGACGTGAGCATCTGGGCAGGTTCTGCGCATTGGCCTTCTGAGCTGCTTCACCTGAGACCTCGGCAACGTTTCGACGAGTTCTTCATCTCGTCGTCAGGGTCGAGGTTTACCGTGCCTCTGTGCTTCATCTGAGAATTCGCCCGCGCGCGACTAAACCTTTGCACACACCAATCATGAATCTCTCCGACTCATGGGCGGCCGAAGTGGGCGGACGCGTGGTGCGACACCATGACCGTTACCGAGTTCGACATGGTGCGCCTGGGCGATGGCTGTGGCATCAATCGGAACACCTGCCTCGAGTACTACCTCTTCCGGGACCGGATCATGAGTATCGGGCCGACCGACGTCGGTGCCTTCTCGAGGGTGGGTCCCACTTCGGTCGTGCTGCTCGATACGCCAATGAGCGACGCACCCGTGATCGCGATGTGAGGCCCGACACCCGCGTCCTGGACATCCCCAACCCGGGCACACCGGAAGTTCACCTGCTCGACATTGCCGCGTGGAGTGCTGCCGAGCGGGATCTTCGAGCCGCCGCGAGATCCATCAAGCCTACGGCTCGCTCGCGACCTTCGAGTCGCTCATCGGGCTTTCCCTTGCCTCTGGTCGCGCCGCATGCAGGGCCGGTGGGAGTTGATATCGAATTCGTGCACTCGTGGGGGCCCGCACAGACCGCATCCATTCTCACCATCGCGGAACGCCATCGCCGCTCACCGATGGACGATCGTCGGCGCGACGTCTGTGTGGTCGTCGAAGGAAGCATTGGCCAAAGCATTCGATACGCCGATCGACTACGACCCCCGGCGACTGGAAGGTCCGGCTTTCTGGCCGAATGGCGCTGCAGGGCGATGGCGGGCCTACGGCTCAAGGCGCAGGAGGCACACGAGGCTTGGCCGTGCTGGCAAGACAGCGACTCGATGGTGACGAGCGAAAATCCCGGGACCGTGACGCCTTGATAATTTTTGGGGGCGACCGCTGATCGTGCGCCCTGCTTTCCCCACCGACGCACAACGAGCCCTGGCGACCATTCTTGTGCTTGGCCTTCCCCTGATCCTCGCCGCATGCAGCAACGACACGCCGGCCCGCGGCGCCGCTCACGCGACCGCCTCGGGCCGATCGAACACGGGTTCGCCCCGGCCGTCAAGCACCGGGACTAGCACGACGCGCGCCACGACCACCTCAACCTCACAGGCCCCGAAGACGCCGGTCTCCCTCTCGACGCCGACGCCATTGATTCCCTTGACCTCACCGGCATCGGTCGGCGAAGGCACCTGGACCGCGACGGGCCGCCCGGTCAGCGGCGTCTCGGCCGTCTACGAGACGGCGATGGTGCCTCCCGGCGGCACGCGAGCGGCCGGGATCGCCTGGATGGACACCCGCCTCCTCTCGGCACGGCTGTACTCGGGCTCCAAGAGCCCGGGCGGCGGCCCGTACGAGTTCACCGCACCGATCCAACCCGCGCAGGCCGCGACGCTGGTCGCTGCATTCAACGGCGGCTTCATGATGAGCGCAGCCCAGGGCGGCTACTACACGGAGGGCCGGACTGTCGTCCCCTTGGTCGCGGGGGCTGCATCCTTGGTGATCTACGCCAATGGCTCGGTGACGGTCGGCGCTTGGGGAACCGATGTGTCCATGGCACCCGACGTCGTCGCCGTCCGGCAGAACCTCTTTCCGCTCGTCGCGGGCGGCCAACCGACCTCGCAGGCGACGAGTCCCGACTGGCAGGCCTGGGGAAATACATGTGCTGCGACCACGTGCTCCTCGACGGTCCCGGGGATAGAGAACCAGTGGCGATCGGGTGCTGGTGTCACCGCCGACGGCGCTCTCGTATACACCGCGGGGCCCGACCTCACACCGTTGCAGCTCTCCCAGCTCCTCGTGCAAGCGGGGGTCATCCGGGGCATGGAGCTCGACATAAACCCCAACTGGCCCGTCTTCGCGACCTACGACCCCTCGACACCGAACGGCCTGGCCGCGCCGTCGAACGGGAGCAGTCTCCAGCCGGGCAGCGTGCAGAGCGCGGCGACCTTCTTTGACCCGGCATGGGCGCGTGACTTCATCACCATGTCGGCGACAACTGGCTCCTGATGAGGACCGTCTGACGGGCACAGGTTCGCTCAGCGTTGACCTCAGCGAGAGTGGACCTTCAGCGGTTTGCCCGACCCGACACTCCGATTAGGTGCGGCGCTCACGCAGATGGATCGTCGTCCTCGGCGTCTCATGCCTGCTGCTGCTGGCCGTACCGCTCTCGAGGCTGCATTCATCCTTCAGGCCGCATTCATCGCCACGCACCACCATCAGAGCCGATCCCGCCCCGGACCGCTGCCCCACCGCGCTCCGAGTCCCTCACCTCGTGCCGGGCTCCACGGGTTGGGCGCCCATCGGAAGGTCGGTCTCGGGCTGCAGCGCACTCTATGAGACGCATGTCGGCACCGTCTCCATCGTCTGGATGGACCCCCGTCTGCTCTCGTTGACGGTCTACTCCGGCTCGCTGATCCCCGGCGGTGGCCCCTACATCCACACCGCACCCATCCGTGAGGCCGATGCGCTCAACCTCGTCGCAGCATTCAACTCCGGCTTCAAGGATGGTGACTCTCATGGCGGCTACTTCGTCGAGGGCAGAGCCGAGGTGCCACTGGTCAATGGCATCGCCTCAGCAGTGATTCATGCAAACGGGACGCTGCAGATCGGGACGTGGGGAAGCGAGGTCTCGATGGCCCCCGACGTGGTCTCCGTCCGGCAGAACATGACGCTTCTGATCGACAACGGCGTGATCAATCCCGCCACGTCGTCGGAGCCGTACTCGTCGTGGGGCATCACCTGGCCCGGAGGGCCCGCGACAAACCGATCGGCGCTGGGAGTGACCGCACAGGGAGCAGAGCTCTTCGCCGGAGGGGTGGGCTTGACCGTCCCTCAGATCACGGATGCGATCGCCAGCGCCGGCGCAGTGCGCGCGATGGAGCTCGACGCCAACGGCGTCTACCCGAACTTTTCGATCTTCACGCCGGCATTGGGCGCACCTGCAAGTGCTCTCAACGGGACCGAGGTCGTGCCGGGATTCTCTGGTCCCGAGCGGTACTTCACTGCCAGCTGGAATCGGGACTTCTTTGCTGCCTTCGCTCGACCACTCGCTCCCCGCACACAGCACCGGAAACAGCGCGGCTGACCGTCGGCGTTCTCCCTCCTTTCTTTGGAACGGAAGAATGGATTCGAACCCGCGACCGCCACCTTGGCAAGGTGGCGGTTTTCGTCTTAGAAGTCTGCTCCGGTCCGGCGACGTGCTGTTCCGTCTACCCCGTTTCCACCACGTCCAGCCAATCGTTCGCGGTAGTAGAGCGGCCTACCATCTCTCGCGGGTCGAGCCACGACAAAGAGTCTCCGGCGAGCTGCAGGCGCCGCGCCAAATGGCTTGCGCCGGCACAGCAAGACCACGGATACCAACTACGTTCACTTCCGATATCGACGACCTTGGTTCGGGCGTGGCGCGAACGCCTTCGGAAGCAAGACGAATGATTGGCCCAAGGGTGGCGGCTACAGCGGACTCCAATTCGTGACCAGAGTGATGAGATCGGATGCCACCCGGAACCTACGGGGTCGGCCCGGGCCGGCCGGCATCCTGTCGTAGGGCTTGAGGATGCCCCGATCGGCCAGCACTGTGAGGGCGGCCCTCGCGGAGCGCTCGGACACTTCGACCCGTGCCGCGACAAGATCGGGGGAGACGACCGGATGCTCAACCAAGACCGGAAGCACTCGGCTGGCCGTAGCGTCGGCACGCAGGTCGTCGATTCGACCAACCCACTCCACGAGGAGATGCTCGGTGCGCTCGAGTAAGCCTTGAGCGGCTTCGCTCGAATGGCGGAGCTCGGCCGCCAACCGGTCGACCCAGGGGTCGAGTTCGCCCAGTCGAAATCTGGTCAGGCCGGCCAGGTACCCCCCGGGATCCCGGGCAATGAAGACGCTGAGCCCACCGTTCCAGTCACAATAGGATTATGACAGTTCGGGCTTCAGACGAATGTTCGTATTGTGAACATCCATCAAATCCACGGGAGGGTGACGGCCATGACTCACATTGCGGCTGGGATCGAGCGGCACCACCACATCACGTTGTGCGTGGGCACCGCCCAAGAGGACTACGACTTCCACACGCAGGTGCTCGGCCTCAAGAGTGTTAAGAAGACGGCGCTCTACGACGGCGACGTCCCCATCTACCACTTGTACTACGGCAACGATGTTGGGCTCGAATCGACCCTCGTCACCACGTTTCCGATGCGCCAGTCCGGCCGCGTGGGCCGACGGGGGACGAACCAGACAAAGGTCTTGCTGCTTGCGGTCCCTGACACCGCACTCGGCTACTGGCGGGATCGTCTGCGCGACCATGGGTTCACCGTCGAAGAGCTCGAGCGCTTCGGCGAAAAGCAACTGCACTTCACGCACCCGTGCGGCATTGAATATGCGTTGGTCGGCGTGACAAACGACCAGCGCGAGGCGCACTCGAGTGGCCCGGTTCCCCAGGAGATGGGCATCCATGGAACGCACGGCATCACCGTCTCGGTGTACGACCTCGACTTGTCAGCCGACTTCATGACCCAAGGTTGGAGCGGCCGTCACACCCAAGAAGAAGGCGATCACGCCCGCTTCGGGGTGGGTCAGGGTGGGTCCGGAGCCATCGTCGACTTCGTGGCCGAACCTGGCCTGGGGCAGGCCGGGTGGATGCATGGAGAGGGAATCGTCCATCACACTGCGTTCCAAGTGGCCAACTTCGTGGCGCAAGACGCGGTGAAAGATGGGCTAGTCGGTCTGGGATTCACCGACGTGTCGGACCGCAAGGATCGCGGGTACTTCGACTCGGTGTATGTCCGCACTCCGGGGGGAGCGATGTTCGAAGCCACCGTGTCCAAGTCGACCGGCTTCGTCATCGACGAGCCGTACGAAGAGCTGGGCAAGAACTTCCAAGTCCCTCCTGTCTTCGCTGATCGCAGGGAATATCTTCTGTCCTACCTCGAGCCGCTGCAGTACTCCTGACGAACAGCTGGTGGTGCGAGAGAGCCAGGCGAGGAAGGCTCCGTCGAAACCATGAGTGAGAACCCTGAAGGGTCAATAGACCTCTCGACCGGGTTTGACCAGCCGCGATGCGCTCGACCAGGCTCTTCCCCACGGCCCTTTCGTTCCTCTACCCCATGGTCCGACGCGTCCTCGACGTCGTTCGCCTCCACTGGTCAGATAGCGCGGCGAGGGAAGCCGAGATCCTCGTGCTCCGTCACCAGCTGTCGTGCTTCGTCGTCAGGTCGCACGGCCTCGCTTTAGCCCGAAGTTACTGCCCTTGAGGTAGG
>PMLV01000159.1 GCA_003160635.1 Acidimicrobiaceae bacterium | reverse complement strand
TAATCCTACCACACCCGCTCAACGACGTCACCTATTATCTTGGCTACACCTTCAGACCTCGAAGAAGCCATCGACGCTGCTCAAAGGGAGAATCGGGAGGATCTACGGCCTTAACTTCGGTTTAGCTGGTCCGACCGTGCCCTTGTCGCCCTACTGTCTCGCCTCGTGCCACGCGAGCGCTGGAATTCGTTCCTCGTCACGCCGCAGACGATCCTCAGTTGGCACCGAGCGCTGGTCCGCAGGCGTTGGACCTCCCCACACCGGCGGCCTGGACGCCCGGCCCTTCCAACGAGACCGTGAAGCTGATCTGCTCCTTGGCTCGACAGAACCCCCGGTGGGGCTATCCGCGGATAGTGGGCGAGCTCAAAAAACTCGACATCATTGTGTCGAAGACGAACGTCGCTGCTACTTTGCGCCCCCACGGCCTCCAGCCGGCTCCCCGGCGCGAGGGTCCGACCTGGAGCGAGTTCCTCTCAGCCCAGGCTAAGGGCATCGTGGCCACCGACTTCTTCCACGTCGACATGGTTTTCCTTCGGCGCTTCTACGCGCTGTTCGCATCGAGTTTCAGAGCCGCGTGTGCATGTCCTCGGCGTCACCGCCAACCCGAACGGACCATGGGTCCGACGCCCGCCGTCTCTCGGTCAGGGCGAGCACGTACTCGGGATCGCTCGGTAGGCTCGCCCTGGACTTGCCGACGTGAGACCCCAGCCGCCACCGGGCCGGGCTCAACGACGGCCGAAGCTTTTCCTGAAGCAGATTTCGGAAACGTTTAGAGAGGCGTCGACATGCAACTCGGGACTATCTATCCGCAGACCCACATCGAGGTCGACCCCGGCGCGGTACGCGCGTATGGGAACGCCGTCGAAGAGTTGGGTTTTAGCCACATCCTGGCCTTCGACCACATTGTCGGCGCCAACATCGCCTCGCGTCCAGCCTGGGACAAGCCATATGATCTCACGTCCCGGTTCAGCGACCCATTTGTGCTCTTTTCGTTCCTTTCTGCCGTCACAACCAAGCTCGGTTTCGTCACGGGGATATTGATCCTGCCTCAGCGCCAGACTGCGCTGGTCGCAAAGCAGACCGCCTCCCTCGATGTGCTGTGCGGAGGCCGTTTCCGCCTGGGGATCGGCACCGGTTGGAACGAGCTGGAATACGAGGCGCTCGGTGTGCCGTTCGAGGCACGCGGCCGCATGATTGAAGAGCAGGTTGCCGTACTTCGTGGGCTGTTGAGCCAAGAAGCGTTCACCTTTTCAGGTGACTACCATTCGATTCCCGATGTCGGGTTGTGCCCGATGCCTTTACAACGACCCGTCCCGATCTGGTTCGGCGGCGGGAGCGATCGGCCGGCCTTCGGAAACCAGCCTGCTCGAGAGAAGGTCTTGCGGCGGATTGCGCGGTTGGCGGACGGGTGGATTCCCCAGTTCGACTCGCCGACGAGCGAACGCACCCTGGAATTGCTGGAACGATTCCGAAACTTCTGCCGCGAGTATGGGCGAGACCCGGATGCGATCGGCCTGGAGGTGAGGATGCACCTACGACCTGGTTCCGAGGGAAATTGGGCGTCTGAGGTCGCGGGATGGAGCGCGCTCGGTGCGACGCATCTGACGATCAACACCATGAGCGGCGATGTGCATGGCGTCGACAAACATATCCAGGTGCTAGAGAGTTTCCGAAACGCCGTACCCACCGCAGGTGGCCTGGCTGAAGCTGGCTAGGACGCAGTCCGGACCCAACTTCTCGCCGACCCGCCTGGCGACGAAAGCGTCCCGATCGTCACGCGTGAATTCCATGACTACCTCACGACCCCCGGAAGCCACCCAAAAGGGTCAACCACATCCTGCATTGGCCCTAGAAATTCGTCTCGTGACTGATCCCCTCACCCCCACCAAGATGGTCCAAAATCTCATTCGCTTAAGGACCAGCATGTTGAACCATGACCGATGAACTCAGTCTGGCAGCCCGACCCATTTGGACGTTACGAACTCCGATTCTTCCCACCGGCCTGGCCAGGGAATATTAGCCGATGCGAAGAAATCTGACTGAGTGACGGACGAGGTCCAAGGTGGCTCAAATAGTTCCTCTTGCAACGTTTTTCGGTCCTCCGGCGTCTTAATTGGTAGTGGATGAATCGAGCCGCACCGTGGACCCTCGAGCGGAAGGCAGTGCAGGTGTCGCCGGTGTCTTCCCTGTGCCGGCGATACCTGCCGCCAAGGATCCTGCCTCTCGTGCTGCCAAGGTGCGCGAAGCTGGAGAGGCGAGCAAAGCCTTCGGTGACTTTTACGCTAGCCACTATTCCGACCTTGTGCGCCTGGCCACGTTATTGAGCGGATCCGCTGATGCTGCGCCCGACTTGGTGCAAGACTGCTTCGTCGGTTTGCACAAACGATGGATGACGGTGAATGATCCGCTTCCTTACGTCAGACGGAGCGTCGTCCACGCGTGCGCGTCCCATCATCGTCGGAATGCCCGGGTCCGGCGGCTGCCCCCTCCCGTGGATCAGGCTTCTGCGCTTGGTGCCGACGAGCTGGAGGACGCCGTGGGCAAGCTCCCGGTCCGCCAACGCGCCGCAGTAGTGCTGCGTTACTACGGCGACCTTCCGGACGCCGACATCGCCCGAGCCCTACGGTGCCGCCCTGCCACTGTTCGTTCCCTCATTCACCGGGCGCTGACAGAACTGAGAAAGGTGATCGAACCATGAGCGATGCATTCGAGGACGGCCTTCGTTCCCACTTCGCCGAGAAGGCGGCACACGTCCAGGTCAGCCCCAACCCGGGTGCACTCATGGAGCTCTCGGCCAGCCGATCCCGTCGGCGACGCCCATTGATGTTTGGGGCACTGCTCCTCGTAGCCACTCTCGTCGGTTCCGGCGTCTTGGCAGGAGCCCAGTTGGTCGGCGGCAGATCCACCCCTACGCCGCTGGCCACGGCCCCATCGACTACCACTCCGGGACGGGCCGGGGCGTCTTTGGCACCCAACGCCGCCGGAGGTCCTAATCTGCCGTCCAGTGCAGGTCCTACACCGTTCACACTCCTCTTTACCCGGACAACCTCGTCGGGGGTGGCCATTCGCTCCTACTTGACCGACGAGGACATAACGGGGAGCTGCGAACAGTCGGCGCCCTGCGCGCCAGTGACCAGCCCACCTGGATCGACAGCGTGTCCGCAGGGAGCGATGTGTGTCGAGCCCTCAGTGACACCGCAAACGCAGAGCGGAACGACCAGGAGTGGAAGTGCGGGCGCGGGCGGAACAGCGTCTTCCGGCTCGGCAGGAGGGACGGCGGAAACTTTGCCCCCGAACTCCTCTGAGTCCACTACAACCAGCACCGTTCTCTCCCAGCCCGTTGCCGGGTGCGACCAGCTGGTGGTCGAGTTGTCGACCAGCAATGCGGTCGGGAGCGACTCGGTGTCTCGCCCGTCCGCAGCGCCATCTCCGGATGCTGTCGAGATCCTCGGCGTGGGCTCCTTCGGGACCCAGGAGGGCGCGCCGGTGGGCTGGGTCGCCGTGATCGTAGGCAGCGGCGTGGCATCGGTCAATCTGTCGTCAGGCGGCACGCTGGTCGACACAATGACGCCAATCTCTGGCATCGTCGTGCTGGTCATGACCGGTAACGCCGATTTGACTGGGGTGTCAGTCGTCGGAATCGACCAGAGCGGGGCGACCGTTGCCACAGTGCCGGTCGCTCAGGCGTCGGGAGTCGAAGGGCCGATCGCCTGCACGACATCGCCCATCGTCTCCCCCTCCACGCTTCCTCCGACCACAACGCCCCCACTGCCTCCATCGACGAATACCTCCACTACGTCGCAGACTCTGCCTCCACATACCTGATCGCATAATCAGGAACGAGTAGTTCCCAAAGCAGCCACCTTCGGGACCCTCTGAGATGTAAAGAACGCTGCTGAGCGGAACAGCAAGATGCCACGACTTCCAGTTTTCGACCTTCCAACCGCCCGCCGTCGAGTGCATCCCGCCCTGCCCTCTTGTTCGGCCGCGGTCCCCGGCATCGAACAACAGTGGCGGTCCGGAGTTGGCGTAACCCGCCGATGGTGCCCTGGTGTATGCCATAGACCCCGCTCTCGATCCCCTACAGCTCGCCCAGCTCCTTGTGCGCGCCGGGGTGGTGGGCGGCATGCAACTCGACATCAACCCAGACTGGTTCGCCCCCGCCTACCGGTTGGTTGGTCTCCGCTGCGCCTGGCGCCCGGACTGAGGGCCGAACTGCCGCCTGCGACAAGTTCTCGAGGCTGGTCACCCTGTCACCGAAGGTCTTCATGTCTGCCTACACGAGAAGCAGCGGTTGAAGGTAAGCTGCGACGACGAGCGTGGCAACGGGAGCTAATATGACACCGTCATTCTTGGTCCCATCCTGACGGCGCAATGAGGCGCTTGGGACTATTCGTCGTCTTCCTCGTCGCGCTCGTCGCGGCCGGGTTCGCCGGGGCTCTCTTGAGCGGGCACCTCAATCAAAACAACGGCACACAGACTGTCGTGACCACTAGGTCAACTGCCCTGTCGACCACGACCACCACGCTCCCCCACGCGAGCACCAAGGTTCTCGTGGCGAACGGGACGCAGACGAATGGTGCGGCCGCTCACGTGACCCAAGTACTCCAGGCGCAAGGCTGGTCCATGTCCACGCCCACCAATTCGACCTCTCAGGCCTCGGCCACCACGGTGTACTACGCACCGACCAAGCAGCCAGAAGCAGCCCTCATCGCCTCCGAGCTAGGAGTCAACCTTTCTGCCGTGCGGCCGCTAACGGTGACAGCGCCCGTGGCAGGCACCACCGGGATCGATGTAGTCGTGGTCATCGGTCCGGATCTCGCTAGTCGAGCAGGGACGCTGACACCTACAACATAACGCTCCGGCGATGGCGCGAAGCAATGTGTTGCCCGCCGCGAAGGCGAGGCGTCGGCCCCGAGCGGTGAAGGACACCAACGTCGGGGGCGGCTCCATCCCGTGTATGGGACCCGCTGCCCGAAATTGCTCCACTTGTGGCTACATGGGGCCAGTGGTCAGAAATCGAGCTTGAATGAGTCGGGGCGCTTGAAATGTTCGGAATGACGTTGGCACTCCTAACCGTTTCCGAAAAAGTTACGGGAGACGGTCTGCCCCCCGGGCCATCCAGCTCGTCTGCTGTTCGGAATATGTGGTGCTACGACAGCGCATACTTCGGACCTCGACGCTACTCTTTCCTGAAACAACGAAATGAAGGGGAACCGTGCGGGCCGCTGTTCTGACCGAGAGTCATACTTTTGACGTCGTCGATGTGCCGGACCCGACACCGGGTGACGGCGAGTTGTTGTTGCGTGTGCGGGCGTGCGGGATCTGCGGAACGGACCTGAAGTCGTATACGCGCTTTGGTGCCGGTTCCATCCTGGGCCATGAGTTCTGCGGCGAGATCACCGCCATCGGTCCTCATGTCGATGGAAGGTGGCATGAGGGGCAACTTGTCGCTGCCATGCCCTTGAGCTCATGCGGTCTGTGCCGATGGTGCCTGGGAGGAGAGCCCTCGCACTGCGAGCGCGTCGATATGTTCGGTCTGGGAGGAACGCCAGGCGCGTTCGCCGAGTACATACGGGTCTCGGCCGTGACATCGGTCCCGCTCGAGCCGAGCATCGGCGACCTCGGCGCGCTGATCGAGCCGCTCGCGGTCGGACTCCACACCGTCATGGAGGGCGAGCTTCGCCCAGGCGATCGTGTACTCGTCATCGGTGGAGGCAATGTCGGCGCTGCCGTCACTACGTGGGCTCGACGCCTGGGTTCCGCGGAAGTCGTGGTCAGCGACCCATCCGTCTCGCGTCGAGACGGCGCCGGGCGCTTCGGGGCCACTGATGTGCACGATCCCGCTGATGGCCCGCCGCCATCCGGCTTCGACGTCGTGTTCGAATGCGTTGGAGCGCCCGGGATGGTGCAGGCCGCGATTGACGCCGTAAGCGCCCGAGGCCGAGTCGTGATCGCTGGTGTCTGCGTGGAGCCCGACCGGATCATTCCGATCACGGCAGTCATGAAAGAGGTGCAGTTGCGATTCGCAGTCTGTTACCGACCCGAGGAGTTCCGCGCCGCGGCCGTCCTGGTCGGATCCGGTGAAATCGACGCGAGAGCCTTCGTCACCCGTGCGGTCGGCCTGAACGGCGTCAATGAAGCATTCGAGCGGTTGCTGTCGAGCACCGTCGATCGTAAGATCTTTGTCACGCCACGAGCGTGAGATAGCCCTGCTTCCCGCTAGATAGCGGCCGAGTCGATCTCCCCTGGAGGTTGTCCCCGAACCCCGCTTCGTCGGCTGCCAGATGGAACCCGACTCTGCTGATCCACGCTCATGACGCGACCTGAACGGGTTGGCGCGGCTCCGATGACACTTCGGCTTCGGCGATCCATGCAGGCCAACGCGTGTTCAGTCGAACGGGAACCTCGGGCTCGAGTCCCTTCCGTGCTGCGCTCACGTCGAGACCGCTCGATCCGTTGCGCACGAGTCCCCGCCAACGCTCGGCGATCCCTGCGGCGAGCGGGGCCACGCTGGCGCCGGCTTCGGAGGTCGCCAGGTCGAGGTCCTTCAATGCCAGGTCGAGCGAGAAGTCAGCGTGGTCGTCCTGCTCGAACATCTTGGCGAGTTTTCCCAGCGCGTAGGGCGAGGCGAGAGGATTGCCACGCAGGGCGTCCATCAGCCCAGAGGCAGCCACCCCCAGGTGAGCGGCCAGTGCGGCCACCTCGGCGGCGCCCTCGACCTGGAAGGCCAGCCACGTGTTCAACACGAGCTTCATTCGGCTACCCGCGCCGGCGGGGCCGAGCCAGAGGGTGGCCCGTCCCAGTGCCGCGAAGACCGGCTCGAGCAATGCGGCCGCCCTGGGCGGGCCCGACGCCAGGATGAGGAGTTGCCCCTTCTCCGCCGGATCCCGGCTGCCCGACACCGGGGCGTCGACGAACGTGACGTCGGGGCGGCGGGTCCTCGTCTGGATCGAAAGGTGCTCGGTGGCCTCGGCCCCGATGGTGGCCATCTGGACCCAAATGGACTTGGGTGGCATTGCACCAAGCACCCCTCCCCCGACCATGACCTCTTGCGTGATGTCGGCGGTCGGCAACATCGTGATGACGACATCCGCCTGCATCACGGCGTCCGAGGGCTTCTCGTATGCGGTCGCACCTGCAGCCACCAGCGGCATCATGGACGCAGCATGCCGCGACCACGCGTCGACCTTCAGCCCGGCGCCAAGCAGACGGCGGGCCATCGCCGTGCCCATCGTGCCGGTACCGATCACCGTGACTCGTGGCATCGGCGCCTCCTTGGTGTTGTGGTTCCATAGAGTCATTTCCTTTGTCCTTTCTTGTTCAACTGTCATGGATTTCGAGTGGTTGACGCAGCCATCTCTCGCTCGATCTCTTCGAGAGTCAGTCCCTTCGTTTCGGGCACCTTCCTCCAGAAATACGTCGCCGCCGCGAGGCTCAAGAACCCCAGCACGAAGAAGGTCCCGGCGTTCGAGATCGTGTTCAGGAGGGTGAGGAAGGAGATCGCCACGACGAAGTTGGCCCCCCAGTTGGCCATCGTGGCAATGCTCATTGACTTCCCGCGAATCCGAGCCGGGTAAAGCTCGCTGATCAGCAACCAGAACACCGGGCCCAGGCCGATGGCGAAGGACCCCGTGTACACCGCGAGGCTCGCCACCGCGACGATGGCTGCGGCGTGCCCGAGGGTGTTGCCGCTGGCCGCGAAGGTGGCTGCCACGGCAAACAGCGCGACCGCCATGCCTGTGGTGCCGCCGATCAACAGGGCACGTCGCCCCACCTTGTCGATGAGCCATATCGCGACCACCGTCATCCCGACGTTGACGACTCCGATTCCCACGTTGGCCAAAAGTGATGCGGAGTTCCCGAGGCCGGCCTGGTGCAGGAGAGTTGGTGCGTAGTAGATGACTGTGTTGATCCCAGTGATCTGCTGGAAGACTGCCAGGAGGACGCCGATCGCCACGAGCTTGCGGACATCGGGCCGGAGCAGCTCTCGATAGCTCGATTTCCGGTCTCCCAGCGCCCTGATCTCGTCGATCTCGCCGTCGACATCGTGGTCCCGGCTGCGGACACGGACCAACACCCTTCGTGCCTCGGCGATCCGTCCATGCGTGACCAGCCAGACCGGGCTCTCGGCCTGGGTCAGCATGCCCACGAAGAGAAGGACAGCCGGGATTGCGGCCAACCCGAACATGAGCCGCCACGCCGCGTTCGAGCTTAGGGCGTAGTCCACGAGGAAGGCCACGAGGATCCCCAGGGTGAGTGCCAGCTGGTTGAAGCTCACGAGTGCGCCGCGGACGCGCGGCGGCGCCACCTCGCTGATGTAGAGCGGCACCGACAAGGACGCGGAGCCGACTGCCAGTCCGATCACGAACCTCATGGCAATCAGGACCCAGAGCGCCGGCGAGAAGGCTGCTCCCAGCACCCCGAAGACGAAGACTGAAGCCGTGAGCAGGATCACCGGCCGCCGCCCGATCCGATCGGACAATCTCCCCGAGCCGAATGCGCCCACCGCCGCGCCCATCAGCAGGAGCCCGGTCACCAGCTCCTTGTCGAACGCGCTCACGTTGCCGAAGCTGGTGTGCAGGAAAAGCAGAGCGCCCGACACGACCCCGGTGTCGTATCCGAAGAGCAGGCCGCCGAGAGCGGTGATGGAGGCGGTCCAGACAACGGCTCGTCCGACCGCCTCGCGGCTGGCGTCATGCGCGGGCGGAGGTCCAGTTACTGTGACCGGTCGATCAAGCGTGTGGATCGTCATGACTGGCCCTCCTACATACCCTCGGGTGACGGACCACCCACCGGAACGGCGTCGCTCATGATCAGGTTGATTCGTTCCATGACTTTGTCGTCGAGGTCGAGATCGGCCGCGGCCAAGGCCTCGTCGACGTGTGCCGGGTCGCGAGTCCCGACGATGGCGACGTCCACGGCCGAGTTGTGCAAGGTCCACGCGACCGCCAACTGGGCCAACGTGATCGCGAGCTCCCCCTCGGCAAGCTGCCGGAGGCGATCGACGGCACGCAAGTTGCGTTCGAACGCATCGCCGTGGAACACCGGGCTCTTCGATCGCCAGTCGTCAGGATCGAACTCGGTGTTGGCTGCGAGATATCCGCTGAGCAGTCCATGGGCCAACGGGCCGTAGACCAGCACGCCGATGTCATTGGCGGCGGTGTAGGGCAACACGTCGGCTTCGATCTCGCGCCGGAACAGGTGGTACGGCGGCTGCAACGTCTCAACCGGGAGCGTGGCCCCGAACGCCTCCATCTGATCGACGTCGAAGTTCGACAACCCGACGTGGAGGATCTTGCCGTCGGCGACCAGCTTGCCCAGCTGCTCCGCTGTCTCCTCGAATGGCGTCGCCGGGTCAGGCCAGTGCACCTGGTACAGATCCACGTGATCGGTTCCGAGTGCGTTCAGGCTGGCCTCGACACCCTGCCGGATCGACGCCGCGCTGGCGTCACGGACGATGCCGTTTCCCACGGGGCGCAGTCCGCCCTTGGTGGCGATGACGACCTCGTCGCGGGGCAGCTGGCACAGAGCTGCCGCCAGAAGCTGCTCGGACTGGCCGAATCCGTAGGCCTGGGCCGTGTCGAAGAAGGTGACACCCTTGTCGGCAGCCCGGCGGATGGCTTCCATCGCCGCGACCGTGTCCGTCGGTCCCCAGTCGCCACCCAGCTGCCAGGTGCCAAAGGCGATCCGTGAGACCTTGAGTTCGCTCTTGCCCAAGATGGTGTATCTCATTGTGTCCTCCTTGTCGTGGTCATGGTTGGAACGTCGTGCGCGGAGGTTGATGAGGCTGATGCGGAGGCCGAGGGTTCGACCGGCTGCTGGGGCCGGGCGCCGAACCAGGCGGCGACGGTGCCGCTCAGCGCCACCAATGCCGCCACCAACAAGGCGGTCCGGTCTCCGCCGACGGTCGCGACTCCAGAGCGGGCATTGGCGCCCTCAGCGATGGCCACGAGAGCCGCCACGCCGACCGCGGCCCCGACCTGCCGGGTCGTGTTGACCACACCGCCCACGAGGCCCTGGTCTGCCTGCGCCATGCCGCTTGCTGCCATGACGGTCGTGCCGAATACGGTGGCGACGGTGCCGAAACCAATGAGGACGACGACCGCGAACAGCGCGTCGTAATGACCGCTCGTCGGGAGGTGGGACAGAGCGAGGAAGCCGATGGCGGCCGCTGCCGTCGCCACAACCAGCAAGGTGCGCATGCCGAAGCGGCGGACGAGGCGAGCACCGAACATGCCGGTGACGAAGCCGACCACCCCTTGGGGGGCGATGACCAGCCCAGCCACGAGCGGCGAGTCGTGGAGGGTCTGCTGGAGGTACACCGACATCACGACGAGCTCCCCCGCCGTCCAGGCCCCTACCAACAGCGTCAAGACCGCCGCCGTCCGGAGTCCTCGTCGCCGGAGCAGACGGAGGTCGATGAGGGGATCGGAGTGTGACCGCTCCACGGCCACGAACCCCAGTAACGCGACTGCGGCAACGATCACCGCGGCGATCACGAGGGGCTGGACCCATCCCAGGACCGGGCCCTCAGAGATGCCGAACACGGCGAGGGCCACCGCGAGGGTGATCAGGAGCCCACCGCGGATATCGAGGTGGGTGGTCCGGACCCTCCGTCTGTCTGGACTCAGGAGTCGAGGGGCAAGGACAGCTGCAGCCAGGCCGACAGGGACGTTGACCAAGAAGATGGAGCGCCAGCTCGTGTACTGCACGAGCACACCACCGAGGACCTGTCCGACGACGTACCCGATGGAGGCGGTGGCGCCGTACAGGCCCAGAGCCTTGGTGCGGCGGGGGCCCTCGGCAATGCGAGCGGTGATGAGCGAGAGCGACGCCGGCGCCACGAGCGCAGCTCCGATGCCCTGGATGGCGCGGGCCGTGACGAGGAGGATGGCATCGCCGGTCAGGCCGGCGGCCAAAGATGCAGCGGAGAAGAGCGCCAAGCCCGCGATGAACATGGTCCGCCGACCGAAGGTGTCGCCGATCCGGCCGCCCAACACGAGTAACCCGCCGAACGTAATGGCGTACGCCGTCACCACCCATTGCACGGAATCGCCGCCGAATCCCAGGGCCTGTCGGATGGAAGGCAAGGCGACGTTGACGATGCTGAAGTCCAGGACCACCATGAACGACGCCACGAGCACCAAGCCCAGTGCGACTCCGGAGAGCCCTGCCGACCCTGCCACTCCCCCGTCGGGGGTCACCTCGGCCGGCGCAACCGAGAGCGTGCTCTGCTCGGGGACGGCACGGTCCAGACTGCCGGGAAGGAGTGCCGTGGAACCAGTGCGGTGATCGCTCTGAGCGGCATTTCGGTCAAGAACTGAGGTCACTTCACTACCTCCGATTTAGTGTACGATACGTATCGTATTGTAATGATGGTAGGATGTCAACCGATGACCGAAACAGTTCCCCCCACGCCCGCCCCCAGGGGGCGACCCCGCAGTGAACGGGCCCATCAGGCCATCCTCGACGCGGCCAATGAGATCCTCGAAGAGCGCGGCTTCGTCGATCTGACCATCGACGAGGTAGCGCAGCGCGCCGGGGTGAGCAAGACCACCATCTACCGGCGATGGCCGACCAAAGGCACGTTGGTATTCGAAGCGTTCGCGGCCGATTTCCTGGCTCGAGTGCCCGGCCCTGATACCGGGTCCTTGCGCGGGGACCTCCTCGCCTCCCTGCGTGCCTGGATCCGTGTCAACAAGGGAACGGTCAAAGGACGCACCCTGGTCGGACTGATCGCCGAGGTCCAACGGGATCCCGAGTTGGCGGAGATCTGGCGAGAGGGCGTCATCGGCCCGGTCCGGGCGCAACATCGAACGATCGTCGAACGGGCGATCGAGCGAGGCGAGGTCCTGCCGGGCGTAGATCCCGACGTGGTCCTCGACTTGATCTACGGGGCCGCCTACCACAGGCTCCTGCAGTCCCATCTTCCACTGAGCGATCGCTTCGCCCAGGATGTGGTCGACACGGTGGTCGCCGGCGTGCGAACGAGCGATCCGACTCAATCGGGTGGCCGTACGTAGAGTGCCTACGGACTGCTCTCGAGGTTGCCGGGGGCCTGGTCGACCGAGTCAGCGCGCACGGCCCGGACAGTGACTGCGACGCCGTTGTTTGAGAGGCCGTGCAGGCTTGATTTCATGGACCAGAATTAAGTTGCGCCGAGATGCTCGCTGAGAGTCGGCACGGATCGGTGACGCCATAGGGGCGTTTGCTCAGATCACCCACGCCCCGCTTCGCATGACGGTGCGCCCGCCCAGATCCTCGTCCTCACGCCAGACCTGGATACGTTCGGGACCGAAGACCAGATAGACGTAGTCGCCGGGGTCAGTCCGGGGGTCCCAACCCGCCTGCGCTGCATACGCCTCAGCCAGCACTGCCGGGGCCGCAGCCGCGGGGACGGCCTCCGCCAAGACGGCGTCGATCATGACCGCGTCCCGGGTCTCGCCGAGGGCGAGGCGGACCCGGGGGTCCGCCGTGACATTGGCCACCGTCCGTGATCTGGGCCCTGTCGCCAGGACAACCTGACTGCCGTTCCACGTAAGAGTGACTGGTACCAGGTGGACGCCACCCGTCGGCGAGGCGGAGGCGACCCACACGTTGGCCTTGATCGCCGTGAGCTTCGCCAGGGCGTCCGCCTTGCGCTCTTCCGGTGACCGGGTCGCCACGCCCCCAGAATGGCACAATCGCAGCCGACGACTTCAGCACAGGCGGCGTGTGGTTTTGCCCAATTGCCTCGGCTCGGCGGTGGGTCTTGGGCTTGGCCGATGAGAACGCCATCGAGTAGCCGCGGCGGCGGGAGGGACGAGGCCAGTGACGAATCCTGCTCCGGCCAAGTACGTGAGGGCGTCAGCGACCTCCTCTGCCCGTCCGACCCGCTTCGCCGGAACCGTCTGAGCGCCCAGAAGCGATCAGGTTCGCCTGGCGCTGCGTCGCTTCTGCGTCATAAGGGTGTGCGCCTGATTCGCGGTTAATGCCGGCGTGGGCATGGGGGTAGGCGCGACACGGTCGGCTCGAATGCCGCCGAGAACAGGGTCGGGTACCGGCGACACAGGTCCGGTGCGAGAGCACGCGTGACTGACCTAAACCCCGATTTCCGGACCACCGTTATAAGAGTCAGGTCTGGAAATGCGACAGGAAGACCGTGATTCACCGCGAAGACCTACCGGCGCCACAGGTCGCCAGCAGGGACCCCACAAGTACCGCTGGCACTCTCCTTGTAGATGCATAACTAGAGGAGTGCCATCATGAACGACGACGACCACCCAACCCTCCACGAGACCCCTCCTGATGGTCCCATACCGAGCGCGCCGCCAGGGCGGCCTGCTGCTGGGAGTTCAGGCGAGGCGACCGACACGCCTCCCTCGTTCGCGTCTTCGACAGATTGCTTGGCTTCAGCGCCCCAGGCCACGAAGGCACGCCGGCCAAGGGCACGGTCACTGCTGTCGAAGAAAAGAATCCGATTGCTCTTGGCCGCTGCGGTGATGAGTCCGGTGATCGGACTCTCCGTCGGTCTCGCATCGTCCCCCTCTGCCTCAGCTGCGCCACCCGCCGCTGGTAGACATTCCGGGGGCGCTCCCGGATCCGCTGGTGGGGCTTCAAACGCTCGATCTGGACCGGCCGCGGGGGGATCATCCGGTACGGTCGGCAGCGTGTCCAAGTCGAGCTTCACTATGACGACATCGGCGGGTCAGAAGGTCACAGTCGACGAGGCGTCATCGACGAAATACAAGAAGGGGTCAAGCTCCATCTCATCCAGCACCATCAAGAAGGGCCAGCACGTCCTCGTACTGGGGACGGTAAGTTCAACGACCATCAAGGCCACCCAGGTCATCGTCGAAACTATTGGGAACGGTGGATCCGCAGCTTCTACAGCGGCAACGGTGATCCCCTTCCAAAAGGGTGCAGCGACCACGTCAAAGCAGGTCGGTCAGATCCCAGCGAGCTACAGCCAGGGGTCGGGAACGATCGTCAGCGGAACGACAGCGAATAAGGCGACGGAGGCTGCGCTGGCCGCCTACCCGGGGGGTATCGTCGACCGTGTTGTGAAGCTGAGCAACGGCGAGTACGAGGTCCACAGCATCGGCGTCAACTGGCCCCACCACATCTTCGTCAACCAGAACTTCAAGGTCCTCGGCGCCGAGTAGCCGCCGAGGAAAACCATGCATCGCTCGTCGATGGACAGCGTTCCTTGAGTGCCCATCGATTCGGCGCCATTGCCCGACCCCTGATGGACATCACACATCGGAATGGCCCAATGGACGATTCAGGGATCCACCTACCGAACGTACGCGTGCGAGGAACGGACGCTACGACGCCGTAGCTGTACCGGGGATATCTTTGCCACACAACGGCTTGCTCGAGGTGGCCACAAAACCTTTCGGCTTCGCCTCCACATACCACGCACAGTCTTTCGGAAGATCGTGCCCGAAGATGGTTGCGTAGTTGATGTCGTAGGGCAAGATGCCACCGCCCGTGTAGCCCTTGATGCCACGAAGTGCCGCGATAACACTGGCGTGAGTCGGATTCTTTCCTGCGTTTTGGATTCCTTCGATCATGAGTGTGGCTCCTAGCCACGATTCGTACTGCCCAAAAGTTGGAAATTGAGACTTGGAAAAATGCTCGTACTTCTCCAGAGCGGTAGCCATTTGCTCGGTTCCGGCGTCAGGCACAGAAAAGGGTCGAAACTCGGTTACAAAAAAATCGCCCTGGAGAGTCTTCCAAACTGGGGAATTGATGACGCCTGGCTCATAACCAGTCGGAAACACGACTACCTTCAGCTTGACGCCGGCCTGTTGTAGCGAAGTGGCCAATGCGAAGTTCGAATTATTGTCCAGGTCAGCCGTGACCGCGTTGACGCTTTTTTGCTTTGCCGCAAGCGCCTCAGTTGTAAACGCCACGCTGCCGAAGGGAATCGATGTATCGAGCACTCCCACCTTGCCGCCTTCGTGCGTAAACGCTTCTGCCGTCCCTTCCGCGGCCCGAGTGGACGAGGGCGAAATTCCATATCCATAGGCGCCAAGAACGGTGCCACCGTGTTGCTTCATGAAGGTGGCGGTACCGGTGTTGGCTGGGTACTTGGGGTCCACGCTCCCATTGTCTGACGCAAACATGTTGGTGTACGGCTGCTCGCCCCATTCGGGTCCGTCGGAAAAGCTACCGGTGACGGGGACCCCAGCCTCTTGGGGAAATTTGGCGCCAGAGAAAAAGACGGGACTCACCGCGACGATTCCGAGGACGTTCTTGGAAATTGCGTCCTGAACAGCCGTCGCGTCTTGGGTCGGGCTCGTCTGATCGTCGATTACGAGAGGGACGATCTTGTGTCCGTTTATGCCACCCTCGGTATTTTGGAGAGCGACCCGAGCAAGGAAACCCACCTGCGCTGTCGAGTATTCGGCTGCCGCTACGCCAGTTCGCGAGGTGATCAAAGCGATCGTGATTGGAGCGCTCGCCGCACCAACGCTTGCCGTGCCGAGCGTAAACAGAACACCCACCACCGTGGCGAGCGCCACCGGCACCCTCGCCCATTTTGAGCACATGCCCCCCCCAACGTGTAACTCCCCCAAACAGCCGATTGTATTCCACTTATTCGTGATTGCAAACCTTATTCTACTTTAGATACAGTTACTTTCTTCAGCCGCTCATCGGAAGTGAAAGCACCGTCACCTTGGATTTTAGGCACAGACGAGGGACGTTTTGGGGCATGACGAGTCGGCAGGCGCACTCCATATTCCGTTCAAACGATACAGAACTGGAATGATAATGTTCTATAAGTAGAAGGCTATTACCCTCATCGAAGCATTCTTACCCCACCGCCTTGAGCCGATCCTCGGTTTCGGCCGCTGACCCCTGGTCGGATGATGACTTCATCCCATCGGTCGCCTACCCCACGCGAAAAACCGCGGCCCCAGATGCGACAATGGCGCGATCTCGGCCCTCATCGAACAACGAGAGGCGCGTCGCTACCCTGTCACCATTTCCTCGTGCGGCCGTGACCTCCACCAAGAATGGTCCCACGGTCCCAGGCGCGACGAAATGGACGTCCCACTGCTCGGCCTGGATCGCTTTGCATCCGACCGACTCAATGACGGCGTCGGTGGCGGCCGCTTCGAACACGACATGTACGGGCCCGAGGTGCAACGAGGCCGACGTGGATGCCTGTTTAGGCCCAAGAGATGGTAGTCGCCAGCCATCGGGATCACGTTTGGCACCGAACACAACAGTCAACGGCGGCAAGTCTTCGCTATCGGCTATCTCCGGCGGAAGATCGATTGGTCGAAATCCCGACGGGGCAGGCCCAAGGGTGACACCGATCCCAGTAGTGATGGCGATCGTCCGATCGGGATGAGCGGCATCGACAATCTCTGAACGGCTGAAGCCCATTTTGTGGCCCCGGTGTACGGTGCATCGGGTGATTCGGATCTCGTCGACACCACGTGCATCGTCGAGAATGTGAAGTGAGTAGGCAACGGGTGCAGGCACCACTTCTCGGTCCCTCCAGCCACCTGTCTCGGGCGCAGCGATTGCTAGCGGGGCAGCCATGATGCCCCCCGTCGGATTACGCATGTCCCGACGGAGGCGCATTGTGTCTGGATCGTCCAGTTGATTGAATGCTCGGCCCAGATACCAATAGGTCATAAGCCCGTTGCGGCCCATCATCGATTGGAGACGATCCCAGTACTCTTCGCGCGGACCCTCTCGGATATCACTCACCACCATGGGCTCTTCATCCCTCATGACGACTCCAGGCTGCTTCGGAATGTCCACTTCTGTGGGCCAAGTGCTCCGCTTCCCTATTTTACGTACAGTATACTAAAAGTCGTTTGCGGGCGCCTGCGGTTGGTTCTTCCAGAGATCACGTGCCTACACTGCGATAGGCCTTGATCACATCAAGAGTTGTGTCTGCCCTTCACCCCGCGGTGGCAACAGAGGTCGAGTCGTCTCTGCCATGCGGGATGGCCACTGAACCTTCAACAGAAGACGGATCTATGCGGAAGCCGTTACGACAATCCCGTGCTGCCCGACATTTTCATTGGCAATGACCGCTCTAATTACTTCAGGAGTTTCAACTTCAGACCCTCAATGATCGCGTCAAACCCGAATTCGAAGAGCTCGTCACGAGTGAATTGAGTGAAGTGCGCCACACCTTCCAGGCTTGCCCTCGGAGAGTCGCCGTCAATTGCAGCAGCCATGCCGTCGAGGTCAATCTGGCCCGTCATGAACGTGTAGATCGTTGCAAAACAAAGGATGGCGGCCTCAGAACTAAATCCTCCGTCGGCGAGAATGGCTAGAACGCCTTCGGCTAGCCGCGCTCCTTCAGCAATACCTCCATCCCGGAGCTGCGCCGACACGCCAGGGTGCCTGGACAACACCCGACGGGCGTCGCGCTCCAACTGACGCAATCGGTCCTCCCAGGTTCCTTCATCAGCGCCCGGAACACGAATCTCGCGAAGGATATGGTTCACGACAAGCTCTCGAAGAGCTTCCTTACTGGGCACATAGTTGTAAATGGTCATTGGGGGAACGCCGAGGTCCCTTGCGAGAGCCCTCATCGAAAGACTGTCAAGTCCCGATTCCCGAATGAGCGAAAGAGCGGCCGAGACGATCTCGCTCTCACGGAGAGACGGCGGCCGTCCCCGAGTTCGGCGCGTGGTGCTAGCCACAGGGTCCACGGTAGGTATGACGGAGAGTGTACTGCCCATTAGTTGAATCGCATCGCCCGAGGCCCGAAAAGTGGGCCATCGGGAGCCACTAAAGGCCGCGTCCGACCGCCGATTGAAGTCACAACGCGCCCGGTTGGTTGCCCAAAAGTTCTGAGCTGCTCAATCGAACGTGATGGGAACGCGAACAGCTACTTCTCGTCCTATCGATCAATTTTCAACGGCAAGGAGACAAGGCGCCGAACCATCAGGCTCCTGTGATGACGCAGGTTCTCTGGTGCTCCTTCAATCGAGAACCCCGAAGTCCGGGCTAGGAGTCCCTCCAGAACGAGCTTTGCTTCAAGCCTCGCCAGCGGAGCACCGATGCACAGATGGATTCCCCACCCAAAACCAACATGATGTCGAGGATTCGTCCGCCCAAGATCGATGTCTTCAGGCTGAGCGCACAACGCATGATCCCGATTGGCGGCTGGCCAGAGAAGGACGAGGCGGGCACCCGCCGGAATTTCAACCCCACCCAAGGTCGCATCGACGACCACCCGACGGTAATGACCACGAAATGGAGGATCCTGTCGGCAGACCTCTTCGACAAACGTCGGTAGTAGGCCGGGTTCCCGGCGCAGTCGCTCCTGAAGATCGGACCGTTCAGCGAGTACGCGGACCCCCGTACCGAGAAGACTGGTGGTGGACTCCCCGCCTGCGGCCAAAAGGATCCCAAGGATGCCGAACGCCTCCATATCACTGAGTTCTCCGTTTCCAACGGCGTTGGCACAGACGCCGATCACGGTGGACTGATCGGGATTTTCGGTTGAGCGAGCGGCGGCGTATCTGTCGATGACAGGCCCCAGCTCCATCATCTTCTGCAGGAGAACGACGCGGCGATCCTCGGAAACAAATCCGCTGATCTGCTCGACTGACGCGTACCCCTGTTCCTTCAGGGCTGGGGCATCGCTGTCGGGAAGACCGAGCAGGCGAGCGACGATCACCATGGGGAGAGGCTCGGCAATATCCGCCATCCACTCGACACGGCCCGAAGCTAGATGAACATCGAGAGCTGCATTTATGAGTTCACGAAACTCGGCTTGTCGCTCATTAATGGCGCCGACCGAAAGAATGCCGCTCAGGATCCTTCGCTGCCGGCCGTGATCGGGCGGGTCAGCGGTGGCCAAGACACCTGGCATTTCGATATCGCCATCATCGGAGTGCCCAGGTGAGCGGAGCCCTGGTTGGTCGAAATCGCTTAGATACAGGAACTCTCCGCTATTACTCGAGTAGACGGTCGGATTGGCGATCACCTCCTGGATGAGGTCAAATCGCGAAACGAGGTACGCATTCGTGCCTTGTATGAGGTGCACCGGGTCCGATTCTCTGAGCTGCGCGTAGTACGGGTGCGGGTGCTCGAGCACCATTGCATCGAATAGTGGATCGGCAGTCGTCGCCGCCATTCGGCACCTCCGCGTGGACGCTGGGGCGCTGGTCGCGCCTTTTCCGTACACTATACTGGAATCCCTCGGAGGGGCTTTGGACCCGGGCGGACGGACTCCGCTGAGCCCCATTGAATGCGCCCGATGTTCAGACTCGGGCTAGAGACCCCATGGCGGCTCCCAGCCGACTGGTCGATGAACCTTCAGATCTTCAACAAAAATCAGTCCCGCCATCCACGTTGAGCTGCGCTCCAGTCATGTGCGTGTTCGCCTTTGACGCACAAAAGGCAACGACTTCTGCAATCTCACCTGGATCGGCCACGCGTCGAAGGTCGGACGACGATCCGAATTGTTCGGACATGACGCGATAGGCGTCCCGAGGATCATGAGCGTCTCCTCCCGCTGCTGAGACTGCAGCTTGTATCGCACCGGTCAGGACGGCTCCTGGCGCGACGGCGTTCACAAGGATTTCCTCCGCAGCCAAACTGCGAGCCAGATTCTTCGTGACGCTGGCGAGCGCCGCTTTCGCCGCCGTATATGCAATGAGCCCCGGACTCTGGTGTTTGACAGACAAAGCGGTGATATTGACTATTCGACCCCACGCAGCCTTCCGCATCAGAGGAAGGGCGTGCCGAATACACCGGACCGCGGTAAGAACACCCTGATCGAACGCGTCATGCCAAGCTTCGTCAGAGAGATCGGCGAATCGTCCGGCCCCTGCGGGACCCACGGCGTTAACCAGCGCATTTATTTGGCCCCAGCCATCAGAAATCGTTGCGAACGCATTCGCCACTTGTCGATCGTCAGTCGTGTCTGTGGTGACGGCGAGTACCTCAGAGGCTCCGGCCTTGCGAATCTGCCGGAGGGCCTGATCGAGGACTTCTGATCGACGCCCCAAGATGGCGATCCGACCGCCATCTCGCCCAAGGCGGACGGCCACCGCGAGTCCTATTCCCGTGGATCCACCACTGATGACAGTCGTCGCTTCGCTGGCCATCGCCTCTTCCCAAGTAGAATGAGGCTTTACTCTATCGACACTCATCTTCTTCTGCAGAAGCGCACGCAGGCACACGGACGTCATTCCAGAGAGAGATCCGATGCGTGAGCCAAGAGGTCGGGCTACGGAGCCAACTCATTAGGGGGAAGGCCAGTCAATCCAAGCTGCTGCCACTCGCCCCTCGCTGGGCAAGCGGAGTCGTGCAAGAAGATCAGTTCACCTGGACGCCGATGCCCGCGGAGCAGAAGGTCCATAGCTCATCCGCACTCACGTTGGCTTTACCGGCAGTGCCCAAAATCCGGGCGTGCACCGCAGCGAGGACCGTGTAATGCAAGAGATGCGCCGCGGCGTCTGTGCTGAGAGCGCTGTGCAGCCGCCCTGTCGCTGCTGCATCTCGGATCAGCTCTGCAATCAGGTCCACCTGTGGTTTGAATGCTCGCTCGAGGTCGTCGGGATGGGATTCCGCAAGCCGGTTGCCAAAGGTTGTCAGCGCCCTGGAAACGGGGCCCGGGTCATCCGTCAACTCGTAGATACCTTTGATATACGCCTCTACTCGATGTATCGGGTCATGTACTGCTTCGCAACGTGCTCGCAAACGGGGTACGACTTCGTTGGCCAGGATCGTCTCGTGTACTGCTACAAGCAGGTCGTCCTTACTCGCGAAAAAATTGTAGAAAGTCCGGATCGACATACGCGAACCGTCGACAACGTCCTGAACGGTGAAGTCGACGCTGCCGTGCTTTTCCATCAGTTGTATGGCTGCGGCAACAAAGCGATCGCTACGTTCTTGAGCACGCACGCGCGCCCCCTGAAGGGAACGCTCAATACTCAGTCGTTTCCACTCGGGCATAGGGCCATCGATTGGTATCGTCGACTGGTCCGTTTGGGTGATCTTCCCGCTTGCCATGTCCTGCCCACCTTCTCGATACCCCAGCCCATTTGGCGTTTTACCCAATTTTCCCTAGGCGGTCATGTGCCTGAAATGGTACTTGCTGGGCATCTGGCCCCTGTCCATTTGCAGATCCAGGACTCGGTGAATGACTGGGCGACGCGTTTCAGCGAAATGGGCACTATCCGTCTCCGACTCCACCGTCCCGACTGACGGCAACCGCACTCGGGAAGGCCGGCCGCCTCTCTTTGGAGAAGCCGCCTCCGAGCAGAGATCTCATCCTGATGTGACAATCAGCCCTACTATCGCCTCGTGACGGTCGCCTTAGGGCCCCCGCAAATCGGACGCCTCCCCATGTGGGCAATCAACATCAGAAGATGATCTCCAAGGGAGACAAGTGAAGGAGCCATCCATGAAAATCGATCCGGAGTTCGAAGCCGTGTTGTCGGGACTTCCCGAATTCGTCTTCAACTCAGACACCTTGGCTCTGTCTAGGGAGCTCATGCCAGTCGCGGAGCCACCATCAAAGGACATAGAGCGGACTGAGTTCACGATCGCCGACGGCGCCGTTGTCGTGAGTGTCCACAGGCCGCGTGAGGTGCCCGGGCTGCTTCCCGCTGTGCTCTGGATTCACGGCGGGGGAATGATAATTGGCAATCGCCACATGGACAACGCTCAACTCGAACGATGGTGCCGGTCATTCTCCTGCACCTGTGTCTCTGTGGAATACCGGCTTGCCCCCGAGTATCCGTTTCCCGCCCCGCTTGAGGACTGCTACGCAGCGCTGCTATGGATGGTGAAGGAGGCAGGGCAGTTACAAATTGACATAAGTCGAATCGGGGTCGGCGGAAAGAGCGCTGGTGGCGGCCTGGCTGCGGCCGTCTGCCTGATGGCGAGAGAGCGAAGCGGCCCACCGCTCAGCTTCCAAATCCTAGACTGCCCGATGTCGGACGACCGGCAGAGCACACCGTCGAGTCAGCTCGAAGGCGTTCCGATTTGGAGCCGGGAATCAAATCAATTCGGCTGGAAATGCTATTTGGGTGAGCACTATGGGGGAGATGACGTTTCACCGATGGCTGCCCCGGCGCGCGAGATTGATCTTCGCGACCTCCCAACTGCTTTTCTGGCGGTAGGAACCGCCGATGGACTCCGGGATGAGATCGTCGATTACGGAACTCGCCTGAGTCAGGCCGACGTGCTCGTCGAGCTCCACGTCTACGCCGGCGTTCCGCACGGAACGGGAATGTTCCCCGGCTTGGCGGCGACAGATCGAATAAATGCAATTCTCGATGATTTTGTAGGTCGATCGATGGCGTTGGGACCTCAGCAAAGGAAACAACGGATCGTGGTGGCATCCAGAATGAGACGTAGTTTGGCGGACCTGGAGTGCGCCTTGAACTTCGGGCTGAACTCAGTCTTCGGTGGTCAGCCCAGCCCGCCTGTAGGCCAGTTTGACGGCTTGGACCATTTCATCCGGCAACGGAGGCTGAGGTGGGCGCGACCGCGGATAATCGCCGATAGGTAGACCGAGTTCGGCCGCAGCTGTTTTGAATGCGGACCCCCAGTGGATGTACGGGGCTTCGACGTTCGATGCGCCGAACGCTGCATGGAGTCCGGTTACCAGGTCATCGAGTCCGGAGTCATACCAGTGATCGATCGCTTCGGAAAGCTTGTCGGACACGAGGAGATCCCACTGTGCGCTATAGATCTTGTTGTTCGGCAGTTCGTACAGATAGGCCGAACCTCCGAGTATGCCTGGAGCGCTGATGCCCCGGCGGAGAAATCCAGCCCGGTAGGCCAGCATGTCACATTCCCAAATCACCAGCTCCGGTGCGAGTCGGTGCAAAGCCGCGGATGCAGACGGCCTGAACATCCCGTTTTTCACGGCGCAAATAGCCGGAAACTCTTCAGCCAGGTGCGCACACTCCGCTGGTGTCAATATCCATTTCGCTGCGGGGGTGTTGAAGAGACCGAGAGCGATGTCCGTCCTAGGTACCACGTACCGAAATAATTCTCGAGTGGCCTCATAGCCGCTCGCCTCAAAGAACGGAGGAATCAGAAAACAGATATCGGCACCTGTCTGGGCGGCATGCTGCGTCAGCTCGACGGTTTCGAGCACATTGGTGCTCACCGGACAGGCTTCAACGAGTGCACCCGGCTTGACCGAACGAACCTCGTCAACGGCAATCTCAAGAATCTGCTTGCGTTCGGTCACACTCATGGCCCACGCCTCACCTACAAGGCCTCCGACCCAGACGCCATCGTGCCCCAACGAACCGAGGCAATGCCCGATAAGTGTGCGGAAGGCGCTCTCGTCAATGTGCTCGCCGCCAGGTCCGCTGAAGGGCGTGTACAGGGAGTCGATAATTCCTCGCAGAGCGCCAGGTGCCCAGGCCCGGGCTTCGGCAGCGTTCGACACTCCAGTCCCTCCCACATCTCGATTTTTCATCGCCGAGTGCGTTTCAGAAGTAGAATATGCTTCTCTTCAGTTGCAAGTCAAACTTTTGGCTTCGATATGCCAACCAAATCCCTACCCCGCATCCCTGAACGAGCGAGGCCATTAGATGGGTGTCACTCGGCGACCGAGAGATAAGCGATCCGAGACCGTCGGCAATGTGTTGGATTGGGGATTGGAACGCGATCCCACTCATGAGGCGCTTGTCTCGATCGACGCTCGCCTCACCTATGAGGCGCTGGATTTCGCAGTGGAACGAGCGGCCAGTGCGCTGTCTACGCTCGGCATCGGGAAGGACGACGTGGTTGCCGTGAGCCTTCCGAATGAAAGTGCAGTGGTCGTTACTTTTCACGCGCTCATGCGTCTTGGGGCGGTTTGGGTCGGCGTCAACCAAAACCTCGCTCCGCCTGAAAAGGCGTTCATCCTCCACGACTCTGAGGCTCAGTTCCTACTGACTAATCCCGGCTTTGCCGCCTCTCTGGCAGATGACCTCGATGTCCCCTTAGCTCCAAAGGTCCCGGTCGTCAGCGTCGGCACCGAAGAATGGGCGTCCAGGACCGCAAATGCGCCGACGCGATATCGACGGCCTCTGCGCCAAGGCACGGATGTGGCAGCGATCGCCTACACCAGTGGAACAACGGGGCGGCCGAAGGGAGTCCTCCATTCGCACCAAAACCTCCTGTTACCTGGGGCCATGCTCGTGCGAGCTCGACGGTTCGGACCCGAGCTACGCAAAGGCGATTGCGCTGCGCTGACCATCCTCAATATGCAAGTGACAAGCACCCTGCTGGTCGCACAAGCGGGGGGCACGCAGATTGTGATGGACCGCATCGATCCGATTGGAGTCGCTCACTGGGTCCGAACCGAATCTGTCAATTCGTGGTTTGGTGTCCCGACCACTCTCCAAGGTCTGGTCGATGCAACCGAAGTGAAGTCACAAGACCTCCGAACCCTTAGCGATATTTGGACGGGAGGGACACATCTCCCCCCGTTCTTACGGAACGCCTTTGCAACTCGATTCGGACATCGAATCTCTGCCACGTATGGAATGACCGAAGTACCTACCGTAGTGACGATTGAGGCCCAAACTGGAAGCCAGTTCCCCGGATCAAGCGGCCAGGCACTTCCTCACCTGCTTGTCGAAATACGAGATGGCGATGACGTCGTCCAGCCACCGGGCGAAATCGGAGAGATTACGGTAAGGGCGCAGGATGAAGGACCGTGGGCTGAGCAGTACCGTCCGATGTTGGGCTACCTAGGGCATCCCGAAGCAACCGCGGCAACGATCCGCGACGAGATTCTCCGGACGGGCGATATCGGTCACCTTGACGAACTGGGGAATCTTTTTGTGCACGATCGGGGCAATGCTCTAATCCTCCGTGGGGGAGCAAATGTCTACCCCGCGGAGGTCGAGCGTGTGCTGCTTCAGTTCGGAGGAGTCAGCGCGGCGTCTGTCGTTGGGGTGCCTGATGACCGGCTCGGACAGCGGGTGGCTGCGGTGATCGAAGCAAGAGAAGGGGCAATGCTCGACGTTGATGCATTGCGGAGCTACTGCACTTCTCAGCTGGCTCGCTACAAAGTCCCCGAGCTGTGGGACATCGGATCACTCCCTCGAAACGCCATGGGCAAGGTAAGCCAAACCGAAGTCGTGCGACGATTGACCAATCTCAAGGAAGCTGCCACGATCACGAACTCAAACTCCAGAGCAAAAGGAACCTGATGGCCACGGTCCCTAGATTTTTCGTCATCCCCGTCAGCCGTGAACGCCATGTGGTCAACCGAGTATCCAACCCCGCATTTTCAGGGATACGGGCTGGATATACCCTTACCTAGGGGGCACCGGTTAGGTATTCCTCGATCTGCTGGCGGCACTCCAATCTTCTGCGCCCAGCATTGGTGGGTGACCCAGGTTGTGCGACTCAAGTCAAGGTGATCGACCACCTCGTCGAACGTCTGAGGCAAGCCCGAGCCGGCGAAATCAGCATCCCGTTGCTTGACATCGCTGACCGCCTCCATGCGGAACTCGTCCGACAACCCCTACCGGTCTGATTTCAGGGGCAACATCCCACAATTGACGCCTGCCAGAAGCGCAGGGTGTCCCATGGGTCGACGATTGCCCATGGGTGCTGCCGTCCGGCTTCCAGGGGTTCCGACGCCATTCCACCTGGTGCACCAGTCCCTGGTCGGCGACGGGGGCGAATCCGCCGTTGCCGCGCTGATCCTCGATGAGCCCGCCGAGGCTATCGATCGAGTTTCCGGTGGGCGCCGTACTCGCTAACGCAAGCCACGGGGACTCAGAGGGAGTCGAGGGCGGTTCAGGGACGTTCGACTTCGAGTCGCCGGTTCACGGAGTCGGCGATTGCTTTGAGATCATCGGGATCAGAACTGATCACGATGTCATGGCGCCTGAGCGCTCCCTCGACGACAGCCGCGTCGACAACGTCGGTGGCGCCGGCCTGTCCGGCGAGAACCCCGACGGCGCGTGCCTGGTCGTCGTTCATCGGTTCGATGTCACTGCCGACGAGCAACCTGGCCAGGAGGGCTTGGCGTGAACTACCTCGCCAGGCCTGGGCCACCACAGGCGCCGGCGTCGTCGGGACCTCCCGAAGGGAAAGCAGGGCCCGATGCCTTGCCCAGAACCGACGCTCCCCCCGGTCCGCGGCGACGAGCGCTCCCGCGTCGTACGTGACGCCCATCAAGCAGACCGCCGCCGGCGCGTTCCCGTACGCTTCGAGCGCGCCAGGGCTTCATTGGCCCAGGTCTCAGCTTCGGCAAGCTCATCGGGGGTGAAGCGTCCGTGCGATCGCTCGAATCCAGCGACGGCGTCGAGTCCGGCGCGGATGGTGAACTCCTTGCGGGCCACAGCCGCCAGCCATCCGCTGTAGGACGTGCCTTCAGCCGCCGCCGCCGACTCGATGCTCGAATCGAGCTCCGGGGGCATCGAGATCGATCTCTTCTTTCGAACTCCCATTCCGGCATGGTAGTACAGGGGTAGGACAGCTGGCGGAGTGGCTCCGTCGCTCCCTTCCGCCAGGAAAGAACGGGCAGTCTTCATTGAACTCCTTCGATCCCTCAACGAACACAACTGGGTTGCCGGCACTGAATGCCCAACTTGGAATGTCAAAGGGATCGCACTTCACGACCTCGGCGATGACCTGTCGTTTCTGTCCCGGCAACGAGACGCTGCGGCCAGCGGAGGTCAAGCCCGAGACCCTCGGTAAGGCAACGAATCGTCGGTCGGGAACGTTGTTGCGGCATGTCACTCCGATGGTGATGGATCCCTGTAAGTGTGCTGCCTACCAACCCTGACCGTCGAACAACTTCATGAGGTTCCTCTTCGCCTTGTGGACGGCTCGCACCTGAGCCGCGTAGGCAGGGAAATCTCCCTCCTTGCCTGCCCTTGTCGTCAGCGCTCGCACCCTGATCATCGTGCCAACCGCCTCTCGATAGCCGCGGTTGTCCTTGGCACCGATTGCCCGCTCCACCTCCTCTTGGTAGATCGGAATGGCATCAGCGGGATATTCATCCTGGCGAAATTCGGCCAACTGCATCGAAAGACGTGGCGAGCATCCTCCGGACTTTGCCTGCGCCCACGCTGCCTCAGTGTCGTTCTCCCAGAGGAAGACACTCACCAGCTCAGAGCTTTCAGGGTACCCGTCGTAGCCACGAGGTGGCTTCCAGGTGACTGAACGTTTCCGTGACGACGAGGTCGCGGCGACCGAGCGAGCTGAGCGTGCCCGGGTTTCGTTCTGGCGCATGAGGTCCAAAGCCCGGGTCCGCCATTCGCTCCACGCTCCGGCTGCCGTGGCGTGTCGGTGAAGGAGCTCGTACGACTTTGACGTCGGCCCATCTTCGAATTCGGCCCAGATGAGGCTCATGGCGTCATCGTCGCGACCAACCCGGTGAAGTTCGCGTGCGGCGACATCGCGCAAACGGACATCTGTGCGATCGGGGAACGCGGCGATTCCTCGTTTGGCCCATGCGAGCGCCTCGTCGGTGCGTCCGGCATCCGCCAAGAGTTCGACGATCTCGACATAGTGGTAGACGTAGGTGAGGTCGCGTGCCTTGACAGCGACCAGCTCGTCGACCGATCCCGATACCTTGGCCAGAGTCTCCATGATGTAGGCGATCCGGAAGTTCGAGCTCGAATGAACCCCACGCTCAGACACCTGGCGGGTAGGCACCTCGTCCCACACCTGCTCGGCGAGGGAACGGTAACGAAGGAGACCGGCACCCCTGCCGACGCTCTCCACTGAGCTGGTCTCACAGCGCGTTGGAACTTCGGTCTCGAGGCCGAGATCCTCACCAGCGGCGCCTGATTTTGCTGCTCCTTTCTGGGCGATGGTTACTCGCCGAGAAAAGCGCTCCCCTGGCTCATCAGTTCGACGGCCTGCCGGCGGGATAGTCCGGCGAAGGGCGACGCATCTGGTGGCCAGGTCGGTCCCTCCGGGAGACTGGCGAGCATCTGGCGGGCGACATCGTCAGCACTGACGATTCCGGGGAAGTCCCTCCCTTGCAGGATCCGGCGAAACGCCGGGGTGTCGGTGGGCCCGAGAATCATTGACAGGACGTCGACGCCGAGTGGGCGGAGTTCGGCCCAGAGGGCTTCACCGAGGATCAAATCGAACGCTTTCGAGGCCCCGTAGGCAGCCAGGTAATCGCTACCTACCCAGGCTGCACCCGAACTGACGAGCACGATGCCACCATGGCCTCGATCGGCCATGCGCAACCCGTAGTGGTGACAGGCCCCGAGCACCGTGTTCACGTTGCGCCCCACCAACTCTTGCCAGACGTCTAGCGGCTTGTCCAAGAACCTCGACGCGTGGGGATCGGCCCCCGCGTTGTAGATGAGCAGCCCGACCTCGAGATCGTCGGTCGCTGCGGCCAGCGCAGCATCCGCCCCAGGGAGGCTGAGGTCCATGGCCACCGTCCGAGTCTCGGTTTTCACCGTGGCGGCGACCTCATCGAGGACCACCTGGCGGCGCGCGGTGAGCACCACGTTCATCCCTCGCTCACCAAGCAGTCGCGCCACCGACGAACCGACGCCTTCGGAAGCGCCGGCGACAACGGCCCACGGCCCGTACTTCTCGGTGAAATCGGTCATAGGTTCTCCACCTCACAACGGCGCACCCGGATGCGCCAGCGTCCGTCGTCGCCTCGTTCGAACCGGTCGACGTAGCGACCGACAGCCACCACTACCGCCGGCCCGGCCGCAGGCGAATCGACGCGCAAAAAGTAGCTCTGGGCGTCAGCCGTGTGGCCGTCGACCGTCACGAGCGAATTTGTGGTCACGTGCTTGTGGAACGCAGCGGGGGCATGGGTGTGGCCGTCGAAGTAGGCGCCGAGCTCCTCGTGGCCGTGATACCCGAACCCGTTCGGGGCATCGACCCGCATGGAGACAAGGTAATCGGCATCGTCGGTGAAGCACTCGAGGAACTCCTGGCGGTTGTCGTGGTCGAGAGCGTCGCCATAGCGGTAGAGCGTGGCCACAATGGCCCGCTCATCCTCGAGTCGGCCTAGCCGGTCGATCAGGTCTTCCATAGACAATTCCCCTCCCACGGCTCTAGGGGTCCCACCTGGGGGTACGTTCCGATAGCGATAGGTCTGAGCGGTCTTATTTCAGCATTCGTGCGAATGGACTCGCCGACCCACCGGCGGGCGGCCGGTCACCGCATGACGAGGGAACTCCGCATCGATATGCAGAAACCGATAGTAGAGTCCGGGCCGGACACCCGCTAAGCGATAACGCAAACACTGACCCTCACCAGGTATTTTGGAGCAGAAGACGGGATTCCAACCCGCGACCCTCACCTTGGCAAGGTGGCGGTTTTCCTCCATCCTGCGCCGGTTGGTGCCCTGTAGTGAGGTTCGGTCCACCCAATTTCCATCTCGTCCATCCAATCCGTCCCTGTAGTAGGGCGGTCTACTATCGACGGCGGTTTCCAGCGAGCTGCGGGTGCTGTTCGAAATAGCTGCGCCGAGCACGAGATGAGCACGGATACCAACTCCGTCTCCTCGATGTCGAAGACCTAGAGGAGGAGCTGGCTTTGGATCGGCCGCCGCACGACTGCGTTCGGAAGCACGACGAATTTTCGGCTGAGACTCAGTGAGCGAGGTCACGTGGCCGACATCCGCTCCATGTGCGCACGGTCACACTGGACTCCAACTCGTGACCAGAGCAATGACATCGGATGCCAGCCAGAATCAACGGGCCGACCCGGGCGATCAGGCACCCGGTCGTAGGGCTCGAGGATCCCCCGGTCGGCCAACATCGTCAGGGCGTCTTCCGCAGTGCCGGCAAGCCCCGAGAAGCGGCGGCAGCCGAGCAGCGAACGGCGCGACACCTGGCTTTGTGCGAAGGAGCCGCCGCTCCCCCCGTCCAAGCGATCGCGGCCCATTCGCGCCCCACCCCCCGGCGAACTCGACGCTACGATACAAGCTGCTGCTGGACGTTCGAACAAGCAGATTGCCGCCGGCATGCATGTATCAGTCCGAGCGCCAGCGCAATGCCAAAGGCGACGGCGCTTCGGCCATTTCGAGGTAATGACCGATGTCAGCCAGTACACGAAAGCGGCCGCGTTCCAACCCGGCACCAAGAAACCTGGTTCTCCTGGGGTTCCTGTGG
>PMLV01000122.1 GCA_003160635.1 Acidimicrobiaceae bacterium | reverse complement strand
GTCTGCTCGAAACCTGGCTGAGCCCCGCCGACAACCAATCGATGCACGTGAGGGCCGTAAACGTATCGTTAACAGCAGGGGAAAGAGCGCGGATGGCGATTTCGACGAGCTGATCGATGGCGAAGACGGGATCTTGCATGAGGGTCCGATGGGGACCGCTCACGTGTGCCTTGGAGAGCGCCAATGCGACTTGTCCCCCCGCTCCTCCGGGCCAGACGGTGGCCAATGGCTGTCCCCTCGCGATGAAATGGCCGGGCCGATGAACGAGGCGGATCACCGAATCGGTCCGAACGGCGATCTCGACCAGCTGGGCATATCCGACGAACTGCAGATAGCCGCTGGCACTCGAAGGAACTACAACCCCTCGCTCGTCAAGGAGTTGTGACAATTCTGCTATGGACCGACCGACCCCCTTTTCAGTGAGCGCTTCCCCGTCGGGATTCGGTAAGGGGTATTCAGCATCAATAGCCCGTGTCAGATCTCGCGCGATCCCTGCGATCACCTCCGGCAGCTGAATTGACTTGGCGATGTGGTGGATAAAGTAAATAAGGATGCCCAGATCGACCAGAAGCAACGCCTCGGCGACCGTGATCGAAAGGTGAGGCACGAAATCGCCGGACATGAAGCCAAGCGCGAGTACGGAGTAGACAAATGTACCGACAAAGACCCCAAGCGTCAGCTGGTTTCCCCAGTCTCGGACGAAATTCCGCATCATCCTGGGTCCGAACTGCTGGGATGCGAGAGTGAGGGCCAAGATAGTGATGGAAAACACCACGCCGATAACGGTGATGACCGCGGCTGCAATGGCGATGAGGATCTGACGGCCAGCATCAGCACTTCCGGTTCGGATCCAAAAGGGCAGAGTGAGTTGGTGATCATATGCCGCTAAGTCGATGCGAAAGGTCACCAAAAAAAGAAGGGTGGCAACCACGACAAGAACGGTTGGCACCAACCAAAAGGTGGTGCGCAGCGTTTCCCAACGCCAGCTGGGGAGTTCCGTTTGCTCGTCGCGGACAGCACGGACTGCCACACATGACGAGTCAGTTTCGTTCATTGACGATCTCTGATCCACTCTACGCAATTCCCCGTGCGAGCCCTCTGAACGGTACCGGGGGCGGATCGAACTGCGGAAGTCCTAAGCGACGTCGTCAGACCATCTGTCGCCATCACCTATTGGTTTGACCAAGCAGCCGCATCAATGCGCCACTGTACTAGCCGGATCGCCACACAGACGGCGCTCATCGTCGTTTCATGCCCACGTGATCGGCATCAATCCATCCACAACGTTCGGCGGATTTACGGAGGAGCGGTACAAAGTCAGGCGGCGGCGGCGAGAAGGTAGGTTGAAATGGTGGAGTTTTCATTACGTAAGCATGTCAGTGTCTTCCTAGGCGTGTTCTTATCGGGATTCACAACCTGTGTGGTATTCGCCTCTCTTGGCGCTACAGCCCGGGCTGGAGTCGTGACAACGGACTCGGTGATCAGGAGCGCCAAGTTGGCCATAGGCAAGCAGGCGAGCGCACACGTCGTATTCGTCGCCCATTCGAGCTCTCCCGTGAAAACGGAGAAAATCGTTGCGGACGTGGGACGCGTAAGCGGCACCGAGTCCATTGTTGAAGGCAAGGCGGCTCTGGCCATCAGACCCTCGTCCACCGATGCATATGTCAGCGGTAACAGCTCTGGGCTCACCACGCTCTTCGGCATGAGCTCTACGGACGCAAAGAAGGTTGGCACGGAATGGGAGTCCTGGAGAGCTGGCACGAGCCAGTACGCCAATCTCAAATCGGATCTCACCATGTCCTCAGTCGTCGCTCTGCTTCCGAAGGCGAAGGGAACGAAGCTGTCCACCGTTGTTGACGGGACAATCACATATCACGTGCTGAAGTGGACGATTCCGGCCACAACGTCGCTACCCAAAGTGACAAACAGCCTCACCATTTCGACAGGGGCGATAACTCTGCCGGTCATGGAGACGGGGATCGTCTCGGGCGGAACCAAAGTGACGACAACACTTTCACAGTGGGGCGAGCAGGTTGTCATAGGCATCCCACCGCTTACCGACACGATCCCCTCCTCCAAAATTACGAGTTGACCATTCACTCGGCCCCTTGCTCCGTCAACCGTTCTCGCCTTGGCCGCGCATGACAGTCGTGTCAACACTGCCACCTCTAATCGAACGACTATCGAGGTCCGGTTCCCGTAGCCATGTCGGCACCCGTTGTGGTGCGTCGCTTCACCGTAGTTGCCCCCGACGTTTATCGCGGATCTGAAGGCGCAGGACACGGCTGGATACATAAGGAAGACCGGTCAGTCAGCGGAGTGATGAGCACCGCAACAGCGTCGTTCACAACTTTTTAATGCAAATGCCCCGTTCATTCATATCGGTTAAATAAGGCATCGTGGATACTTAACTCCATGGCTGACTTCCTCGCCGTTCTCGGCATCGTGGGCTTCACCGTGGTGATGCTCGGACTCATCTGGCTCCTGGACCGGGTATGACCTGGGTCCAGGGCGTCCTGCTCGCGGTGTCGATCGTGATGTTCTTCTACTTGGGTTTCGCCATGTTCAAGCCCGAGAAGTTCTGACATGGGTTTCGCCTGGACCATCATCGTTCTGGTAGTCACGCTCGGCCTGGCCTGGCGCTACCTCGGCTCCTACATGGCCGCCGTCTTCGACGGGCGGGTGCACTTCTTGGCCTGGGCTGAGCGCCCTGTCTACCGCCTGCTCGGGACCAGCCCCGAGCAGGAGCAGAGCTGGAAGCGCTACGCCGGCTCAGTGGTGATCTTCTCCTCGGTCTTTCTCGGCGTCGGCTATCTGCTGATGAGGATTCAAGGGTCGCTTCCCCTCAACCCTCAGCATCTGGGCGCCGTCCCCCCCGCTCTCAGCTTCAACACGGCCGCCTCGTTTCTGACCAACACCAACTGGCAGAACTATGGCGGCGAGACGGCGATGTCGTACTTCTCCCAGATCGGCGTGCTCACGGTGCAGCAGTTCGTGAGCGCAGCCGTCGGGATCGCCGTGGCCATTGCCATGACGCGGGGCTTCGCTCGCCGGAACTCTCCCACCATCGGCAACTTCTGGGTGGATATCACCCGTTGCTTGCTTTACATCCTCCTCCCGATCGCCTTCCTCGCCGGCATCGTGATGGTCGGCCAGGGCGCGGTGCAGACCCTGGCTGGAACCGTGACCATCCACGACTCTTTGAACGGCGTCACTCAGACCATTGCTCGTGGCCCGGCGGGATTTATGGGCCCCATCATGCAGCTGGGAACCAACGGCGGCGGGTTCTTCAACGTCGATCTGGCCCACCCCCTTGAGAACCCAACAGGGTTCACCAACCTGTTCTACATCTGGCTCACCCTGTCCATCCCGTTCGCACTCACCTACACCTTCGGCAAGATGGTGGGGAGTATCCGCCACGGCGCCGCTCTGCTGACGGCCATGGTGATCATCTTCGCATCATGGGTGACCTTCACCAGCTATGCCGAGCACCAGGGCAACCCGGCGGTCGTGGCTGCTGGCGTGACCCAGACCGCCACGGGTAACACCGAGGGCAAGGAGGTGCGCTTCGGCGACACCAGCAGCGCCCTGTTCAACGTGTCTATGACTCAGACCTCCGATGGTGCCGTCGACAGCGCAACCGATTCGTACAACCCGATGGGCGGCTTCGGCCCCATGACGGGCATGATGCTCGGTGAGGTGAGCCCGGGAGGTACCGGCAGCGGTATCTACACCATCCTCATCTACGCCATCATCGCCGTGTTCATCGGGGGCCTGATGATCGGGCGAACGCCGGAGTACCTGGGGAAGAAGATCCAATCCAAGGAGATCAAACTCGCGGGGCTCGGGGCCCTGGTCATGCCGATCATCGTGCTCGTCCTCACCGCCATTGCCGTGTCGATCCACGCGGGGCGGGCGGGCCCGCTCAACGCCGGGCCGCACGGGTTCAGCGAGATCCTCTACGCGCTCACCTCTCAAGCCAACAACAACGGCTCGGCCATGGCCGGCCTGACCGGCAACACCACCTTCTACAACGTCATCGGGACGATCGACATGCTGATCGGCCGGTTCGGCGTCATGATCCCGGCCCTGGCCCTCGGTGGTGTGCTGGCCGCCAAGAACGTGGTCCCGGCCTCGCTGGGCACCTTCCGCACCGACAACGGCATGTTCGTCGGCCTGACCATCGGTGTGATCATCATCATCGGTGGCTTGACCTTCTTCCCCGCCGTATCGCTCGGCCCCATCGTCGAGCAGCTCTCTCACGGAAAGTTCTTCTAATGACGATGACGACCACTCAGCCGGGTCAACCTGGGTCAGGGGCAGCGCCTCATGGCGTCGCCGAGGCCCGGAGCCTCTTCGACCGCGACATCCTCCGCCAAGCCTCGATCGATTCGATCACCAAGCTGAACCCGGCGGTCCAGATCCGCAATCCCGTCATGTTCGTGGTGCTGGTGGGCTCGATCATCACCTTCAT
>PMLV01000090.1 GCA_003160635.1 Acidimicrobiaceae bacterium | reverse complement strand
CTGGCGGAATGGCGCTACCGCGTAGGTGAGCGGGGTCAGGCGGGTGATCGCCGTCAGCCAGCCCGGCAGACCGTTGAGCGGAAAGAGCGCTCCCGAGAGGAACAGCATGGGCATGAGCAGCATCTGCATGACCACCTGGAAGGACTCCATCTTCTGGATTCGGCTGGCGACGAACACACCAAAGGTGGTCATCGCCACCGCCATCATGAGCTCCAAGGCAATCATCTCGACAACGAGGACGGCCGTGAGTTGGATGCCCACGAGTGGGGCCAGCACCAGCATGATGGTCCCCTGAACCGCTGCGACACTGGCGCCGCCGACCGTCTTACCGAGCACCAAGGACGTTCGGCTGACCGGGGCGATCAACATCTCGCGCAGGAAGCCGAATTCACGGTCCCACACGATTGAAAGAGCGGAGAACATCGCCGTCATCACCACGCTCATGGCCACGACACCGGGGTAGACGAATTGGCGGAAGTTGAACCCCCCGGTAGTCCCCACCAGGCCGCTCATGCCGTAGCCGAGCACGAAGAGGAACAGGACCGGCTGGATCAGCCCACTCACGATCCTGGTGCGGGTCCGCACGTAGCGGATGAGCTCTCGCTCCCACACCATGCCGACCACGCGTATCTCGTCAGAAATTCGGGTGTCGGGGACCGTCCTCGGCGCGGCTGGGCTGGCGATCGATGCGGTGGTCATGGTCCTGCCTCAGCCCCTTCGAGCGCCATGAGCGCGGGCAAACATGGAAACGACTTCACCGTGCTGTTCTCTGATCTCTCGCCCGGTGAAGTGCAAGAACACGTCGTCAAGGGTCGGGCGATGGGCCCGCACGGTGCGCACCGACACCCCGGCGGCGGCCACGATGGGGCCGACGGCTGCCTCCTCGTCCGCCACGAACGCGGTGAGCCCGCCCTTAGTGCGTTCAACCTTGTACCCCGCCAACTCGAGCGAGGCCAGGGCGGCGTCGTCATCAGCCGTTTCCACTTCCACCGTGTCCGTGCCGACCGATGCTTTGAGCACGTCGGGCGTGTCGCATGCGATGATCGAGCCGTGGTCGATGATGGCGATCCGCTCTGCATACTCGGCCTCGTCCATGTAGTGGGTCGTCAGAAAGATCGTGACACCCTCCTCTATCCGGAGCCGCTGGATGTCCTCCCAGATGAGGGCTCGGGTCTGGGGATCGAGCCCGACCGTCGGTTCGTCGAGGAAGAGAACCTTGGGGGTATGCAGCATGCCGCGGGCGATCTCAAGTCGCCGCGCCATCCCCCCCGAGTACGTCGAGACGAGGTCCTTGCGACGGTCAGAGAGCGCCACCAGCTCCAATACCCGGGTGATGCGGGCGTCGACCTGATCGTGGGGGACCCCGTACAGGACGGCGTGAAATCGGAGATTTTCCTCGGCGGTGAGCTGGTAATCGAGGGTCTGCTCTTGGAACACGAGTCCGATGTGCCGGCGCACGGACTTGGCTTGTGTGGCCACGTCGAAACCCCCCACGGTGGCCCGGCCCGAGGTCAGATGGGCCAAGGTGCAGAGCATCTTGATGGTCGTCGACTTCCCGGCTCCGTTTGGTCCGAGAAAAGCAAAGATCTCCCCCTGCGCCACCGAAAAGTCAATCCCGTCGACCGCAACCAGGTCGCCGTAGCGCTTGGTGAGATCGTGAACCTCGACAGCTAACGATGGGGCCTTCTCGTCCGATGCTGGGAAGCGCTCGATGGCGATCACGCTCATGGCCGAACACCCGCTCGGTGTCCTCGCTGAGGGCAAACGCACGGCGTTTCGCAATGGGCCATATGTCGATGATGGATCCGGAGCGATCCATTCACCAGGGCCGATAGTCCCAACCCACGGTCGCTTCGGACTACTTATCAGCGACCCAGGCCTTCTTCGCCGTACGTGTCGACGGCGATCCGTCTTCGCCCGATGCAGTGCATGAAGGCGCCGAGAACGTCTCATAACCCGGCTCGGCTACACAAGAGCTGGTTGGCGCCAACAGTCGCCGGGTCGGCCACGAAAGAATCTGTGCGTGAAGCCCTACACGTAACCGAAACCCAGGCCTGATTCTCGTATGAACGGTCCACCCAATGGGGTCAACCGCAAATGGTGGGGACGGAGGGATTCGAACCCTCACTGGAGGCGGTTTAAGCGCCCTGCCTCTGCCGATTGGGCTACGCCCCCCGAGACGGGTCTCCTCTGTGGTGAGAGGATCATAAGCCGTCCTTGGTCACCCCCTGACTCCCCTCCTGTCGGTACGCTGACGACGTAGCTCATCCCTTCACGCGCCCTCGTGGTTCGGTCCATCCTCGGCCCCAGCCGGCGAGGCATCGCTCCGTTGCCGCCATCCTGTTCATCTCGAGCGCCGCCATCGCTCTCTCCGCGTGGCAAGGCGGGGTATCACGCGACGCGCTGGGGGCGCACCGAAGCGTCGCGCTCCTCGGCATCGCCGCCCTCGTGGTCATGATCGTGCTCGGGTGGGGACGTCAACGAGAGGGCACCCGCACGTGGGCAATGGCTACTTTCCGCCTGATCCGGAAGTGGCGAAGCCAGCCGAAGGCGAGCGTCGTCTCGATAGTTGTCTGGTCCGTCCTCATCGTGGGCGTCATCGGTTGGGACCTGTTGAGTTTCGCCCTCCAGTCGCCTTCGTTTCCCACGCTCAGCACCCTCGTTGGCCACGTGAGCCGTTACCCCGTCGGGCGGGGCTTGCTCTTCGCCGCGTGGTTGGCGGTGGGTTGGTGCGTGGTGGCCGGATGCCGCGCCGGATCGCGGCGATGACCATGATGGCGGTCGCGCCCGGCACGGTCGCGTGGTCGGCCCTGGCGGCTGGCGCGACCGCCTGGCTGGCCGTTCTCGCCCTGTCGCCGCGGGCGCTCCTCGGCCCGAGAAGGCTCGTCCGCTGGACCCTTACGTCGTGGCTGTCCCGCTTCGGCTGCCTGGCCGCGTGGTGGGTCATCGGTTGGCATGTCTTTTGCCAGCGCCCCTGAGCACGCCTTCGCGGCGTGATGATCAGGGGTGCGATGTGGTGGGCAACGGCCGGTGCCGCTCCCAAATGGAGAGTTCCTCGTCACGCGGTCCAGCGACCGCGGCGGTCCCAGGGCCGAACACCATTGTGGAACGCCCGCAGGGTTCCCACCGCGGCCACTCCAACCCGCCATGAGTCGGATCACCCGATTCGGCGAAGGCGAGCCATGCCCGTTGCATCTGCGCTGAGAGCGTCGCCACCTCGCTGCCGGCGCCGGTGAATATCTGCACGGCGGGCACGTGCACCACGCCAAAGACGAATGGGAGTTCCAGGGCGTGGCAAGACCCGAGCACCCCGCCGAATGCAGGTGATTCCCACTCGAAGAGATACACATACGTCCCCGCATCATGTGCGGCCTGGGCGGCGGCCAACTGGAGGCTGGGCCAGCGAAAGACGCCGTCGCTCCCGAGGGCGATCACGAGGGCGTGGGGATCGATTCCTTCGTCTCGGGACGAACGAACCTTTCGATAGGTCTCCACCAATTCTTCGGTCGGGACGTCGGGCACCGCATTGGCGGCCCAGCCGACGACCCCCTCCTCATCGAGCGCCGCCAGTTCGGGGCGCCCGAGCCCGAAGAGCGCCAACTCGTCGCGATTCGTTCCGATGAGCAGGTCGACACCCGAAGCCGCGCCCTGTCCCACCGCGGCAAGCGGGTGCTGCGGCAGGAAGACACCGTCAACGACGGGGAGAAACGGCAGGGGTATCAGGCCAGGATCGGGTTGGCGTGTCGCTATCTCCTCGGTTGCGGCCAACAGGTCCGCAAAAGGAATCGAACCCAACGTCTCCCGGGTGCACGCCGGAACTCCCAACGCTGCGGCAAGCCGATCAGCCGCGCGCTCGGCCTCGTCGACCGAGTGCACGTGCACACCGCCGCTCTGCACGATGGCGCGACGAAAAAGGCCGGCCGCCGCAGGCGCACCCATCAGAGCCGCCACGCTGAAGGCGCCGGCAGACTCACCGAAGAGCGTGACGTTGGCCGCGTCGCCACCAAACCGCGCGATGTGGTCACGCACCCAGGCGAGCGCCGCGACCTGATCATGGAGCCCCCAGTTCCCGATGTAGCCGTCAGGATCGCCCAACCCGCGGTGTCCGAGAAACCCGAGCGCCCCCAGCCGATAGTTGATGGTGACGACAACCACATCACCATTGCGGACGAGATGGTCGCCCCGGTAGAGGAACACGGAACCGCTCCCCGACGTAAATCCCCCTCCGTGGATCCACACCATGACCGGGCGGCCGACTCCCGGCGTCGCCGCGGGGTTCTCGGGAATCCCCCGCGTCCAGATGTTGAGGGTCAGGCAGTCCTCGCTCCGCGCGTCATCGGCATCGGGATCCGACGGGCTGGCGATGCCTCCCGCCGTCACGATTTGCGGCGCGATCGGTCCGAACGAAGTTGCGTCACGCACTCCTTCCCATGTCAGCGGGGGTTGCGGGGGCCGCCATCGCAAGGGACCCTCGGGGGACCGGGCATAGGGGACACCTGAGAACGACCACTGATCGCCTCGCCACACCCCACGGACCCGTCCACCGCTGACCGTGATGACTCCGTCCATGGAAAGCACCATATGAAGTGTTTCCCGTCATGGTCAACCACAACCCAATGTGTCGGTGGTTCGACTTTGTCTGCGATGCAACCGTGTTGCAACCGTTCACGGAATGGCGCGCACGCTGCCGACGGGTCTTAGAGGTTACTGTTTCACTGTGTCATCAGTGCATTGTCGGAACACTGGACGCCGGCCTCGACGCGCGCTCTTCGCTCACGGCGCGCCCGTCGTGGCCATACTCGGGATTGCGGGATTCTTCGCGACCGGAGCAGGTGCTGTTGGATCGACGACGCCCACGACCACGCCGGGGCCCGCGCCGAATCAATCCCAAATCAACGCGGCGACATCGCAAGTGGCCGCGATCGAGGCCACACTGACGAAAGAGGAGCAGGCGACATCGGCCCTGGACAACCGTTACAACACCGCCGTCCAGAATCTTCAAAACGCGCAGAACGCACTCCAGACGATCGACACCAAGATCTCCAAGACGAAGGCGCAAGTGGTGGTGGATCGCAAGCACCTCACCAATGACGCAGTCAAGGCCTACATCTACGCCACGCCGCAATCGAACTTCGCCGCGCTCTTCTCCTCGTCTGCCACCATGGGTGAAGCCCGAAACCAGTACACCCAGCAGATCGTGGGCAACCTCGCCAATGCGAGAGACGCGTTAGAAACCTCCGAGTCCGACCTCGTTTCGCAAAAGTCCCAGGAAGAGGCGCTGGCGACCCAAGCTCAAGCCCAGGCCTCCCAGGCCAAGACACTGGCTGCGGCCAACGAGCAGGAAGCCGCAGCCACGAAGGCGACGTTGAGCCAGGTCCAGGGCCAGTTGGCACAGGAAGTGGCCCAGGCCGCAGTCGAAGAAGCACAGCAAGAGGCGCGTGCAGCCGCCCAGGCCGCCACGGCCGCACAGGCGCAGCGGGCCGCCGCAGCCTCCCAGGCCGCCGCCACTGTCGCGGAGACCGTTGGGGGATCCGCCAGCGGAGCGGCCGCAACCACCGCAGCCAACCAGGCGGGGGGGCCGGCGGGCTATTCCGGCACAGTGGGCGGGACAGGCTCCGGGACAGCCGAACAGCTCGCTGTCGTTCGTGCCGCAGAATCCCAACTGGGGGTTCCCTACGTGTTTGGTGGCGCCAACCCGTCGCAAGGCTTCGACTGTTCGGGCCTGGTCCAGTGGGCCTGGGGCCAAGTCGGGGTGTCGATCCCACGCACGACAGAGCTGCAGTGGCCGGCGCTCACCCACGTCTCACTGGGAGCGCTGGAACCCGGTGACCTGCTTTTCTATTACAACCTCGACGCCGACAACCAGGTTGACCACGTGGTCATGTACGTAGGGTCGGGCCCCTACGGCACCGACACCGTGCTCCAGGCTCCGTTCACCGGGGCCACCGTGTCCTACTCCCCCATCTTCACCACCGGGCTCATCGGGGCGGGACACCCGTAGTCCCTCAGGCGACCCCGACTCGTCAAACCTCGACGGGCGGTGGAGAATAGGTCGCATGAACGGGATCGAGGAAGCCGTTGGCTCCCCCATCCCATGGCCAGCCGACGTAAAGCTTTCCCTGATCATCCCGGCCTACAACGAGGGGATGCGACTCGAAGCCGGCATCTCCCGGCTTCTCGCTGCCATTGAGGCCGGCGCCATCGACATCGAGACCACCGAGTTCGTCGTCGTGGACGACGGCAGTACCGATGACACCACTCCTCTGGCCCGGGCCCTCTTTGAGCCATTCCCCCACGTCAAGCACGTCAGGCTGAGCCAGAATCGCGGCAAGGGCGGCGCCGTACGGGCGGGCGTGGCGGTAGCCCGCGCCCCCATCATCGCCTTCGCCGACGCCGATATGGCGATCGATCCCGCACAGACACCCCAATTCGTGCGCGCCCTTGCAGACGCCAGTATCGCCATTGGCTCTCGCTCCGCACGGGGCGCATCGGTGAACCGTCCCAGCTTCCGACGGTCCCTCATGAACCGCGTCTTCAATCGTTTGGTGAATGCGATTACCCGGGTGTCCCTCAATGACACCCAGTGCGGCTTCAAGGCGTTCCGTGCGCCGGTTGCCAAGCTGCTCTTTCACTGTTCTGTCACTGAGCGATTTGCCTTTGACGTGGAGATCCTGTCCCTGGCCCGCCGCCTCGGATTCACCATCGCCGAGGTCCCCGTCCAGTGGCTGCGCGTCAAGGGCAGCCAGATTCGACCTTGGACCGACGCGCGATCGATGGCGGCCGATGTGGTCCGCGCTGGTCGGGGCGCGGCCTGGGCCGCACCCATTCCGACCCTGGGGATCAAGCTCCCGAGCGAGCTCGTGCACGGCCCGGACGGCTCGGTGTCGCGTACGTCCCTCCGGAAGGCGCTTGCTCCTTGGCTGCCTGTCGTCGACGACGGGCACGACGGACGACTGCTGGTGTTGTGCCCGCAGATGAGCGAACCAGAAATCGAGACGACGGCCGCGTGGATTTCGGCGCACTTCGCCGGCGCAGCGCTCGAGAGGTCCGCCCTCACGGTGGCCCAACTGTGCGAGATGGCCCCCCTGTTGTTGACCTGGGGCGACGAACCCGGCGCTCCAGAGGGGGACGTGGTGTCCCCCTTCCCCATGGCCACCAAGAGGGCAGGGAGCTGAGCGTCGCTACCATGGAGCGGTGACCGACCAGAGCCCGGTGACCGCGGTACGGACAAAGACCACAGCGGTCGTGCCCATCCGGATGCCAGACATGCCGGTTGCCACAGCGGGCGACCTGCGCCGTTCCGACGTGGACGAATGGGGCCGCTCCGAACGCTTCCGTTCCTTGACCCGGAGGCTCTACGAACCGATCTACTCGAAATGGTTCCGGGTCGAGTGGGATGGAATGGCGAAGATCCCCGCCGAAGGGGGCGCACTCCTGGTGGCGAACCACGCGGGGGCCATCCCGTCCGACGCACCCGTGATCATGCACGGCATCGAAAAGGAGCGCGGGCGCCCCGTCTACGGCCTGGCCGACTACTTCTTCCGGACCGTCCCGGTCGTCAGCACGCTCTGGGCCCGAGGAGGAGGCGTCTCAGCTCGCCCGCCGAACGCATACCGCCTCCTGCGGGAGCAGGGCCAACTGGTGCTCGACTTTCCCGAAGGGACCAAGGGGCCTTCCAAGTCGTTCACCGATCGCTACCAGTTGCGCAGGTTCGGTCGGGGCGGCTTCGTCGAGATAGCCATGCGCGCGGGGGTGCCCGTGGTGCCGATCGCCGTGACCGGGTCCGAAGAAGCGATGCCGGTCCTCTTTCGGGTTCCGGCCGTGGCCAAGGTGCTCGGTCTCCCGTACTTTCCGATCACGGCCAATGTCATGGTCATGGGTCCCCTCGGGTTCGTGCTGCCCCTGCCGGCAAAGTTCAAGCTCCGGGTGCTCGATCCCATCCATTTCGATGTGCCGCCCGACCAAGAGCGCTACTCGAAGAGTCGGGTCATGGAGGAATCCGAACGGATCCGCAATCTGATCCAAGAGGCCGTCTACGACATGCTGCGCGTCCGGCGCAGCGTGTGGTTCGGCTGAGGGGTTCAGAGGTGCAGCACCGCGTTCTCGTCACCGGAGCCGACACGTTCTGGGGCGGCCTCATGATCCAGGCCCTGGAAGAGGATCCCGGCATGGAGATGATCCTGGGAATGGGGGCGCACGCACCCTCCGTGCCATTCGAACGAGCCGAGTTCGTGCGCGCCGACCCGAACTACTCGATCCTCAACCGCATCGTGAAGGCGACACAGGTCGATACGATCCTCCACACCTTCATGGTGACCAACTCGGCTCGGCTCTCGTCACGAGCTCTGCACGAGACCAACGTGATCGGCACCATGAACCTCCTGGCGGCGGCGGGCGCCCCGGGCTCCGCCGTGCGACACATCGTCGTGAAATCGTCAACGCTCGTCTACGGCTCGTCGGCGCGGGACCCCAATACGTTCCATGAGGACACTCCGCGCGCAGGCCCGCCCAGGCACAGCGTTGAACGGACGCTCCTCGAGGCCGAGAGCCTGGTACGGGACTTCTCCGAGGACAACCCGGCCACGTTGATCACCGTGCTTCGCTTCGCCAACGTCCTCGGACCACACCTGACGACCGCCATAAGCCGGAACCTGTCGCGACCGATCTGCCCCGCGATCTTCGGCTTCGACCCGCTCGTGCAGTTCGTCGAAGAATCTGACGTGGTGCGAGCCCTCCTCCACGTGACCCGGGGCGGCATTCCTGGNNCCCGAGCTGGAAGACCTGTTGCGGTACGGCCGTGGCGTCGACACCAGTCGACTCACCGCCACCGGCTTTACGTACCGGGCCAGCAGCGCGGGGGCGGTGGAAAGCTTCATCGCGGAACTCCGATTACGCCGCGCCGCCGGGAGGGCCGGGTCGTCCTACACCTATGAGCACGACGTCGAACAATTCTTCCGCCATTCACCATCAGTGGTCGGGCCAGCTGATCGCTAGCTCCTCGAAGGCAGTAGCCACTCCCTGGCGAGCTCGGGTTCTCGCACCGACCATTCCTCGGACGTGATGCCGTAGCGCACGTGGTCCTCCCACACCCCGTCGATCTCCAGGAATCGCTCGGCGATCCCCTCTTGGCGGATCCCGAGTTTCTCGACGACGCGCCGGCTGGCTGTGTTCCGCGGGATGATCGATATCTCCACTCGATGCAATGAGATCGCTTCAAATGCAAAGCGCAGTGTCACCACGACGGCCTCGGGCGTGAACCCTCGCCCGGCCAGGGCCTCATCGATCCAATAGCCGATGCACGCGCTCTGAAACGGCCCCCGTTGAATGGAGGACAACGTCACTTCGCCTGCGAATCGTTCGCCGACGAAGACACCGAACCCGTAGCCACTTCCGAGATGCCGCTCCCGCTCCCGTATGCCGCAACGGGCGGCAAAGCTCGGCCTGTCTTCCGAGGGAACTGGTGCTCCCTTCGGGCGTGGCTCCCAGCGGAGCAACCAGGCGCCGCAGCGGGTTCGCACCTCGTGCCACTCGTCGAAGTCATGCTCGGTGAGAGGCCGTAGCATGACGCGCTGCCCGTGGAGCTGTAAGGGAGGATGACGCACCGCTCTCGCCGCATTCATCAGTCGAGCACCTCCTTCAACGCACCGAGCAGGGCCAGCACGTTGCGACGGCGCGCCGTGTGACCCATGCATCCGATTCTCCATACTTTGCCCGCGAGCTGACCGGCTCCAGCGCCTATTTCGATCCCGTAGCGGCTCAGGAGCATCTGTCGGCAGTCAGCCTCGGTCGTCCCGTCGGGCAGACGGGAGGGAATTTCGACCGTCGTGAGCTGCGGCAATCGATGATCGGCTTGCGCAAAGAGCTTCAGGCCGAGTGCCTCTAAGCCGTCCTGCAGCAGGTGCCCACACTCGGCATGGCGGGACCGGGCGGCCTCGAGGCCCTCGTCGAGGATTGCTCCCAGCCCGGCATGCAACGCCGCCACCATGGTCACGGGAGCGGTGTGGTGATAGACCCTCCCTCCCTCGGCGCTGCTCTGGACGTAGCGGGAAAGAAGGTTCAGGTCCAAATACCAGCTTGAGGGGCGCTCGACCATGCGCTCCCGGGCTGCCGCGGAAACGGTCAGGGGTGAAAGGCCCGGTGGGACGCCAAGGCACTTCTGGGTCCCGCTGTAGGCGATGTCAACATTCCACTCATCGACGGCCACCTCTATCCCACCCAACGAGGTGACCATGTCGACCAGCAGGAGGGCGTCCCCCTTCCCTGCACCCAATGGTGCGATGTCATTGCGGATGCCCGTCGAGGTCTCTGCGTGCACGACGGCGATGATCGAGGGGTTCGGATGAGCCGAGAGGAGGTCATCGGGCGGGATGGGGGTGCCCCAGGGGGCGTCCACCCGGATGAGGTGCGCTCCCAGTCGGCCCGCGACCTCACACATGCGCTCACCGAACACGCCGTTCACCCCGATCACGACGGGATCTCCGGGCCGAACGAAATTCACGAAGGAGGTTTCCATGCCGGCGGAACCGGTCCCACTGACAGGCAACGTCAGCGCGTTGGCGGTGGCGAAGACCTGACGCAGGCGGTCGTTGGTGGCGTCGAGAATGGCCAGGAATTCGGGGTCGAGGTGCCCCAGGACCGGCCCGGCCAGGGCCTGGGCGACCTCAGGGTATGGATTGGAGGGACCCGGGCCCATGAGGAGGCGGTCGGAGATCGGCACCGGCGCATCGTGGCAGAACCTTGCTCGCCTGCGCCAACGCGCCCTCGATCAAATGGCGCCTTCCGGTAGATTGCCTGCGTGGAACGGGTTCTCTTTGCTCACCGGGTACTCCCCCCGCTCCCTCCCGACGTGGCAAAGGATCCTGGTCCGTACGCTGAATGGGTACAGCGCCGTGAGGAGCGACGGCCCCGCCAGTTCGTGGTGCGGCCGGATGCCGAGCCACTCCATCTGGTGATGGTCATCACCGGAGAGCCTCCGCCGGAGACCGTCCAGTCGCTGCACGCGCTCCAACGGCAGACGTTCGCCCGCTGGATGCTGACGGTGGTCGTCGAGAATGCCTGGCAGACTGCGTTTACCGCTCTCCTGAGCGTGTCCGGCCTGCAGCGGACCAGCCAGCGGGTGCGGGTCGAGATCGTCGACGACTCGTCTCCCCCCGCACACATGCTCCGGGTGGGGTTGGCCGCCAGCAGCGGGTCGAACATCTCTCTGCTGTTCCCAGGGGACGTCTGGGCCCCCGATGCCGTGGCACAGCTGGTCAGCTCTCTTTCGCCCCGGACGGTCGTGTACGCCGACGAAGACACGGTCACCGCCGGAGGTCGGCACGTGGACCCACGCCTCAAGCCGGCCTACTCCGCTGAATTCCTCCTCTCGTCCTCCTACATGGGCCGGCCGCTGGCCCTGGGGTCCGAAATCGTTCCGCAGTTGGCCGGGTCGACGGGGAGTATTCCCGACCTGGAGCATGACCTCGCGCTGCAGGCATGCGAGGTGGCAGAGGCGATCGTCCATCTCCCCGAAGTTCTCTGCCATCGCCTGCTGCCCGCCGCAGCTTCCGGGGGAGCCGTCGATCACGTGACGGCCGCCCTCGAACGCCGGGGCGTCGCGGCACAGGTCACGCCAGGCCCCACCAGCGGCACCTACCGGGTTCGACGGCACCCCACCGGATCGCCCAGCACCACCATCATCATTCCCTTTCGCGACGAGCCACGATTCATGCGAGCCTGCATAGAGTCGATCGACGCAACCAGGGGCGTCGGGCACGTGGACTTCGTGCTGGTCGACAACGGATCGGTGCAACCAGAGACCCAGACGTTGCTCGAACGGCTGGCCCAAAGGGACGACGTCGCCGTTCTCCCCGATGCCCGGCCATTCAATTGGTCCGAGCTGAACAACGCCGCCGCCACGCTGGCGAAGGGCGACGTCTTTCTCTTTCTCAACAACGACATCGAGGCCTACGAGACCGGGTGGATCGACCTCCTCGCCACGCAGGCCATGCGTCCTGACGTGGGCGCAGTCGGCGCTCGGCTGCTCTATCCCGATCGACGACTCCAGCATTGTGGCGTGGTCATCGGGATGGGCGGTGCCGCCGATCATGTCCTCGCCGGTCTCGACGAGGGCCAGCCGGGCTATCTCCACATGGCAACGTCGACGCGGGAAGTTGCCGCCGTCACCGGAGCCTGCCTGGCCACGCGACGCAGCGTCTTCGAGGCGTTGGGCGGGTTCGACGACGCTCTCGGCGTCGACCTCAACGACATCGACTACTGCCTACGGGCGCAACGCAGCGGGTTGAAGGTGCTGTACGAGGCCAATGTCGAGCTGATTCACCACGAATCGCCCAGCCGCGGATTCGCAGGGGGCGCGAGGGACATCATCAAGTTCATCGAGCGCTGGCGGGCATCGATCTTGTCGGGCGATCCATACCTGAGCCCAAATCTCACACGGATAGACTGCTCGTGCGCGCTGCGTGATCCCAAGGAAGACGAATGGTGGCACCAATGGTACGCGAGGTTCTCTAAAAATTGAGCGACCACCTTTCTCCGAGCGCGCATCCCGACGATGCCACGCCGCGCATGTTCACACGGCCGTCCGATGTCAGCGATCCATTTACTCCGCTTCGCCACAGTGCGGAGATCGCCAAGCTCCATCGTGAATGGATCGTCAGGATTGTCCCACCAGCGAAGCCGTCCGCCGGGCAACGGGCCATACGCCTGGTTCGTCGCATGGCGAACCGGGCCGGCAGTGTCGATCGAGAGATCATCGCTGACGTGATCAGAGCCATCGACGCGCTGGCGAACCGCTGCGACGAATTGTCTGATCGCCTGGAGCATCAGCACATCGTCCTCGACGACGCGGTGACGATTCTCGGGGAAGAGATCACGCGCCTGCGGGCCGGATCGAAGCCGCTTGTCGGCGACGACGAGAAGACAACCCTCCCCTCGCCGCTGCGCCATGAGTGATGTGACAACGGACAGGATGAGCCTCTTCCTCAGTCGAGCCTGGAAAGCGTCCGGATCAGAGCTGTCGTTTGTCACCCGCGCCGTGGCCGGGGCCGCATCGCGCATGAGCCCGGTGACCGTCGTGGTTCCTTCTCCTGCGGGTCCGACCGAGGCCGACGGGGCCTTCGACCTCTTCGGGACCGGAGTCGGTCCCGATGGATCGTGGCCGGTGGCAGCCGAAGCGGCCTGGCCGAGTGCACTCCCGACGGCGACGACCATCATCGTCGATGAGCCCGACGATTCCACTCTTGCCCTTCTTGATCTCCACGCCCCGGGCCACCCGGTCCACACGATCACTCCTTCAGCCGGCGTTCAAGGTCCGCTCTCATCGTTGCAATTCACGGGCGGAATGGGTGATCCCGACTTCATCGGCCTGCATGTGCCGATCAACCCACTCGCCGCGACGCACCGGCACAACGGGCTCGGGTTCACCGGCTACCTCCTCGTGCTCTCGGACCGGATCGGTGCACCCGACGTCGTTCCGCCCCCCGCACTGGCAGCCTGGCTGACGGCCCGGTTTCCCACCTTGGAGGTCGTGGTCGTCGAAGATGCCACGGCGGCGGTGTGGCGAGGGCGCGCCCTGCGCGGCGTCGTCTCCGTTTATACGCGCACCGATCTGTGGCGGCTCTTGGCCCATGCCAGAGCGACCATTGACCTCGCACCCGGGCGGATCATCGCCCGCGAGTGCATCGAGTCACTCCGGTTCGGGACCCCGATCATCGTTCCCGAACACAGTGCGGCACATGCTCACGCGGACGCTGGAGGAGGTATGACGTTCGCCGATGTCCCAGAGCTCCTGGCGTGCGTCTCCCGGGTCCGCGACGAGACGGCACACGCCACCATGTCTGCCCAGGGTCGCATGTACGCCGATGCACATTACGGAAACCCGAGGTCTTTCGTGGAGAGCGTGGCGCGGGCCCTCAGCGCACCGATTCCGATCGCTCGCTACGCCGAGCGATCAGGCGCCTGATCGTCTCCAGTAGACCCCGGTCCAGTCCACCGGGACGATGGGGTCGTCGATCCCGTTCGCAGCGCGGAAGTCAGTGACTGCCTGCCGGCACGCTTCGATGCATCCATAATCATCGACGATCACGAATCCGCCCGGAGACACCTTGTGATAGAGGGATTCGAGGATCTGGATGGTGGATTCGTAGTAGTCGCCATCCAATCGCAGCACGGCCAGGGCATCGACCGGGGCCGTGGGCAGGGTGTCCTTGAACCAACCTTCGAGAAAGAGCACCCGGTCGTCGAGCAAGCCGTAACGGGCGAAATTCGCGCGCACCTGCTCCTGACTCACCGCCAGTTCTTCGAATATCGACTGATCGATGGGCACATCCTGGGGAAAGTTGACCTCGTCCGGAACCGGCAACCCGCGAAATGAGTCAGCGACCCAGACGCGCCGGTCGTGCACCCCATAGGCGGCGAGTATCCCTTTCATGAAGATCGTCGCTCCGCCGCGCCACACTCCGGCCTCCAGGAAGTCGCCGGGGACGTCATCTCGAAGAACGGTCTCGACGCATTGCTGGATGCAGTCGAGGCGAAGCATCCCGATCATGGTCTCGGCGTCTTCGGGCCAGTCCTTGCCGATCATCCGTATATCTCTCTGCTGGGCCAGTTCGTAGGGATCTCGGCCCGGTTCGTCGTTCATGAACAGCATCCGGGTCAGGCACGCCTTCAAGAGCTCGAAGTAACGGGCCTGCGCGTTCAGCGCGGTTGGACCATCCGCAACGATCCCGGTCGTCCCGCTGGACCGCACGACAGCAGGCAGAGGCGGGCGGCTCGCCAGGAGCCTCTCGAGCTCCGCCATCCGTTCCGCTTGGAGGGCGAGCATGCCCTCGAGTGGCGCCACGATGCCAGCCAAGCGCCGGGACTCTTCGCGAGACTCTGCGAGCTCCTTGGCGAACGTGTCGCGCTCCGCCCGCAGGCGACGATCGGAATAGGAGAGAAGGCCGCTGGTCGTCGCTTGCAACTCGCGGTATCGCGTCGAGAGCTCGTCATAGCGATCTTCGACCGTCGAATTCGATGAAGCCCCATCCGAGCCTTCCGGCGGCACGTCTGCTGTTATGCCGGTACGACGCTCGACCACCTCTTTGGTTGCATGCAGGTAGGCGCGACCCCAGAATGCGTCGGGTTCGAGACAGGCTCCGTTGGCCCAATCGTTCCAGGCGTTGACGACGACGATACCGTTGGCGCCTTCGGCCTTCTGCTGCCGGTCCAACGCAGTGGCCAACCATTGTGCGTACCGCTGGGGTGTGGAGTCTTTCCAGATAGTGGCTCCGCCCTCGGCATGGTTGGGCGTGTCGTCCCAAGCCGGAGCAACGGATGGGTACTGCGTCCACGAGGGGGTGGGGCGTCCCAAGGCCTCCGAGGCCATTTCGCCGTAGGTGCGGACGGTTGTCGGGGCTTCAGAGGAAGGAGGGTGCGGCAGCATGGCAATGCTCGCGTCGAACCCCATTTTTGCCGGTTCATCCCCGCGCGCATCGTCCTCGAACATCACCAGCCAGGGCGGCTCCACGCCGGCACGCAGACACTCGGCTTGCCACCGCTCGACCGTGCGCGACGGTTCGGGAAGGAGGTGCGGGGAGGCGACGACCAGGAGGGGACGACCGTGGACCCTGATGTACCGCGGGTCTTTGAAGTACGCAATGAGCGAGAGGATGTGCGCCACGTCATCGTCCTCGTCCGAGGAGTGCTCGAGCAGCACGTCGCCGGCGGAGGCCTGGTGCACCCTCTTCCAACTCTCGTTGGCCCAGCACACGGCGAACGGGAAGTGTGGCGATCCCGAGGCCAGCACCTCACGGAGCGGTTCCTCGAAGAGCTCGTGGCCCCCGAACCAATAGTGGAGGTAGAGGAACCCTGAGATGCCGTGTCGGAGGGCGAGGCGTGCCTGTGCGTGACGGGTCTGCGCGACGCGTTGGTCGTAGAACCCGAGCTCTCCGGGGAGGTGCGGCTGCCGGTGCCCGGGGTACTGCGGCTTGGCCCCGGCCACGAGGTTCCATTCGGAGAATCCCTGCCCGTACCACGCGTCGTTCTCGAGCACCTGATGGAACCGCGGCAGGTAGAGCGCCAGGGCGCGCGGAGGCCCTCCGGGCGCGCCAGCTTCCACCATCAGCTCCCTTTCGGGGAGGCCAGGGAACGCAGGATTCCGTACCCACGCCGCAGCGGCGCCATCATCCGAAAGGACTTGGTCGCCAACAACGCGCGTTGCCGTTGCTCGCTTTCGGCCAAGGCGCCATTGAGGTGCGCGATGATCTGATCCAACCCAGCCACGTGTCCATCGAGTGCCTCGATGTGCCTCACGAGATTGGCGACCTGCTCGTGCAGGGCCGTGTTGGCGGCGGACGACTCGCGTAGGTCCTGGCGCACGATGGCGCTCCGCACTCCTTCATGGTCGAGCTGATCGGTCAACTCACTCACGCGCCGGGCCAGAGCGGCCACGGCCTGCGTCCCGTTGTCACGAACCGCCCTCATCACGAATTGGTAGGACTCGGCTTCGGGATCGGCGAGGATCTCGTCCACCGTCGACTGGCGGACGTTCTCCCGTTTGATCTCCAGCTCGGTGCCGAAGAGCGGCACGATCACCCGCTTGGTGTCGACGACCAGCAGGCCTGCCTCCTCGAAGAGCTCCCGGATCGTCTCGAGCGTGAAGAAGCGCATGTGCGTGCGGTCCAGCAGTCCGAGTTCGCGGTAGGCGAAGTCTCCCTGCAGGAGTGACAGACGGACATCGCCATGTGCCACGTTGGGAAACGACGCAACGACCACTCCGTCCGGCTTGAGCTTGTGTACCGCCGACCTCAATGCAGCGAGTGGATCCCGGAGATGCTCGAGCACGTCGCCGCAAAGGACGACGTCGAACGATTCGTCATCGACCTGATTCCACACCTCGCCGCGGTCGATGTCCCCGACCACCACCCGCTCCGCCCATTCCTCAGCCAACGCTGCCGCGGCAGGATCGATCTCGATGCCGACGACCTTGCACCCTCGCTTCACCATGGCCTTGGTGATGTACCCGATGGCGCACCCGACCTCGAGAACCGATTTGTTGTGACCGACCATGGCCAGAGCAAACGCATGCGTGTTGTTCGGTGCGTCCGGATCGACTGTCATGTCATAGACGAAGTCCAACGAGCTTCCCTTCGATCGAAAGCAGATGGGTGAAGGTGCCGGAAACGAGTGCGGCGCAGCCACGATCACTATAACTTACGGCCCGATTCCCCCCGGGCCCTTTCGTCGACGAATCCGCAGCATGGCTCGATGATCGGGTCCTCGGTGCGCCGGGGCACCGCCGCCCGGCGACGGTGCCGCCGGCGAGTCCGAGGTCTCGACGTACGACGGGGCACGGGAAGGTTCCACATAGGCCCCAGGCGAGAGGTCCAGCAGTCGGGGCAGCGTCACGTGCTGGGGCCCTCGCACCACCGCGGCCCACTCCTCGACCGACCGGGCCAGCTCGACGCGGCCCGGAAGAAAATCGACCGGGACATAGCCGAGCACCGTGTCGCCCGCATCTGACGGCAACTCCCGAGTGACCTTGTAGGTGATGTCGTCCGTCGAGGGATCCACGGCTGACGAGAGGCACGCGGTCCCGGGAAACGGCAGCTCCCATATCTGCCCGACACAGAGGCGTGCCGGGCCTCCGGCCGTGGCGCGCACCGACGCTGCTCGTGGGCTCCCCGCTGTCTCCAATGTGGCCCGACCGAAGACGTCGACCAGCAGGTGGAGTTCGAGCGACCGTGGAGGCATCCAATCTGACCAGGCCCGCTCCACGATCGCGCCCAGGCCGTCCTGCGACGGACCGGGGGGATTGGGAAGGCGCCCGATACCGGTGGCGGGCATGAAGAGGGGCAACGCCTCGTGATGCCGGAAGCCTCGCTCCACCTCGCTCGCCGTGGTCTCCAATGGCCCGTTCGGGGGCTCGGGAGGAGGGAGCGGCGGCCGGAACTGAGCCAGGGGAACGAGGGCTGCCGGGGGCGTCCCATTGGCGTACGCCCACCGGTCTGGGGATCCGGCAGTCACGGTGAGGTAGGCACAGAAGGCGGCGACGTCGGTCGCCACGGCGTCGAGCCCTCTCCTCCAGTCAAGGTAATAGTGTCCCTCGGCGACGACCCCGAATGGCTCCGCTCCCGGCTCCACCAAGGGGTGCCAGCCCGCGCTCCCCGCATGAAGCGCAATGGGCACAGACGGCGATCGGTCGCTCGCCAGCCGCACCACGCGTTCGACGAACGTGCCGTCGCGCAACGCGTGGAGACCGTCCCCCTCGAGCATGAGCACCCATCGCCCCCTCGTGCGGGGAACGCCCGTCTCCCCGCGGACGACGATTTCGAAGTCGTCGCAACTCTGGTCGGCCACCGAGAGCATTGCGGACATGGGCACGACGACACTCAGTGCCGGCGCCCACACTCTCTTGATCTGGACCAGGCGGCCACCCACATCCAGCTCGGGATGGAGATGCCTGGCCGCGGACAGTCCGCTCTGGTGGACACCGTCGGACCGGGAGTAGCCCCAGCGGCGATAGTGGAGCGGCGAGCTGTGCAGGGGTCGGCCGAATATCCCGTTCACCCCGAGCCGGACGAAGAAATCCCAGTCCTCGTGGCCCACCGATTGCTCCGATCGGAACGAGAACCCGGCGTCGAAGACGGCGCGGTCGACCAGCCCCCCCATGCCGCAGTAGTTTCGGTGCAACAAGAGATACAAGTTGTACGGGGGCATGACCAAGAGGCGGCTCTCATTGCCCGTGAACTGCAGATCCGGATAGACGAACCCGACATCTTCTGGGGCGTCGGCCAGGGCGGCCAACGCGAGCTCGACATGGTTGTCCCCCACGGTGTCATCACTGTCGAGAAAGAGAAGAGCCTCACCATCGGTGTGGGCCACCCCGAGATTCCTTGCCGACCCCGGGCCCCGGTTCTGCTGACGGACGACGTCCGTCACGTCTTCCTTCAGACGATCCAGCACGGACAGACTGAAAGGATCGGTGGATCCGTCGTCGATGACGACGATCTCTTCAACCGGTCGGGACTGTCGCCGGATGGACCGCACGGCCTCTTCGATGATTGCGCCGTCATTGAAGAACGGGATGACCGCGCTCACCTTCACGTCGGCCCCGGCCTTCACTCGACGGATCACGACAGTCCGTTACCCGACCAAGCCAGCCAGAAGTTGCTTGTACGCTTCCGTGTGGCACGCCGCCGCCGCCTCGTCCCCGTGGTCGGCGCGCCACACATGGACCCTCGACGCGGACACGCCTGACGACCGGAGCGTCGCCGCGACAGCGGGCTGCGGCGTGCAGAAGGCATCGATCACGTTGCCGTAGCGCGAGGTGACATAGGTCAGCCATGCCTGATCCGGCACACCCTCGCCGCCCGTGTCGACCACGACCTGGATGGATGGATAGGCGGCCCGGAGAGCCGGCACCAGATCGGCCCCGAAGCACGCCCCGACGATCTGGACCACATCGATCTCCCGGCTGGCGATGAATTCGATGATGAACTCGGCCCACCCGCCGCGGTGCATGAGCGTGCTGAGGTGCCAGCTCTCACCGCCAGACGCGGGAGAAAACCGGGCGAATGCCTCACCACCGATGTCGACCGCGACGACATGTTGACGAAAACTCTGGGCTGGAATGTGCGAAATCCAGGTCGCGAGGTCCTCATCGGCGGCGAGCGAGGAGACGATGTACAGCACGCCGGCTGGGCGCGGCACCAACCCTGTACCGCGTTCCCCCCATGAGTAGCCTCTGGCGATCAGCTCCCCCAGCCGTGCCGTGGCGAGTGGGTTCTCCGCCTGGTCCGAGAACGAGCACCGGAATCGATCTTCGGGCTCGCGTTGATCGATCTCCCCGAGGAACTTGGCCCACTCCTCGGCCGGGAGGGAGAGGGAGATGTGTCGACTCGCCTTCTCCCAGGTCACCGGGGACGATCGTAGCCGCGGCCCGGAGAGCCTCGGCCGTATGGTCAGGGCGTGTGCGGCTTCCCCCCGCGTCGCCGGGCTGCGTCGCCCAGGGCACGCAACGGTGCCGACACGCGCCAGCTGGTGGAGGACAGGAGTTCTGCGACCCGGTCGAGCGCGCGCCGTTCCGCCTCGGCGTGGGCGCGGCCAGCGTCTTGGGCCTGGCGTAGCTGCGCGCGCAGAAGATCCACCTCCGCGTGGGGCTCACGCCGTGACGGGGTGGAAGGATCCAAGGACGAGAGGAAGTCTGGCCCGATGGTCAGGCCGCACCGGCCCAATACTTCCAGCGCGGTGCGGCGATCGCTGACCCATTGCACCTCGTCGAACGATGCGCCGTCCGCGGGCGATGGCCTCAGGCGATGGAGGTACGTGACCTCTCCCGTGTCCACAATGCCGCAACTGAGACCGACCGCAAGCCGAACGGTCCACCCCTCCGCGGCCGGAGGTATCTGCTGCACGATCACTCGCTGCACGGCGAGACGGGGCAGTGCCAGGCCCCGCAACTGAAGAGGAGGCGAGGCCAGGTGCTCGATCAGGTCGAACGGCATGGGCGCGGAGACCTTCGGTCGCTCGACGCTGGTCACGAACCGACCGTCGCCCGTGAAGGCCGCCTCGACCACCTGGGCAGCCACCAGAGAGGACAGGGCTCGCCCCCCGGAACGCCGGCCGTGGCCGGCAAATGTCTCGGCCCAGTGTGCGAACACCACGTCGTCGGGATAGAGGGCCGCCACATACGAGGAGCGAGCCCGGGCCACACCCGATCCGAAGGGCGTACCCGAACCGATCTGCGTGCGATCGACCACGTTGACCCTGGTCGAGAATTCCGTATCGAATGTTCCGACCAGCTCTCTCACTTCCTGCATCCCTGACGGTTCACCGTCGGCCACGATGACGTGGATCTCAAAGTCCCGATGGGTTTGTGCCGCCAGTGACAGGAGGGTGTCGGCGATCCGCGGTGCGTCGGACACCCGGCAGAGCACGAGCGCAGCCAGGCTGAAGGCCTCGTCAGTCATCGTAACCGAACCTGTGGCGCGCGTAGTCGTGGCCGATGAACTGCGACACGCGTCCGTCAGGGTCGAGTGGAGTCGGGAGCCGATTGCCGGCTCGACGTTCGTCAAATGCCTCCACGGCCCGACGCTGAGGTTCGGACCCGGACGCCAACAGCGCGTGCCGCCCCATCTCGAGCAATTCGGGGTGCGACCACTTCCACGCCATCATGAGCGACGCTTCGGCCGAGTAGTACACCTCCGCCTCCCCGGCCACGATCTGCCCCTGCGCATCCAGCCTTTTGTCATGGAACACGCTCGCCGCGGGCTCATAGATCACGCGATACCCCTCGAGGCGGGCCCGCCAACTGAAGTCGACGTCATCGCAATACATGAAGAAGCTCTCCTCATCAAAGCCACCAAGGACCTCGACCACCTGGCGGCGGATGAGCATGCACGAGCCTGAAGCCCAACTTGTGTCACCCGTGCGACGGCAAAACTCCTTCGGATGCTCGAGTGGAACCTGCCTGGCCTCGACGATGCCGGCATCGGGGACATCCATTGCGGCGCAGAGCATGCGCACGAGGCCGGGGCTGGCGTAGCAATCGGGATTGATGATAAGGACAAGCTCACTGCCCGAGCAGCGGAACAGATCGTTGTTGCCGCCCGCTGATCCCCGATTCCGATCGAAGTAGTGGTACGCCAACCTCTCCCCGCCGCAGCGAGACACGGTGCTCGCAAGTCCCGCCACCTGGGCAGGGCTCAACACGGGAACGGGCGAACTATCCCCAATCAGGAGCGTCGCAGACCCGAGAGAGCCCTGATCCTGCGCCTCGGCCACAGCACGGTCGACGCTGCGCAGCAAGGTCGCAACGCCGTCCGCCGTGTGTCGATACAGGACCACGTGCACGGCAAGTGCCGGAGCGGGCGATTCCACCTCAGTCAAGCGATGTCCGGGGAGGCCAGGCCAAAGAGAGCGACTCGTGTGCCAACGAGAGGTTGGGGTTGTACGCGGGGTCGTTCACGACCCATGCTCCCCAGCGTTGATGGAGGTAGCGAATGTCGCGGTCAAAACGTACGGCGTCTGCGCCCATGAGCGGCCCACAATCATCGGGATTGACATGGCGGATCAATTCGGCGTGCGGTATCCACGCTGTACGCCAACCGGCCTCGCGCAGACGCAGGCAGAGATCGACGTCACCGAAAACCCCGGTGAAATGCTCCTCGGAGAACCCACCGACCTGGTCGAACGCCTCCCGCGTGACGGCGAGGCAGGCCCAGCTGACGGCGGACGGGCAGCGCGCCAGGCGCAACAGCCCCGCATACCCGTGCCCCAGGCGGTGGTCGCCCCGGCGGTAGGGATTGCCGACGGTGCCCCCGAGTCCGATGACAAATCCCGCGTGGTGCACCAAGAGGTCCGGATACAAGAGCTTGACTCCGACACAGCCGATCCCGGGATACGTGAGGGCACCGACGATCTCGTGCAGCCACGAATCACTGAGCACTTCGATGTCGTCGGCCACGAAACACAGCACGTCCCCGGTCGCCGCCTTGGCGGCCGCGTTGCGTTGGGCCGAATCGCTGAGGTCTTGGGAATTCTCCATGACGGTCAGCCACCCCGTGCGCTCGACGAACATCTGTCGCATGGGGGGACGAAAGGCACCATCGTCGACGACGATGATCTCCATGTCGGGATACGGGGTCAAAATCCGGATGCTCTCGACGCAGCGACGAAGCCGTTCACCGGTACGGGGAAGGACGATCACGCTGACCTTGGGCGGGACCTTCGGAAGCGCCCAGCGGATCCGGTTGTAGCTCGTGCCCCACATCGTGGTGATCTCGGCGTCAACCCCGACCCGCTCCAGGTGCTCTTGGACCACGAGGCGCGAGGCTTCGACCACGTACGGTTTGGCCGACACCGAAGAAGCGGTCGATTCGGCGTGCACCCTCCAGTGGTACAGGACGTGCGGGAGATGAACGACCTGATCCGGCCCGACGTGTTCGAGGACCCTGAGAACAAGGTCCCAGTCCTGGCTGCCCTCGTAGCCGACCCGAAAGCGGCCGACCTGTTCCACCAGATCCGTGCGCAGCATGCAGAGATGCGAGAAATAGTTCTGCCCCAGTATGAGAAGTGGATCGAAATCAGGTTTGAAGTAAGGCTCGCGCCTGTTCCCGTGCGTATCGATGTGATCCTCGTCGCTGTACACAATGGCTGCTGCGGGAGACTGGTCGATGGCCAGGACGGCGATGGCGAGAGCGTGCTCAGCCAGCAGGTCGTCATGATCCATGAGGCAGAGCCACGTGCCGCGCGCCAGGTCGATCGCTGAGTTCGAGCACTCCGAGATGTGCCCGTTGACCTCTCTTCGGTGCACCAGAATGCGCTCATCGAGCGCGGCGTATTCATCGAGCACCTTGGCCACATAGGGCAGCGTCGAGCAGTCGTCGGCGACGCAGAGCTCCCATTTCGTATAGATCTGTGCACGCACCGAGTCGATGGCTTGCCGCAGGAACTCCTCCGGTGGGTTATAGACCGGGAGGATGATGGAGACCAGGGGCTGTTCGTCGACCTGCGCCAGCCGAGCGAGCAACGCGCCCCGGCGGGCAGGGTCGATCGTGTCGTAGAGCTCGATCCACCGTGCGTAGCGCGTGTCCTCCCACACGAACTCTTCGTCGAGTTCGGGCGACGCCACATCGACGACCTGCGCCGCGACGGGCCGATTCCGAAGGAACAGTCGACGAACTCGATGCTTTCCCGCACGTGCGATGCCACGCCACCCGGCGGCGCGACGTGCGGCGGTCAACTCCTCCTGGACCCTCGCCAATTCCTCGCGTGTCTCGGCCCAGGCGCCCGTCGCCGCAGTCAGGTCGTCGACCAACTTCTCCTGGTGGCGCAGTGCGTCCAGCAGTGATTCGACGGTGGCCTCGGTCCGCCGTAGGCGCTCGAAGGTCTCCTGCGCGTCGGGCGGAGGGTCGGAGATGGCTCCCGCGCCGGTCGGATCACTCATTGGCATCGCACGTGCATTATGTCCACATCGACCTCACGGAAGAGCGATGTGTCGTCCAGCTCAACACCTCCAAGGCGTTCTCCCTGCTCCGGGGTGCTTCAGGCGTTCAAAGAATGCTGAGGACGATGCCGTCGAGGATGTCCTTTTCCGAGGCGATCACCTCGTCGCACCGATAACGGTCGGCCACTGCCTCAAGGACCAGCGCGCCGGCGAGGAGCACGTCCTCTCGGCCCGGCACCATGCCCACGAGCCCGCGGCGATCGCGGACCGACAGCGAAGCCAGCATGTCGCACATACCCCGGATTTCCTCCAGGGTCAACGTGGCATGATGCAACTTCTCCAGGTCGTACTCCGCGACGCCGAGTTTGAGCGAGGCCAGCGTGGAGACCGTTCCGGCCAGACCGACCAAGCGCCGCGCGCGGTCGAGGTTCACCAGCGCTGGCAACGCTGCTTCCCCCCCGATGAGCGCATCGGTGATCGCCAAGCGTGCCGCCGACACTTCCGCGACCGTCGGGGGATCGCCTTTGAAGAAGCGCTCCGTCAGCCGCACGCATCCGAGCTGGAGCGACACGGAGGACACCGAGCCCGCTCTCCCCAGGGTGATCTCGGTGGAACCGCCGCCGATGTCGACGACAAGGGTGTCCCCGTCGAAGGAATCCAGGTCGGCGCTGGCCCCTCGATACGCCAGGGCTCCTTCCTCGGTGCCGCTCAGGACTTCCGGGTCGGCCCCTACGGCAGCCTTCGCGGCTTCGGTGAAGGCCGCCCCGTTCTCCGCGTCCCTGACCGCAGACGTGGCCACCATGCGAATGCGTCCGGCACCGAAGCTGTCGATGGAACGGCGGTACTCCTCGAGCACGCTGACCGTCCGGGCGATGGCTTCGGGTGCGAGCACGTTCGTCCGGTCCACACCCTGGCCCAACCTGGTGATGCGCATGAGGCGCACCAGTTCGCGTCCCGTGTCGTCGGCCACCAGAAGGCGGGTCGAATTGGTCCCACAGTCAATCGCCGCGACGGCCGATGTCGTCACGAGACGACGAGATCCGCCACAGGGATCTCCACCTGCTCGCTGACCCACCGGCCTACCGGGTCGTCGCCCCCGGCGAGCCACCACGCCACGTGGGCATGCAGGCACTTGACGCCGTTGCGCGTTCCTCCCACTCCACCTTGGGGCCGCGGCCCGTGCCAATCGGCGGGGATCAGTGCGTCGCGCTCTGCGGCATAGCGAGCGTGGGCCAACCGCAACAACTCGGCGTCCACTTCGCTCTCGGCCCTGCGCACGCCGCCGTGCGACTCCAGTCGTCCCACCGCGGAGCGTATCTCGGGGTCCACCAGCCAGTACCGGGTCGGCATCGGCTCGCCGTCGCGCAAGTGCGGATCGTTGGCGATCACTGCAGGCTGGCCACCCCTCCGGCGCACCACCACGGCGAACGACCCGTTGGGCACCCGACCGAGAAACCCTGCGACGCTCTCGAGATCGGATGGTGGCGGGACCGGGGCGTCGTGGGCTCGGCGGTCGGTCGTCAACGCCAGAATTCGAGCGAGTTCACGATGCGACCCAGCATGCCGCTCGGCTGCGTTGCGTGGTGCGCCTTCGATGTCGGGTGCTCGGCGCCGGCGGCCGTCGTCGTCGCTGCCTGTGTCGTGGCGGTCTCGGCCCCCGGAGGAAGCTCGGACTCCGAGGACGGCGCAACCGGCGCGCTCAGCGCGGGATCGCCGGCATACGGAGAACCGGCCTTGGACGCACCAGTGGGAGGCAGCACTTCAAAGGCCTGCTGGCCCGGACTGACCAGCTGGTCCTGTTCACGCGCGATACGGGCGATCTCGGCCGAGTTGCTCAGGTTCTTGCTCTCCTGGGCCAACGCCGCATCCTGCTGGTGGAGCTCGCTCAATTGTGCACTCGCGCTGGCCAGACTCGCGTGCTGATGGTAAAGGGCGTTGGCCGGGAACCACGCCCCGAGGACCGCGGCCGACAGCAGTGCCCCTCCGATCAGCAGGAATCGCGAGCGCCGCGCTTCTCGTGACCGCCGGTGCTTGGCACGGCCCCGTGTGACCCCCTGCCGACCCTTATCCGGAGACACCGAGATCACCACTCGTCGCGGCCAGAGCAGAGCGACCCGGAAAGGTGGCGGATTGACCGAGATCCTCTTCGATGCGCAGCAGCTGGTTGTACTTCGCCACACGATCCGAGCGTGCCGGCGCCCCCGTCTTTATCTGACCGGCGTTCACGGCGACTGCCAGATCGGCAATGGTCGTATCCTCGGTCTCGCCCGAACGATGGGAGATGACGGACCGGTACGACGAACGGTTGGCCAATGCCACCGTCTCGAGCGTCTCGGTCAAGGTCCCGATCTGATTGAGCTTTACCAGCACGGCGTTGGCCACGCCCTCTCGGATTCCCCGCTCCAGCAACGTCACATTGGTGACGAACACATCGTCCCCTACGATCTGGACCTTGTTCCCCAGGGCCTTGGTGAGTGCCGCCCAGCCATCCCAGTCCTCTTCGGCCATGCCGTCCTCAATGGAGACGATGGGGAAACGGTCAACCAGGTCTACCCAATAGTCGACCATTTCGGCCGAGCTCAATGTGCGACCTTCTCCCGACAGCACGTAGGACCCTTTGTCCCAGAATTCGCTCGTGGCCGGATCCAAGGCGAGCGCGACTTCTTCGCCCGGTATGCGGCCGGCCAGCTCGATGGCCTCTACCAGCAATTTCACCGCATCCTCGTTGGCTGGAAGGTCCGGTGCGAAGCCCCCCTCGTCTCCCACGGCCGTGGCCAACCCGCGCTCGGCGAGGACGGACCGCAAGGCGTGATACGTCTCGGTCCCCCAGCGCAGCGCCTCGCTGAACGACGCGGCGCCGACGGGCATCAACATGAACTCTTGAAAGTCGATCGAGTTGCGGGCGTGGACCCCGCCGTTCAGCACATTCAACATCGGCACGGGCAGGGTGTGCGCGTTGGTCCCACCGATCGAACGGAAGAGGGGCAATCCCAGCTCGTCCGCCACCGCCTTGGCGTTGGCCAGGGACACGGCCACGAGCGCATTGGCGCCCAACCTTCCCTTGTCCGGTGTCCCGTCCAGATCGATCAGGGTGAAATCGACACTGCGCTGATCGAGCGCGTCCAGGCCTTCCAGCGAGTCGGCAATGTCCCCGTTGACGTTGGCCACAGCCTGCAATACACCCTTGCCGCCAAAGCGGCTTCCCCCATCGCGCAGCTCTACCGCTTCGTGCATCCCCGTCGACGCGCCCGATGGAGCAATGGCGCGGCCCCGGGCACCGGAATCGAGGATCACCTCGGCTTCGACGGTCGGGTTGCCGCGAGAGTCGAGAACCTCCCGACCGATCACGTGCTCAATGGCGCTCACTACGTCACTCCCTCGGCATCGACCCTGGTGGGATACCGGATCACAAGACTAGTGGGTGCGCCTGTCGGGGATGGGGAGGGCGGCTGACGCTCCTTCGCGCGCGACCACCTCGTCTTGAAGCGTCAAGGCGCGCCACCGCAATGCCAGCTCAGGGTCCACCCCGAGGCGGCGGGCCAGATTGGCCACGTCAAAGAGCACGTCGCCGACACGTTGCGCAATTGCGTCGCGGCCCCCGGGCAGCGTCGCCTCGGCGGCACCCACAACGGGGTCCGTCTCGAGACGCGCCAGAGCGTCGAGACGCGCCGTGAGGTCCGTCGGGGTGGCGCCGAGCCCGGTCAGACCGACGGAAAGGGCTTTGCGTTGCAGCTTGGTGGACAACAAGAGGGCGGGTAGGTCAGTGGGTATGCCCTCGGTCACGCTGGAGCGACCCTTCTCCTCCTTCTTGATCTCTTCCCAATTGGCGACCACCTGCTGTGCGCTCCCCGCGATGACACCTGCAAAGACGTGAGGATGGCGGTGGACGAGTTTGTCGTGCACACCCCGGGCCACGTCGGCCAGGGTGAAGAGACCCTCTTCCTGGGCCAGCCTGGCATGAAAGACGATCTGGAAGAGAAGGTCTCCCAACTCCTCTTGCAGATGTTCGCCGGGTACCGTCGCGGTGGCCCCGGCAGGGGCCATATCGACCTCTCGCAACGCGTCGAGGACCTCGTAGGACTCCTCCAGCAGGTGGGGCATGAGGGACCCGTGCGTTTGTGCGTTGTCCCACGGACACTGCTCGCGCAGGGTCTCCACCAGGCGCGCCAGGCGCGCCATCTCGTGCTCGGGTTCGGCTCGGCCAGAGATTTCGGAAATGTAGAGGGAGGTCAAGTGGTCGGGCTCGAGCGTGCGATCCAGGTCCCACCATCCGACCTGCCTCACCTGTTCGTCCTCGAGCCCGAGATGATGCAAGAGCACCACGTCGGGCTCGGGGCCGTCTCCGTCGTAGAGATGCGACAGCTTGATGTCGGAGAGCAACGACTGGGACCAGCATTGGGCCACCAGGAAAGGGCCATGGTCGCTCGACACCTGCAGTGCGAACTGTTCGGCATCGAGCAATCGAACGCCCCGGGCAAGAGGATCGATGCCGAGTCGCTCCCACGCCAAGTCGAGAAACGACAGGCTGGGGATGATGGTCAGATCCACCCGCGGGTCGTGGCGCAACAGCTCGACGGTACGTTCGGCCACCAGGGGTGAGCCCGGAACCGCGTAGACGATCATGTCGGGGGCGTGGGCGGTGGCCGCGGCAACGAGCACTTCCACGATGGCGCTGTACACCTCGGCGAAGGTAGCGGCGGACTCGTAGAGATAATCGAGCGCGACGAAGCCCGACAGGCTTTCCACCGCGGGATGGCGCGCCGTTCGCAGGAATGTGTGCCCTGCATCAGCCATCAGGGCCCGCACGTCGCTGGTCAGATACGCCGACCCGGCGGGCCCGAGACCCACCACCGTGACGCGGGGACGGGAACGTCCCACCGCTTACGGGGTCTGTCCGGTCCCCGTACCGGGGCTGTCGACCACCGCATTCAGCACGTCACCCGGCAGCGGTGAGGAAGGCGGGATGACCTGGGCCTTGGCAGGCGTCCACTGGCCGTAGCGCTGGTCCACCGAGATCGCAGCCGTCTTCTCCGCTGCGTTGATCACCGACCGCGCCTTGTTCGCTCCCGCATTCTGCACGGCGGCTTGGACTTCGGACTTGGCCTGGGCGAACGGGGTGGGCGTCCGCTTCGTGATCTGGATCAGGAGGTAGTTGCTGTTCACCGCGATGGGGCTCGAGACGGTTCCCAACGGCAGGTTCTGAATGTTCGAACCGGCCGGCAGCGACGAGGAGATGCCATAGAGGATGTCGCAACCCTGTGGCCCACCGCCCGCGACTTGTGCCGCCACCTGCGCGAAGGGTGTGCCCGACGACACCGCGGCGGCGGCGGCTTGGGCTGCGCTCTCGCTGGTGTACTCGGCCACCGTGAAACACGTGGTATCGAAGCTGGAGCTATGCGCCGTGAAGTAGTTCTCCAGGTCAGCTGCGCTGGAGCCGACACCGGCCTCTTGTTCCTCGAACATACTCACCGTGGCATCGAACTGCAGGGTCCGGTCGACGAACGAGGTGGGCATGGTGGCGAGGACGTTGGCGGCCGTGAGGGCGAGGGATCCCGTGCCACAGGCGTACTTGGTCCCCGCCACATCCTGCAGGATGGCCGTCATCTGTCCGAGGAGCTCGGTGTGCGCCGCCGTCAGGTCGGACGGGTTGACGTGTAAGTGCTGCTTCGCTGCCAGCTCGAGCACGAGCTGGTGCCCGATCAGCGTGTCGAGATAGTTGGACGCGAATGACGCGGTCACCGTGGGATGCGCTCCGCTCCCGATGGGCTGGCCCACGCCGTCGATGGGCGGCAGGCCCGTCTTCCCGCCGGTTCCGACCAATTCCTCGGCATTGAGGAAGCACTGGTAATCGGAACTGCGTGCAATCGCCGTGAGGTCGGAGCTCACCTGGTCTTGGCTGATGGCAACGCCGTTGACCGTCGCTGCATTCGACGCCACGGCGAATGCAGCTGCCGCCAGGCCACCGGCCAGAACAATGAGGAGAACGATGAGTCGCTTCACGCGCCGCGCATGTTACAAGGTGTCCGGTCGAGACCCGGTATCAAGAGGAGGTATTAATTCTTCGAGAAGCTGACGCAGCACGTCGGCGGGAAGCTCACCGGAGCGGATCGGGATGAGAAGCTGGGCCAGGTCTTCTCGATAGACCGCTCCGGGCACGAGGCGCCGCAATCGCACTTCCGCGCTGGCGGCGAGGTGCACCGGCAACACTCGAGCCACGGGTTGCGTCGAACCACCCGGACGAACGCTGCTCATGGTGACCTCGCGAATGCCTCGCGCCATGGCAGCCACCCGCAAGCGGGCGAGGGCCAGGAGCCCGAGGGCCGGCGCGGGCAAGGGCCCGTAACGGTCTGCCCACTCGGCTCCGATGTCCTCGACGTCGGCGTCGGACGACACCGAGGCCAGGCGCCGGTAGGCCTCGAGCCTGGCATCTTCCGCCGCGACGTAGTCCTTGGGCAGGTGCGCATCGCCAGGGACGTCGAGGGCCACGGTGGGAGGCGTCGGGCGGGGTTCGCCCCGCGCTTCGGCCACCGCTTCGGCCACGAGCTGGACGTAGAGGTCGTAGCCGACGGCGGCGATGTGCCCGGACTGATCGGCTCCTAGGAGGTTGCCTGACCCACGAATCTCCAGGTCACGCATGGCGATCTTGAATCCCGATCCGAGCTCGGTGTGCTCGCCGATCGTACGCAGCCTCTCGTAGGCCTGTTCGCTGAGGACCCGATCGGCCGGATGGAAGAGGTAGGCGTAGGCGCGTTGTCCCCCCCGGCCGACCCGCCCCCTGATCTGATGCAGCTGACCGAGCCCCAACAGATCGGCGCGGTCGACGATCAGCGTGTTGACCGACGGCATGTCGATGCCCGACTCGATGATGGTCGTACAGACCAACACGTCGTAGCGACGTTCCGAGAAGTCGAGGACCACGGTCTCGAGGCTGCCTTCGTCCATCTGTCCATGCGCAATCGCCACGCGGGCCTCGGGCACCAGGCTGTGCACCCGGCGCGCCACGGCGTCGATGTCGGAGACCCGGTTGTGCACGTAGAAGGCCTGACCCTCACGAAGGAGCTCTCGCCGCAGGGCTTCGCTGATTGCGGCCGGATCATGTTCGCCCACATAGGTCAGGATCGGCCGTCGGTCGGCGGGAGGGGTATTGACCATGGAGAGATCGCGTATCCCGGTCAGCGCCATCTCGAGGGTGCGCGGGATGGGGCTGGCCGTCAGGGTGAGCACATCGACACCCTCGGCCAACCGCTTCACCGCCTCCTTATGGGTGACACCGAAGCGCTGCTCCTCGTCGACGACGAGAAGCCCGAGGCGCTTGAAGACCACGTCCTGACCCAACAGTCGGTGCGTGCCGATGACGACATCGATGCTGCCGTCGGCCAGTCCCTCGACGACCTTCTTCTGCTGCGCCGTGGACAGGAATCGGCTCAGGAGCTCGACGCGCACCGGATAGGGGGCGAATCGGTCGGCGAACGTCTGTGCGTGTTGGCTGGCGAGCAGTGTCGTCGGGGCCAGCACCGCCGCCTGCGTCCCGTCCTGCACCGCCTTGAAGACCGCCCGCAACGACACCTCGGTCTTCCCGAAGCCCACATCCCCGCAGATGAGACGGTCCATCGGCCGGGGCTCCTCCATGTCCGCCTTGACGTCGGCGATGGCCTTCAACTGGTCTTCGGTCTCGACGAATTCGAACGAAGCCTCCATCTCGGTCTGCCACGGCGTGTCCGGGCCGAAGGCATGACCCTCCACCGCCAGGCGGCGGCGGTAGAGCTCGACCAGCTCCTCGGCCACCTCACCGGCTGCGGCGCGTGCCTTGGCCCGGGTGCGTTGCCAATCCGCTCCCCCCATTTTCGAGAGGGTGGGCGTCTCGCCCCCGCTGTACGCGGTAATGGCCTCGATCTGGTCCACGGGAAGGTACAGCCGATCGCTGCCGCGGTACTGCAGGATCAAATAGTCACGGGTGGTCCCACCCATCGTTCGGGAGGTCACCCCGTCGAACCGGGCCACCCCGTGCTGGCGATGGACCACGAAGCTGCCGACGGCGAGGTCGTCGAAGAAGCCGTCGGTGGCGCGGGCGCGCGGTCGCGCCCGGCGATGCGGCAGACGCCGGCCCGTGATGTCGGATTCGGACAACACGGCGACCTTGCAATCAGGAAGGATGAAACCGCTCGACAGGGGCGCTGTCACGATGACCGCACCGGGCGCCGTGCCGCGGACGTCGGCCACAGGGGCGTGGACGCCCTCTTCGGCCAGCACCGCGGCCAGGCGCGTTGCCCCGCCGGTCGTGGCCGCGCACAGCGTGAGGGCGTAGCCGTCCCCGACGAGCTGCGTCACCTGGGCCGCCAGCCGGGCCGGGTCTCCGGCGACGGGGGCGAAACCGCGCACCGTCAACGCACGCGTGCCCGGGCCCTCGGGAACGGACGGGAGGGCGAGCACCCCGGCCTTGCTGTCTTGCAGCAGGCGGTCAAAGGGCAGATGCAGGCGGGGGAACGCACCGTGCGCCTCGTCGGCGACGCCCCAGGTCAGTGCCAGCGTCTCGGCCAGTGCCGCCTCCTCGTCGAGGAGCTGGACGGCACGGTCACGGATGCGCCGAGGTTCGACGAGCACCACCTGCGAGCCGGCGGGAAGGAGGTCTGGGAGCAGGTCCTCGTGTGGGTGCACGTAGGGCAACCACGGCTCCATGCCGTCAAAGCTCTCGCCCTCGGCCAGTCGCTCCCACTGGCGTGACCCCCAGGGCTGAGTGAGGACCAACGAAGCTGCGACGGCCCGGACGTCGGCGGTGGGGACGAGCTCCCGGCAGCCGAAGAACACCGCGGCATCCAGATCGGTCTGCGAACGCTGATCGTTGACGGCAAAGGCCGTCAGACGATCCACTTCGTCGCCCCACAGGTCGATGCGCACCGGCACGTCCGCCGTGGACGGGAACACGTCGATGATGCCGCCACGCACCGCGATCTCTCCTCTGTGCTCGACCTGGTGTTCGCGCCGATATCCGGCGGCGACCAGGCGGAAGAGGAGTTCGTCCGCCGAGAGCTGCTGGCCGGGTCGCACGGTCGTGGGCGCATCGGGAGGAGTTGGCCCCAGCCTTTGGAGCAGAGCGCGGATCGGGGCCACGATCACGCGCGGTGGGAGGAACAATGGGTCGTCGACGGGGTGCCTGAGGCCCCAGAGCAGCGCGAGACGCCGGCCCATTGTCTCGACCTCGGGGCTGACCCGCTCGAAGGGGAGCGTCTCCCAGGCCGGCAACACCGACACAGGTCCCCCCACTGCACCCACGACGGTGGCGTCAGCACCGTCATCTCCGCCCGGCGGGAGAAGGCACGCCAGGTCGTCCGCCACCCGATCGGCGTCGACACCGGTGGCGGTCACGACGACGATCGGCGCCCTCTCGGTGAAATGCGCCAGCGCGGCCATGAGCACGGCCTGGGCCGGGAGGGCAACGGCCAACGTGGCGTCGGCAGAGCCCAAGAGGGAGGGTAGTACCGGGTCGGCGCGCAGCAGCGCGGAGACGGCGCTGAGCGCACCGGGGCGTGGTCCGGTCAAGGCAGGACGAATTCCGGGCGCAAGGTAGCGGAGGAGTCGAAGTCGCCGCTCACGCGTTCCACACTACCGGCGCGCCCATCGGGCCCTTCAGGGCGAGGAGTGACACCATTGCATGGCGGCGTCGACCCCGTCGCGAGCGATGCGTTCCACGGTGTCCGCTGCCATGGTCACCGAGGACTCCAGGATGGCTCTGACGTCCTTGGGGGGTCGATTCAGCACGTGAGCCGCCCCAAGCTCGGCACTGGGCGGCTTGCCCACGCCGATCCGTACCCGCACGAAGTCCGTGGTGTGCAGGTGCGCGTGCAGAGACCGCAGTCCGTTGTGGCCGGCCAATCCCCCGCCTGCTTTCACCCTGACCGTGCCGGGCGGCAGGTCGAGCTCGTCGTGCACGATGACGATCGAGGTCGGATCGTCGATCCCGAACCGCTTGGCCAGACCGCGCACAGCCTGACCGGACTCGTTCATGTAGGTGGTGGGTATCGCGAGCGCCACCAACTTGTCGCCCAGGGAGGTCAGCGCCACACGGGCCTGGACGCCCTTTTCGGCGCGCAACGTGGTACCGGCCCTGGTGGCGAGTAGATCGACCGCTTCGGCGCCGACGTTGTGGAGCGTCCCGACGAATTCGCGTCCCGGATTTCCAAGCCCGACCACGAGCAGGTCGGCCGCGGTGCCCCGGCGCTCGGACCGGGGAAAGATGCCGCGCAGGGCTTTAGCCCTCGTCGGCTGGCGCTTCGGCAGCCGGAGCCGACGCCACGGCCGCCCCGGCACCCTCGTCGCCCTCTTCCCCTTCCGCCTCGAGCGTGACGACGCGCGGCGGTTGCCCGATGGCGATCGCGGTCTCGGGATCGATTTCGGTCGTGACGCCGGGCGGCATCGTGAGGTCGGAGATGCGCAGCTGCGCACCGATGGTCAGCTCACTGATGTCGACCTCCAACGACGTCGGGATGTCGGCCGGCCGAGCCTTGATGGCCAGGGTGAACATCTGCTGGTCGACGAGACCATCACCGTGGTGCACCTCGAGCGCTTCACCCACCAGGACGATGGGCACGTCCGCCGCGATGACCTCGTCCCTCCGGACGATCTGAAAATCGACATGCGTGACCGTCTGCGCTATCGGGTGGCGCTGCATCTCCCGGGCCAGGGCGAGATACGTCGTCGTCCCGGTCTCGAGCGAGAGCAGCTGGTTGGCTCCCGCCTCGCCGTTGAGGGCAACGCGGAGCTCCCGCGCCGGGACCGCCACCGCGACCGGCTCGGTCCCGTGCCCGTAGATCACGCCCGGGATCTTCCCCTCACGGCGTAGGCGGCGAGTGGCGCGCGAACCAAGGTTTCGCCCCACTTCGGCGGCAAGGGTGACATCGGCCATAACGGATCTCCTCAAGATGGTGCAGAACGATGGCGCGCGGACACCCGAAGGCCTCCGGCGAACGGCCCACCAGCGTAGCCGCCCATTCGGGTCCGCCACCAGCGGGGCCCGGTAGGCCTCAGACCAGGTTGTCTCCCCCGAAGAGCTCGGATACCGAGGTGTCCTCGAAGACGGCATCGATGGCGTCGGCGATGATCTTGGCCACCGAGAGGACTTCGAGCTTGTCGAAGTAGCGATCTTCGGCCACCGGAAGAGTGTCGGTCACCACGACCCGGGAGATCGGGGCCGCCTTGAGCCGATCCACGGCCGGGTCCGAGAGAAGGGCGTGGGTGGCCATGACCGAGATTTCGGCCGCCCCGGCGTCGGCCAGGAGCTCGGCCGCGGCGCAGATGGTGCCGGCCGTGTCGATCATGTCGTCGATCAACACGCAATGCCGGCCCTGGACGTCACCGACGACGTGAAGCGCTTTGACCTCGTTGTGCGACCCACGAGGACGCGTCTTGTGCACCAGTGCCAGGTCCACGCCCAGATGCTGGCTGTAGCGCTCCGCCACCTTCACCCGTCCGGCATCGGGAGCGACCACGACGACGTCCCCCCCGAGGTGCTCCTTCATATACGCCTCGAGCACGGGAAACGCCACGAGATGATCGAACGGCGTGTTGAAGAATCCCTGGATCTGCCCGGAGTGGAGATCGACGCTGACCACGCGGTCGGCGCCGGCGGCGGAGAGCATGTCCGCCACCAACTTGGCGGTGATCGGTTCCCGCCCCGTCGTCTTGCGGTCCTGCCGGGAATATCCGTAGTACGGGCAGACGGCGGTGATGCGCTTGGCCGAGGCGCGCTTGGCGGCGTCGATCATGATCAGGTGCTCCATGAGGGAGTCGTTCACGGGGCCGCTGTGGGTCTGGATGATGAAGACGTCACATCCCCTGATGGAGATGTCGTACTTGCAGTGGATCTCGCCGTTGGCGAACTCGCGCAGGTTCGCCTCCCCCAGCTCGACGCCGAGATGCCGGGCGATGTCTTGCGCCAATTTCGGGTGGGAACGGCCGGAAATCAGCTCGAGCCGGCGATGCGGGATGAGCTCCACGGATCCAACGCTACTGCGTCCTGAGCGGCGCCGTCTCGAGGCCGGTTACGACTCGGGCGCGTCGATCACCGCATGCGGCGGCAGCACGGCCCCGTCGGGCACCTCGGCGCCTGGTCGCACCACGCAAAAGGGGCCGACGTGGGCACCGTGGCCGATGATCGCCCGGTCACAGGTGCTCTCCGACACAGTCGCCCGGCGGCCCACGGAGGTGTCCGTCAAGATGCAGTTCGGGCCGATCTCGCTTCCCTCTCCGATGACACAACGACCGCGCAGGATCACGCCCGGAAGGAGGGAGACATCAGGAGCCAGCCTGACTTCGGCGTCCACGTACGTGCGCTCGGGGTCCCACATCGTCACGCCGCGACGCATCCATCGCTCGTTGATCCGATCCCTCAGCTCGGCTTCGGCCACCGCCAGCTGTGCCCGATCGTTCACACCGGCCGCCTCCATCGGGTCGGCCAGGACCAGCGACTGGACGCGGTACCCCGCACTGAAGAGCACGCTCACGGCGTCGGTGAGGTAGTACTCGCCTTGTGCGTTGGCCGGTGTCAGTCGGCGGAGGGCGGGTGCCAGAATGCTCCGGCGAAAGCAGTAGATGGACGTATTGACCTCGGTGATGGCTCGTTCTTCATCGGTGGCATCGGCTTCCTCGACCACCCGGCACACCACCTCGTCCTTGCCGTGCACCACGCGTCCGTAGCCACGAGGGTCCCGGACCTCGGCCGTAAGGAGCGTCGCCCCGGCATCCCCGGCCCGGTGGAACCGCACCAGCGCGGCGAGCGTCTGCGGGCGCAGGAGTGGGGTATCGCCCGGCAGCACGACGACGTCTTCTTCTTCGTCGTCGTCGTCGTCGGGCAAGCCGGTCAGTCCGACCGCCAGGGCGTCGCCCGTGCCCGACTGCGTCTCCTGCTCGACGAATTCGATCTGCATCGTGGACGGGGCGTGCTGCACCAGCGTCTTGGTGACCCACTCCGCCCGGTGCCCCACCACGACGACCACCCGCGTCACGGCCACCTCGGCCATGGCGTCGAGAACGTGCAGGATCATGGGGCGGCCACACAGGAGATGCAATGGTTTCGGCCGCTCCGAGCGCATGCGGGTGCCCTCTCCGGCGGCGAGCACCACGGCAGAAAGCCGGCGTTGTTCCATGCGGCCATTCTTAACGCCTCCGGGGGGTCGCCGGGGGGACACGAGGTCCGATTACTGTGCAGGGGTGTGATGCCCTACGACGAGTTCGGCCTCTTCTCGGAGAACGCAGCCGAGTACGGCCTCCCCTACGCAGGACCTCCGGCCGTGCGGCGGGTCGAGGTCGAAGTCTCCCCGGGACGCAAGGTGAGCAGCCTTGTCTGGGGGACAACGGCCCCCGAGCTCGTCCTGATCCATGGCGGGGCCCAGAACGCCCACACGTGGGACACCGTCGCCATGGCGCTCGATCGGCCCCTCGTGGCCATCGATCTCCCCGGGCACGGGCACTCCGACGGCGGCCCCGACGGGTCGCTTTCCATCGCGAGCAACGGGAAGGACCTCGCGGCCGCGATAGCCGTGCTGGCTCCCGAAGCCGTCGGCGTCGTCGGGATGTCGCTTGGCGGCCTCTCCTCCATTGCGCTGGCCGCGCATGCCCCCGAACTGGTCCGCGCCCTGGTCCTGGTCGATGTGACACCCGGAGTGAATCCGGAGAAGTCTGCTCCTATCACCGCGTTCGTCGACGGGCCGGCCAGCTTCGCCAATTTTGACGAGCTACTGGCACGCACCATGGAGCACAATCCGACGCGTTCGGAGTCGTCCCTGCGGCGCGGCATCCTGCACAATGCGGAGCAGCGCGAAGACGGAAGTTGGGTCTGGCGTTACGCGCGCTTCCGTTCAGACGAGAAGGACCGCGCCGCCCAGTTCGGCGATCTGTGGAGTGCCGTCTCGGATCTGACCATGCCCATGATGCTCGTTCGAGGACTGGCGTGGTCGGTCGTCGACGACGCCGATGTCGCCGAACTGCTGCGGCGGCAACCGACCTGCAAGGTGGTCGGCGTCGAGGGGGCCGGCCACAGCATCCAGGGAGACCGACCGGTGGAGTTGGCCTCCATTCTGTCGGACTTCCTCTTCCCGAAAGCTGGGTAGCGTGACGTCGTGAGGCAGACGTGGTGGTCGCGTCGAGCCATCGGTCTCCACGTGGTGATCATCATCGTGGTCCCCACGTTCGCCGGGCTGTGCGCGTGGCAGGTACGTCGTGCCCTGGACGGCAATCAATTGAGTTGGGCCTATGTCTTCGAGTGGCCGTTCTTCGCCGGCTACGCCATCTACATGTGGTGGCGGTTCCTGCACGAGGCGCCGGGGGCGGCCCGACAAGACCAACCGAGCGATGCCACCATGTCCCGCGGGCCCGATGGGGGGGCACCCGATGGGGGGGCACCCGATGGGGGGGCACCCGACGGGGGGGCACCCGACGCCGAGGCGACGGAGCGCGCGGCGTACAACGAGTACCTCTCCGCGCTGGCCACACGGGGCAGGCGGAAGCAATGGCGATGAGTGAGAGCTCCGGGGGGAGGGCTCGAACCTCCAACATCCGGCTCCAAAGGCCGACGTTCTGCCGATTGAACTACCCCGGATCGCTGCCGCGTCGCTCCTTCGAGGACCGGTGCCAGGTAGAGGTTAGAGGCCCGACGTCCCCTCGTCGGGCGAAGTCGCCGCGGTAGGCTCAATTCCCCGTGCGCATCTTGGTGGTGGACGACGATCTCGCGGTCTGCCGATCCATCGATAGAGCTTTGCGCCTGGAAGGCTATGAGGTGGTCACGGTCGCGACCGGACACGACGCGTTGGAAGCGGTGGCACAGGGCTCCCCCGACGCCCTCGTGCTCGACCTGCAGCTTCCCGACCTGGACGGGCTCCAGGTGTGCCGGCGCATCCGCGAGGCCGGGAACGACACGCCGATTCTCATGTTGACGGCGCGCCACGGCATCGACGACCGGGTCCAGGGGCTCGACGCCGGGGCGGACGACTACCTGGTCAAGCCCTTTGCCCTGGAAGAACTGTTGGCGCGGCTCCGCGCCCTGATGCGGCGACGCTTCGAAGGCGAGGGCGGGCTTCTCCGCTTCGGGGAGCTGACCTTGGACCTCGCCACCCGGGAGGCGCACCGGGGCCAACGCTCCTTCGTCCTGACCCGGATCGAGTTCGATCTGCTGGAGCTGTTCCTCCGCCACCCCCGCCAGGTGCTCACCCGGGAGGTGCTGCTCAACCGCGTGTGGGGCTTCGACTTCGATTCGGGAACCAATTCGCTGGCGGTGTACGTGGGCTACCTGCGGCGCAAGACCGAGGCTGGTGGAGAGCCGCGCTGCATCCACACCGTGCGCGGCGTGGGATACGTGCTCCGGGACACGTGACCTTTCGCACACGATTGGTCTTGGCCACCACGGTGGCCGTGGTGGCCGCCGTGCTCGTGGCCTCGACCGCATCATTCCTCGCGGCCCGCAATTCATTGTTCGGCGCGGCCGACAACTCATTGACGGCAGCGGCCAAGAAGATCACGGCCGGCCAGCAGATCAGCGCGACCACCGCCACGCTGGGCCAGGTCATCGATTCGGCGGGCGCCGTCGTGTCAGGAGGTGCGCTGCCGGTGACTCCCCAGGTGCGCCTGGTGGCCGCCGGGTTGGCTCCGTCCTTCTTCACCACGGTCACCGTGGGAGGCGATCAACTGCGCGAATTCGTCGAACCTCTCCCGGCGGGGACCGCCGTCGAAACGGGGATCCTGGCCGAGGGCGGCGCGCTGCAAATCGCCACCTTGCTCAACGTCGGGTCCGTGCTGGCCCGACTGGGGATCGTCCTGGGCGCGGTGGCATTGACCGGCGTCTTGCTGGCCGTCGTGCTGGGCTGGCTGGTGGCCCAGACCGCACTGGTGCCCCTCAATGCGCTCACCGCGACGGTGGAGGACCTGGCGGAGACCACCGACGTCACCCGGCGCCTCTCGCCTGGCGGGCCGGACGAACTGGGGCGCCTGCGGCGCACCTTCAACCGTCTCCTCGAGGCACTCGAATTCTCCCGGAGGGCCCAGAGTCAACTCGTCGTGGACGCATCGCACGAACTCCGCACCCCCCTCACGAGCCTGCGCACGAATCTCGAGGTCATACGCCGGGTCGATGAGCTCTCGGAGGCCGATCGCTCGATCCTGGTCGATGATGTGCTGGTCCAGCTCCAGGAGCTCACCGATCTCGTCGGTGACCTGGCCGAACTGGCGCGCGGCGACCAGATGCCCGTCCGCAAGGAGCCCCTCCGGCTGGACCTGCTGGTGCGGGATGCGGTCGCCGTGGCTGCCACCCACGGGCGGACCCAGGGCGTGACGTTCGACCTGACCGCAGAGGAGTGCTGGGTCTCGGCCGACGGGGACCGCCTGTCCCGTGCCGTCGGCAACTTGCTCGACAACGCCCGCAAGTGGAGCCCCCCGGCGGGAGTGGTCTCGGTGCTCTGCCACGATGGCGGCGTGGTCGTGCGGGACGTCGGTCCGGGCATCGCCCCGGAGGATCTCCCGCACGTCTTCGATCGCTTCTACCGGGCTCCTTCGGCCCGCGGCCTGCCGGGTTCGGGTTTGGGACTCGCCATTGTGGCCCAGGTCGTCAAGGCGGAGGGAGGCACCATCCGGGCCGAGGTCGAGCCCGGAGGTGGCACCCGCATGTCCATGCAGCTGCCGACGATTCCTCCCCCTGCCGACGCGCCTGACGAGGCGCCGTTCACCCTCTCGTAGCCGATCCCGCTCCGGCCCAGTCGGCGTCGATCAGCTCGATGCGGTTCCCGAATGGGTCATCGACGTAGCACCCCGTCCCCGGGGGCTGGTCCGGGTTCGGGCGCACCTCGATCGCCGCCTCCGCCATCAGGGTCGTGAGCGCGCCCAGATTCCGGACGAGCAGGGCCGGGTGCGCCTTCCTGGCCGCGCGAAACTCATCCTCCACGCCCAGATGGAGCGCGACGGAGCCCGACCCGAACCAGCATCCGCCCCGGCTGGCCATGGGCTCAGGCTTGGGAAGGCGCGCCAATCCGAGGACCCCCGAGTAGAAGGTCTCCGCCGCGGCCTCGCCCCCTGGAGGCATGGCCAGCTGCACGTGGTCGAGGCCTATTACCGCAAACCCCATGATCACGCTCCTCCCTTCTCAAGAGGCCGACCTGGCAGTGTGCTCACCGGACCGCTAGCCTGCCGCACGACATGGGATCACTGATCAAGAAGCGCCGCAAGCGCATGCGCAAGAAGAAGCACAAGAAAATGCTCAAGGCCACCCGTTGGCAACGCCGGGCGGGCAAGTAGCCTCCGGACTCAATCGCCGTCCCATCCGCTAGGCACGGCTCGTGCCCGGATGAGGCGTGCCCGCTCGTCGCCCTGGTCCAACCAGGGGGGCGCATCGGTGCCGGTAGGGGGGCTGACTTCGACGAACCAGGTCGACCCGCTCCCGGCCAACGTCGGTCGCCGGCCCGTCAGGTCGCGCAGAGCGTCACCCCACCGGACCAGTCGCGGCTCGACCACGAGCGCCGCTTCGGTCAGCGCATTGACCCCGTCGACCGCTTCCGCCTGGCCCAACTCGTCCCAGGCGGCGTAGACCAGTGCCGTGTCGACCCCGAAAGGGGGGATCAAGAGCAGGAACTCTCGCGCTTCGAACGGCAACGGCGTGACCTTCTCGCCGGTTCCCTCCACCAGGGCCCGCCCGCCGACCACGCTGAAGGGCACGTCGGATCCAAGTGAACGGGCGATGTCGGGATCACTGCATCCGGCCCAGCGCAGCACCGCCGCGGCGTCCGTCGAGCCCCCACCCAACCCGCCGCCCAGGGGTATCCGCTTGACCACACGCACGGCGGCCTGTCGTCCCACGGCGGCCAGCGCCCGCGTGATGAGGTTGCGATCCTCGTCCCCTGCCAGTGTCTCGGCCCGCGTCCCCGGCTCGGCCTCCAGCGTCAGCCCCTGCCCCCCCTCGGTGAACGTGAGCTCGTCGCTCAGGCTCAAGCTGAGCATCTCGGATCGAAGCTCGTGATAGCCATCAGCCCGAACTCCGGTCACGGCCAGGGAACGCGTGAGTTTGGCCGGAGCCATGACACGGATCATTGCGCCAATCTTCCCCATTCTTCGACGGTAAGCTCCTCCGCGCGCGCCTCGGGCCGTATGCCGGCGCGGGCAAAGGCCTCGGGGCCGACAACCCCGGCCAACGAGCTTCGCAGCATCTTGCGGCGTTGCCCGAAGCCCGCCTTCACCACCGCGGCCAGGCGCTCGTACGAGACCAGATCGAGCGGAACTGCCGGCTCGTCCCGCCGCTCCATGCGTACGAGCACAGACTCCACCCTCGGGCGAGGGATGAAGACCGAAGCCGGGACCTTGCCCACGACCGATGATCGGGCGAAGTAGGCCACGCGCACGGACACCGAACCGTAGGCGGCGTCCCCCACTTTGGCCGCCATCCGCTCGCCTACTTCGCGCTGCACCATGAAGAGCAGGCGGTCGATCGCCGGCACCTCGACCAGGGTCCGGAGCACAAGGGGGGTAGCCAGGTTGTAGGGCAGATTGGCCACGAGGGACCACGAACCTCCCCCGCGATCGCCGAGGAGCCCGGCCACGTCCAGCACCATGGCATCCGCCTCGACCACCTCGACGCCAACCGGTTCGACGACACTGCGCAGGACGGGCAGTAGGTGGCGATCCAACTCGACCGCCACCACCCTGGCTCCGGTTTCGGCCAGCGCCAAGGTCAGAGAGCCCAAACCGGCCCCGAATTCAACCACCGAAGACCCGGGCCCGATGCCGGCCAGGCGGGCGATGCGCCGCACCGTATTCGGATCAGCGACGAAGTTCTGACCGAGTGCCCGGCTCGGACGCAGTCCGTGCTCCGCCAGCAACGACGCGATGCCAGCTCCGGAGTGGGTCACCAAGAGATTGTGACGTCCACCACTCCCTGGCTGGGATCGGCCAACTGCGCGAAACCCGACGGGGACATGTCGACGACCCGCGGGTACCCGGCTTGCTCTCGATCATCGACCGTGCATGTCGTGGTCGCTCCCGTGGCGACGTTGGTCACCGTCAAGACCGTTCCGAACGGAAGTGTCGGGCTGGCACATCTTCCGGGAGGAGCCGCGGCGTACCACGTTGCCTGACCTCGCTCGGAGGTTCCAGACGTTGTAGGCCGCGACGCCGTTACCGGCACCACCCTTGGCGCGACGGTCGGTGGCGCCACCGGAGCCGAAGTCTCCTCCACCCTCGAGGTCTGTTCCGGCGCGGCAGTGACGGCAGGTGCAGTGGTGGTCGTCGTGGGTGCCACCGTTGTCGGCGCGGTGGCATCGCCCGCGGCCGCTTCGTACGTCACCATTTGCGACGGCAAGACGACGCTGTAGAACGACACGTCACTGCGCGCGGCGCGTGATGCCACGCGACTGCCCCCGGTCGCCACGCGTGGTGCGTGTGCCGATCCATGTTGCAGCAAGAGAAGAGGCGCTGCGAACACGACACCGCAGAGGACTGCGGCGACGCCGAGGCGCCTCCCCTGAGTGCTCTGTTTCCGCAGGGCTCCACCCTTCTCCGGGGACAGTGCACCCGCGCCGACACCAGGCCGGCGGGGGGGACGGGGAGAACATACGTACTCGACCGGGGCCTGTGCAAATGAAAATTGCGGACAGCGCAATCGAGATTTCATTTCCCCAGGTCAGAGCACACCTCTCGTGTGTCATTTCCATGAATTCCCTGGTCACAGGCGATATCTGTGGGGATTTATCCCTATATTCCCAGGTCAGCGGGGTCTCGAATTCCCCCCAACACGGCGCGCCTCAGGCCGGGATGGCAAAGGCGTCGACGGCTGCCGCCGCCGTACTGGCGGCGATTGCCTCCACGGCGGATCCCTTCACCGCGGCCACTGTCGCCCCGACCAACGGCAACAGGGCTGGTTCGTTGGCACGTCCCCGGTGCGGCACCGGCGCAAGAAACGGACTGTCGGTCTCCACCAACAATCGGTCAAGCGGGCAGCGCGCCGCGGCCTCCCGGATGGCGGACGCACTCTTGAACGTGATGATGCCGCTGAACGACACGAACATGCCGGCGCGCACGCAACGCTCCAGTTCATCGGGCCCACCGGTGAAGCAGTGAAGAATCGTTCGCTCGGGAACTCCCTCGACGGCCAAGACATCGAAGAGATCGTCCCACGCGTCGCGCGCGTGAATCACCAACGTCAGGTCGCGCGCATGTGCCAGTGCAATCTGTTCGGCGAATGCGGTGCGCTGCACATCTCGCGGTGAGTGCTCGTAGTAGTAATCCAATCCGCACTCGCCGACCGCCACGACGATGCCGTCGCCGACTGCGATCTCTCGCGCCAACAGCGCGGCCACGTCGTCGACTCCGGCGATCGCCTCGTGCGGGTGCAGTCCCACCGACGCCCACGCACAACGTTCGGCGCCTTCACGGGACGCGTCCCGGGCCAGGGCCACGGCCTGCGACGACGTCGAGACATCGGTGCCGATGCAGACGAGGCGATCGACGCCGGCCGCCCTGGCCCTCTCGAGGACGAGCGTGAGGTCCCTGTCGCCGTTCCCCTTGTCCCCACCACCGAGGTACTCCTCTTGCACATGGCAATGGGAGTCGAACCAGCCGCTCATCCCTTGCGCCGTGGGAAGAGTGGATCTCCCTTCACGACGGGCACCCCGCCGGGGTACGCCCCCCAACCGGCGGCTTCGGGCAGCCGGACCGCCGACGGATCACCCTCGACGCCGATCCGGCGCCAGATCTCCGCTGCGGTGCTCGGCATAGCGGGAGAGATCAGAATGGCGACGATCCGCAGCACCTCGAGGGCGTTGCCGAGCACGGTGTCGACCACGGGTCCCGGATCCATCTTCCAGGGCTCGCTGGCCTCCAACTCTGCATTCGTCGCCCCAATGAGCCGCCAGGTGGCCTCGAGTGCCTCGTGGGGAGCCCAGCGGGCCCAGGCATCACTGGTGGCGCGCAGCACCTCGGCGGAGCTCGCCGACAGGGAGCTGTCGGGACTCGGGGCCGGCCCGACGCCGTTGCACTTGGAATGGACCACGGTGGCCACCCGCGACACGAGGTTGCCCAGATTGTTGGCCAGGTCGGCGTTGTAACGCGCCACGATGCCCTCGTAGGAGAAGTCGCCGTCGCCTCCCAACGGCACCTCGCGCAGCAGGTGGTAGCGCAAAGGGTCGACCCCGAACTCGTCGGCGAGGGCCAAGGGGGAGACTTCGGTGATCTTGAGCGTCTGCGCCTCATCACCCTGCCCGGTGACACCGGACTGGATCATCGTCTTCCCGAGCTTCTGCCCGCCCATGAGGAGGTACCCGTGGACGAAGATCTCCTGTGGTGGGTCGATGCCGGCCGCCATGCACATGGCGGGCCACCACACGCAGTGGAACTTCAAGATGTCCTTGCCGATCAGATGGTGCGCTGATCCCCAGAGCGTCGCGAACCGTTGTGGATCGCTACCGTAGGACGCAACCGTGAGGTAGTTGATCAGCGCGTCATACCAGACGTAGAAGACATGAGCGTCGTCCCACGGAACGGGCACCCCCCACCGAAACGACGTGCGGGTGATCGAGACGTCGTTGAGGCCGCCGCGGATGAATCCCAGCGCCTCGTTTCGCTTGGAGGTGGGGCGAACGAAGTTCAGGTGGCTCTCGTAGTAGTCAAGGAGTCGTTGCTCGAATGCGCTCAAGCGGAAGAAGTAATTGTCCTCTTGCATCTCGACCACGGGGCGGTCATGCACCGGGCATCTCCCGTCAACAAGTTGGTCGGCCGTGTAGTAGTCCTCACACGACACGCAGTACAGGCCGGTGTAGGTGCCGAGCTCGATGAAGCCGTTGTCGTAGATCCGCTGGAGGAACTCCTGCACCACCGCATGGTGCCGCGGCTCGGTCGTGCGAATGAAGTCGTCGTTGCTGATGTCGAGACGCTTCCACGCCTCCACGAAGCGGGCCGAGGTGCGGTTGGTCCACTCCAGCGGAGAGGTGTCGTGGGCCTCCGCTGCTTCAACGATCTTGGCCCCGTGTTCGTCCGTACCCGTCATGAAATAGACGTCGTCTCCCAGGAGACGGTGCCAGCGGGCCAAGGCATCGGCGTTCACCGTCGTGTACGCGGTTCCCACATGGGGGGCGTCGTTGACGTAGTAGATGGGTGTCGTGAGGTAGTAGGGCGCCACCGAGGTAGCGTACCGGCGGCACCGGTCCACCAAACTCACGGGTCCGAACGGCGCCCCCGCTCCCCCCTCAGGCGTAGCACCGCCTCGTAGACCTTACGGCGGGGGACGCCCAACTCGCCCGCCACGATGTCTGCGATCTGCCGGGGCCCGTCACCCACACCACGGCCCAGGTGTTGGCGCACGGCGTCGTCGATGGCCTCGTCGCTCACCGGCCCGGCAGCAGGCGCCCCCGCGATCACGAGGACGACCTCGCCCCGAACCGGGCGCTCGGCGAACGCGGCGGCAGCCTCGGCCATCGTTCCCCGCCACACCTCCTCGTGCACCTTGGTCAGCTCCCGCACGACAGCGACCCGGCGCCCCACGTCGACGGCGGCCATTTCCGCCAGTGTGGCGGCGACCCGTCCCGGGGCCTCGAGGACCACCGACGTCCGTTGGTCGGCCATCAGAGCGGCGACGCGGTCCCGCCGTTCCCCACCTTTGCGGGGGAGGAATCCCTCCATGCAGAAGCGATCGACGGGAAGCCCGCTGACGACCAATGCCGCGACGACCGAGGTGGGTCCGGGCACCACACTGACCGCCTCACCGGCTGCAATGGCCCGGGACACCAGCAGCGCTCCGGGGTCGCTGATGCCCGGGGTGCCGGCGTCGCTGACCACGGCCACCGTGCCACCGCCGGCGAGACAGGAAAGGACCCGCTCGACACGAGATTCCTCGTTGTGCCCGTGCAACGACAGCAATCGATCTCCGTGGGCTCCGCCGGCAGCGATCCCCATCGCCGAAAGAAGCGCCCTGGTTCGACGCGTGTCTTCACAGCAGACCACGTCAGCGGCGGCCAGTACATCACGGGCTCGAGGAGAGAGATCGCCCAAGTTGCCGATGGGTGTGGCCACGAGGACCAACTGGCCGGGCCCGGCTCCCTCCCCTCCGGTCACGGCACCTCGCGGATTTCCAGTTGGTCCGCCACCCGCACGCCCCATCTCTCCAATGCTCCCGCCTCGGCCTGCAGCACGCTTCGCGTCCCTTTTCGCGGCAGGGCAACCCGCCATGGCGGCACGCGGATCATGCGCACGACGATCAGGTCGGCCGAGAGAAAGGCCACATCGAGTTCGAACTTCATGCCCGCCGTGTGCACCGCGCGCGCTCCGGTGAGGTGGAGCGCACCCTCACAGCCCTCACGACCCAGCAGGCCTTTGGCCCGTTCCGCGAACGAGTCGGTCATCTCAAGCGCGCATACCACGTCGCCGTCGCGCAGCAGCCATCCGGACCGCATAGGCGTCTGAGGCTAATGGGTCGGCCGGGGGATCCTGGCAAGGACCTCGGTGGATCGCATCCCCAGGCAGATCGCCCTCACGTCGCCCTGGAAAAGTCCTCTTCCCGAGCGAACTAGCATGTAGGCATATGTCGAAGCGGACGGTGAAGCGCAAGCTCAGAGCCAAGAAGAAGGCAAACCACGGCAAGAAGCCCAACTGCGGGCGGGGTTAGGGTCCACATCTGTCAAAGGGCGGCGCTCAGCGCGGTCTCCCGTCCCAGGCCACACCGAGGTCACGCAGGACACCGGCGAGCACGGTGGGCACGTCGGAGATGATGCCGTCGACCCCCATTCCCACCAGTCGCTCCATGGCCGCCGCATCATTGATGGTCCACACATGGACCGCCTTTCCACCGCGATGGGCCGCCTCGACGAAGGCCTCGTCGACCACGACGAGGTCACCCATCCGTTCCGGCACCTGGTAGGCCGCCACCGGGCTGTCGGGGATTGCTGCACCGTCTCGCACCGCCCGCCAGAATTCGGCCACCTCGACCGTCCCGGCCGAGGTCGGAACCCCCGGCGCAAATTTCCGGAAGGCGTCCGTGGCCGGGTCGAGGAATGAGGCCACCATCACGTCATCGTGGCGCTCGAATTCGGCCAGCAACCGGGCCAATGACTCCTCGTACGGCGCCACCACCGGTCCGGTCTGCTTGATGTCGAGGTTGAGGACGACTCCAGGGAATTGCTCGAGCACCTGGCGCAGCGTGGCGATCCCGAAACGCGGGTCGTCGGGCGCCCGGCCCCGGTAGGGATACTCGTCGTCGGGACGATCGGGCGTGACATCGGCTCCGGGGATGAACCAGTACGAGAAGTCGAGTTGCCGTAGTTGGTCCAAGGTGAAACTGGCGATGTTCCCCTTCGCCGGCGTCGTGCGATCGACGGTGGCGTCGTGACAGACGACCAGCTCGCCGTCCAGGGTCGCATGCACATCGAGCTCGATCCCGGTGGCGCCGGCCGACAGAGCCCGTGCGATGGCGAACATCGTCGAGGACGGTGACTCCCACGCACCTCCCTGGTGGGCATAGGCAATCAGTCGACGCTCCAACCAGACCGATGCATCGTTCACCGACATGATGGTAACGGTGGATCGCTACTAGCCTCTGCCCGGCGTGCTCGATCACATCCTCGTCGACATCATCAGCACCATCCGCCGGTCATTCGACCAGGCCCTCTTGCAACGCCAGGCCGTCGAAGAGCGCTTCCAAGTCGACGTGTTCCTGGGTGACGTCTCATGGGAGACGTCCTACAGCCTGCCCGGCGAGGAGCAGCCTCCCCGGGTCCGGGCCGACGTCTCGGTGGACTGGCCCACGTGGAGCCAGACCTCCTACCGGAGCTGGTCCATCGGTGAACCCCCGGACGAGCTGCCCGAGATCGTGGTCGAGGTGGCCTTGCGGGTGCAGCGCCTGGCCGAGGCTCCCGACACCCAAATGGTGCTGCGCGCCCTGCCCGACACCAACCCGCTGCTCGGCGTGGACCCGTTGGTCCGTACAGCGACGACCATCGAGCAAGTTCATGCGGACGGCGGCGTGCGCTGGGCCGTCGAGGCGACGTACGAGGGGTCGGTCCGCTTCAGTGAAGCGCAACTCGAGGACCCGGGCGAGATCGGGCCCGTGATCGCCGGGCTCACGCGATGGATCTCATCGACCTTGATCCAATTGGCCGACCTGCCCTTTTCATTCCTGCCCCCCGACGAGGACCATGACTGAGCGGGGTGCGCGCTCCCCTTAGCCTTAGGGGAAGCCGATCCTGTTGATGATGAAGTCACCGTCGAAATACGCCAAATTGGTGCCGGCGGGCGAGGGATGGCCATCGAAATACATCGAGTTGGCAGTCACCGTGGGGAGGAGCGACCCTTCCACCTGCACAATGATGACGAACCCGTTGTGGACCGCGGCCGCCACGACAACCTGATCCGTGCCGGTGCTTCCAGCGGCGCTGGCCGGCTGCACGTCAAATGCTTCGCCGTAGCCCGGTTGGTAGCCGATAAACGGGTCGGTCAGTTGGTAGACCGCTTGCGCACCGGGGAACTCGTTGCCCGCGAACTGTTCAACGGCGGTCTGGGGCGTGGCTCCACTTGCTTTCGTTCCGAGAATTTCGATGTGGGAGGGGCCGCCATTGGTGTAGTCGTAGGTCAACTCGATCCCATCGGGATCCGTCCCGATGGTGGCCCCCGGGGGATAACGGACGGTGAATCCCTTGGCATTCCGGTAGAGACTCCCGTCGACCTCGGGGGCTCCATGGGCGACGTCGGTGAATGACTCGCCCGGATGTCCGATCGGAGGTCCTTGACACTGGAGGGGTTTGCAGGGCGGGGGCGGTCCGGGAGTGGCGACGAGCGCAACGACGACAAGCGTGAGCGTGAGGAGGCCGAGGCCCGCCAGGACGAGCAGGACTTTCACCGGGTGACTGAGCCCGTGTGAAGGGCCCGCCACGGCGTGCGCCCCGGGAAAGCCGACCATGACGCCGGGGGTTCCCGGTGGTGCGGTCGGCCATGGTGCGTCGGCCACTGCATCGACGGTTATCGCACCCTGAGTCCGAGGGTCGCTGGTGACCCCTTGGCTCCGTGGCCACGTCGCCCGCCGACGGTGGGGGCGGGACGTCGCCCGCTCGGCCACCCCGCACTGGGGGCAAAAAGCCATCGCCGGCACGAGATGGGAGCAGTTCGCGCACACCCTCGGCGGGCCGATCCTCACGTCGACAGCCTCGTGAAGAAGCGCGTAGTGCAGGCCCACCCTCATCGCCACGATCAGCACGACCAGGGCGGCGACGTGAATGCCGATCAGCACGGCGTCGGACAATGCGGCGATGTCCGTGAATCCCAGGCCCACCTGCACGAGGAGGGCCAGCCCGAGTGCGCACAGCGGCGAGGTGAGCCAACGACCCTTGGCCGCGGTGGGACGTGAACCAAGCTTGTTCCAATAGGACATGCCGATGAAACCCGTCGCCAGGGCGCTGATCAGGGGGAGGGTCACTCCCCTCAAGATCACTTGGGTGACGTTGGCGAGAAACGACGCATGGGTCAGCTGGCCGTTGCTGAGCCAGGGCGACATCAGGTCGATGGTGGCGGCCAGGGTGAAGCCGAGTGCCCCGGTCGCACCGGCGACGAAGCCGTCGAGCGCCTCGATCGGCCCGCGTTGCAATCGGCGGACGATGACCATGGGCACGCTCATGAGCAACTGCCCGATCGCCGGAACGGCTATGGCGGCCACGATGGACGCATTGCTCGTAAGGCTGCTGGTCAGGGATGGTGCGAGCGCCTTGTCGACGTAGCTACCGCCGACGATGGCCCACCCGGCGCCCAGACCGGCACCCAGAAGCAGGCAGAGGAAGGTCGGCGGCAGGAAGCTGCCCTCGTAGGGATCTACTTCCCAGATGTAGATCAAGAAGAGGAGGGGCACGCTGAGGGCACTGACGGCGATCAGGGGCGCGCTCGTGCCGGCCGCCGAAAAGACCAGCAGGAGAACAAGGAAGAACCCGAAGCCGATCCGGAAGGGCGCCTTGGCGCGATGCGAGAGGTGTGGGAAGAGCGACGTCACCACCGAGACCCGGACGACCGGCTCATCGGGGAAAGGCGCATAGCAGTGCAGCCGCTGCGACGCCATCACTCCACGGTGGACCAGATCGGCGCCGCAGGCGCCACAAAAACGCGCGTCGGGGACCACGACGCCGCAAGAGGGACATTCGACCGTGGCCAGAACGGGGAGATCCGCCGGAGAGGAGGTCATGTCGCTCATGTCAGAACTTTCCGGCCTTGAGATCCCGGGCCAGGTTGTAGACGTCGGGCGAACCCAAACCGGTCACCATGTCGTACCCCGGAGTGGCGGTGAAGAAGTCGTTGCCGCCCACTGTGATGTCGTGGAACGGCGGATACGGGACCGGGGAATTGGCCAGGTGGTAAAGCTTCGGGTTGAAAAATCCAACGGGAGGATCATGACCGGCCGCTAGATACTGATCGATCACCGCGGTCATGCCCGCCCAGATCGGGGCGGCCAAGGATGTCCCACCACCTTGTGCGTCGCTGCCATTCTCAACGATGAAGTTACCCGTGCTGGGGTCCGCGTCGGCGCTCACGTCGGGCACCTCCCGTCCGTTGCCGGCGTCGATCTGACCCCCCGTACCTATCCCGGTCTGCCACGAAGGCCTCGTGGCCTGCGTCGAGACACCCCCGCCCGAACCTTGCGACAGGAGTGGTTCGGACCACGTCGTCTCGCCGACGTAGTTCCCGGCCGCATCGGTCGTCAACGCCGTGCCTCCGGTTCCCGTCACCGCCGGCAGGGAAGCGGGCGCCGAGACGCCGGCGAAGGAACTCTCCGGTGGCAGGCCGTCGTCCGCTGAAGGGGTGCAATCGAGACCACCGGAATCACCGCTCGATGCGAAGACGGTCGAGCCCTTTTCCTCGACCGATGCGACCGCCGCGTTCAAGGCCACCAGGTCGGAGTGGTTGAAGGCCTGCGCATCGTCTTCGCAGATGCCGAGGCTGAAGCTCATGATCGAAGCCGGATACTGCTTGGCCGCCTGCGTGATCGCCAGCGCGAAGAGATCGGCGTCGGACGTCGCCTGGGAGAGGGAATGCAGGTTGAACAGGACGAGGTGGGCCTGGGGCGCAAGCTCGTGCACCGTCTCCATGTCCATCGTCGTCTCATCGTCGAACCCCGGGTTCTTCCCTATCGATGAGACGTCGAACCCAGGCAGATTCTCGTCGGACGCGAACTTCGAGAAGTCACTCGCCGAGAAGCCGCCCAATTCCATGAAGACCACCGTTTCCCCTTGGCCCTTGAAGCCGTTGTCCGCCAGGGGGAGGGCGTCGTACGCCCGCATCAGGCCGACACCGCTGATGCCACCCTTTTGGACATCGAGAAATGTGGGCGCAGAAAACGAGTGGATGATCCCGGTACCCACCACCTCGCCGCACGTGCCCAAAGGAACGATCGCCGGATGGTTGGCTGCATAGAACACCTTCCCGTTCCCGGAGCGGTAGTCGTCGATGACGACACGGAAGCCACGATCGACGGCGCGGGGCGGCCCGGAGATACTGGCCCACCTCTGACCGGCCGACCACCTCACGGACAGCCGGGCCGACTCAGCCCACCGGACGAGGCAGCTCGGGGGTGAGCTGGAGCGCAGCAGCACAATGAAGGACACCGACCTGACGTGCGTCGGCCCGATCAGAGCTCCCGGGTTGCTCGACAACGCTGTCGCCGTGCTCCGGGTCGCCGTCGCCGCGACGGGATGGCGCACCACCACCACCGTGGCGCAAGCCGCCACGGCGAGGACGGCGCAGAGACGCACGACGGTGGTGCCCCGCCACCACGAACCTGACATGGAATGGTCTGCCCCTTCCCTCTTCACCGTCGATGCCTCAGTACCCGTCTCAATTGTTGAAGCGGAATTCCTCAGGCGTAGGCAACAGTTTTGTACAGTTTTTGGTTGTACGGATTGACCTGGGATAACAGCTGCGGTTGATGCTGACTGTTTGCGGTAGTTGTGTAACGTCCTGCGGACTTTCTGCGGACTAAGCGGCCTATCTCGAACTTCGCCAATACGCAGGTGGGTTCTTCTTCGGATCTACCAACTTATGACGCTTGCGACGGTCCAGCTTCGTGATCTCCCACTGGGCGTTGCCCGTTCGCTGGATCAAGGTCTTCGACGATATCGGGCATCGCTGCGACAACTGCTCCGACCGCTCGAGCGAATCCTGCGACTCCTTCGTCCTGGCCAAACCGAATGTGGCGAAGTCTTGATTTCTTGATCAGTTTGGTCTCTACAGGATCGTTGAGCTGATTCGCGTCCTTCGTGACAAATGCCTCGTACCCCGCTGCTTTGGTGTCTGGCAATAATTGAGGATCCTTCTTGCCCTTCCATCCGATACCCTCAACGTGGTCGACCTCATGCCCTCGAAGCGTCTTACGAAGGACCTCGAGAGCCTGTATCGGAACATTCTCGTCGAGAAGGATTCTCACGCGGCAGAGGGCATCCTTCCGTCGCGATAGTCCGCCGCAATGCCCGCAAAGGAAACGGCATCCCGGGCTGCGGCAGCGGTCACCGACGGGTAGAAGTCGCTCACTTCCTCTGGGTCGACGCCGTCGTTCACCAAGGCGGCGACCAGATCAAACTGGATCCTCGTACCCGCGATCACGGGGTAGCCCCCCTGCGTTTCTGGATCAACGGATACCAGCTCGCGAGGTCGCAGCAAATTGACCACCTCCGCGCCCTGCATGTTGACGAAAGTCGCCATTGAAATCGACTTGTAACTAGTTCGCCGACGTCTCGTACATATAGCGCAGATACATTGTTCTTCTGGGTTCAGGGACCATGGCAAAAAACCTGAGTCGGGCAAGCTGGATCCGTTGGGTGGATCGCAAATCCCCTTTTCCTCATACGGATCCAGCCGGTCCCGGCTTCCCTCGCTACTTCAGCAATCGCCGCAGGAACCCACCCGTGACCCCGTTCGTACGGCGCAGCACACCGGTCGATGAAGACCCGCACGGCGGCCGGCCTGGAGGGCCTGAGGATGCACGACTGCCGCCATTTCTATGCCGGTCGCCCATTGCCCATGGCGCCGACGCATCTGTGGCCCACGGCCGAGGACCGGACACGCCAGGCGGCCGAAGACATGCTCCTCGAGGCGCTGGCCGGTGAGGAAAGTCAGAATCTCGCGGACTCTGTGCGGACTACGGGCACCAAGTAGGCCATCTAACTGCCTAAACGCGGGTTTCTAGTTGTTGAAGCGGAATTCCACCACGTCGCCGTCGCGCATGACGTAGTCCTTGCCTTCCATGCGCGCCCTTCCGGCCGCCCGCGCCGCGACCACCGACTTCATCTCGACGAGATCCTCGAAACTCACCACCTCGGCCTTGATGAACCCCTTCTCGAAGTCGGTATGGATCACACCGGCGGCCTTGGGCGCGGTGTCGCCGATATGGATGGTCCAGGCCCGCGCCTCCTTTGGGCCGGCTGTCAGGAACGTCTGCAGACCGAGGGTGGCAAAGCCCACATGCACCAGCCGCTCCAAGCCGGACTCATGGAGCCCATAGCTCTGGAGGAGCTCCTTGGAATCGGCGGGTGACATCCGGGCCAATTCCGCCTCGATCTGGGCGCACAGCACGATCGAGCTCGCCGGCGCGACACTTCGCGCCAACCGCTCCGCCAGTGCGGTGTCGCTCAGTGCGGCCTCGTCGACGTTGAAGACGTAAATGAACGGCTTCGCGGTGAGCAGATGGAGGTCGTACAACAGATCGACGTCCACCTCGCCCAGGGCCGCCGCGCTCGAGATGGTCCGTCCTTCGTTGAGAATGCCCTGCGCCACGCCGACCGCGTCGGCCGCAGCTCTCAGCTCGGGATGAGCCCTCGCTTCCTTGGCCAGCCTCGGGAGTCGGTTCTCCACCGTCTGCAAATCGGCCAGGATCAGCTCCGTGTTCACGGTGGCAATGTCGGACTCCGGATCGACCCGACCGTCGACGTGGATCACGTCGTCGTCGTGGAAGACGCGGACGACCTGGCAGATGGCGTCACTTTCCCGGATCGCGGCCAGGAACTTGTTGCCCAAACCCTCGCCTTGTGAGGCTCCGCGCACGATGCCGGCGATGTCGACGAACGTCACCGAAGCAGGCACGATCGGCGCGTCGCCATAGAGCGCGGACAGCTTCTCCAACCGGCTGTCCGGCACGGCGACGACACCCACGTTCGGATCGATGGTGGCAAAGGGATAATTGGCCGCCAGAACCTCGTTGTTCGTCAGTGCGTTGAAGAGCGTGGACTTGCCGACGTTGGGGAGTCCGACGATGCCGATGGAGAGGGACATCTCGCCGGCCTACGGGACCAGCAAGCCGGCCGCCGCAGCGAGGGCTCGCAGGTCGGACTCGGGTCGGGCACCGGTGTGGGAGATGATCTCGGCGGCGCAGATGCCGCCCAGGTGAGCGCTCTGCACCGGGTCCATTCCGTGCGTCAGCCCGTAGAGCATCCCGGCCGCGAAGAGATCGCCCGCGCCGGTCGTATCGATCACCTGATCGACCGGGGCCGCCGCCACCTCCTGTGGGCCGTGCGCGGTCAGGACGATGCAACCCGCGGCGCCGCGCGTCATGACGACGAGCAGCCCGGTCTCCTCCGCCGCCTCCAGCGCAGCCGTGCGCGAGGCCACGCCGAACAGCATGGTGATCTCCTCTTCGTTCCCCAGCAGGATGTCGATGTCATCCACAATGAGGTCGAGGAATTCGCGCCGATGTCGAGCGACACAGAAGGGATCCGACAACGACAGGGCGACGGAGCCGTCGGCCTCGTGGGCGATGGCGGCCGCATGACGCATGGCCTCCTTGGCCACCGGAACGTCCCACAGATACCCCTCGAGCAACACGACCGAGGCCCGCTCGACGAAGGCCGTCGACACCCCGGCCACGCTCAGGGTGGATGCCGCGCCCAGGTACGTTCCCATTGTGCGCTCGGCGTCGTGGGAGATGAGCACCATGCAACGGCCGGTTCCCAGAGCATCCGCCTGGGACGAGAGGCCGAAGACGGGCTCGAACGTCACCCCGGCATGACGGAGGTTCTCCACATAGGTGTGCCCGACCTCGTCATCGGCCACGGCCCCGACATAGCCGGCCCGCCCCCCGAGCTCAGCCAGTCCGACCGCCGTGTTGGCCACCGAGCCACCCGAGACGAACCGCGGGGCCCGCATGAGGTCCTGAAGGGCCCGGGCCTGGTCCAGGTCGATCAGCGTCATGGACCCCTTGACCAAGCCAACCCGTTCGAGCAGTTCGTCGTCCGTCGTCTCGAAGACATCGAGCAGGGGGGATCCGATCGCCACCAGGTCCAGGTCAGAACCGGTCTCCTCGTCGATCACCGGGGTTTGGTCCGATTCGTTGGCATGCACGCAGCGAGAACCTAGTCGGACCGAGACGGGTAGCCTTCCCGGCAATGTCATCTCCCCCGTCCACCCCGACTGCCTCCCTCGAGGACGCGTTTCGCCTACCCCGGAGCGTGGAGCCTCTCCTCTACCGCATTGAGATCGAACCCGACATCGGGGCGGCCACGTTTTCGGGGACGGTGGCGATCGACGTCACCGTGCACGAGACGGTCGATCGGATCGTCCTCAATGCAGCCGAGCTCGCCGTCAGCGACGCGGAGGTCCGCACTGAGGCCGGAGACCTCATCGCGTGCACCGTCTCGTTCGAAGACGAGCTGGAGCAGGCCATCTTCCACCCGTCTACCCCGCTCACCGCCGGCGCATGCACCGTGACCTGTCGCTTCACCGGCACTCTCAATGACAAGTTGCGGGGTTTCTACCGGTCCACCTATACCGATGACGCCGGTGAGACACACACCATTGCCACGACGCAGCTCGAATCGGTCGATGCCCGCCGGGCCTTTCCGTGCTGGGACGAGCCCGACCGCAAGGCCATCTTCGACGTGACGCTGACCATCGATCGCGATGTCGACGCCTTCTCCAATTCGCCCATCGTCGACGTGCGACGCGTGGGCGACAAGAACGTCGTGCGCTTCGCACCGACGATGAAGATGTCGACCTACCTGGTCGCCTTCATCGTCGGTCAGCTCGAGACGACAGAGACGATCGATGTCGACGGGGTGCCCTTGCGTGTCGTCTTCCCCCCCGGCAAACGCCACCTGGCCGACTTCGCACTGGCCATCGGCGCATTTTCGCTCCGCTTCTTCAGCGAGTACTTCGACATCCCCTATCCCGGGGACAAGGTGGACCTGGTCGCCATTCCCGACTTCGCCGCCGGGGCCATGGAGAACCTCGGGTGCATCACCTTCCGTGACACCGCCCTCCTGATCGATCCCTCGAGTGCCGCCCGCGCCGAACTCGAACGGGTGGCCGACGTGGTCGCGCACGAAATGGCGCACATGTGGTTCGGCGACCTGGTGACCATGGGATGGTGGGAAGGCATATGGCTGAACGAGGCGTTCGCCACGTTCATGGAGATGCTGTGCGTCGACGCGTTCCGACCGTCGTGGGATCGCTGGGTGGGATTCGCCCCTTCGCGCGAGGCCGCCCTGACGATCGACGGCGTCCATGCCACCCGACCGATTGAATACCCGGTCGGGCCGCCAAAGGAGGCGGAGGGCATGTTCGACCTCCTGACCTACGAAAAGGGTGCGGCCGTGCTGCGCATGTTGGAGCAGTACATCGGGCCCGACGTCTTCCGCGACGGTGTGCGCAAATACCTGACGACACACGCCTATGCCAACACGGTGACCACCGACCTTTGGAACGCGCTCGAGGAAGCAAGCGGCGAACCGGTGCGCGACGTCATGAACACGTTCATCCTCCAGGGTGGCCATCCCCTCGTCTCGTTGCATGGCGACACCCTGGAACAACAGCCGTTCTCCTATGGCGAGGCACCCGACAGCATCGATTCGGCGATCGGGGACACGTGGAACGTGCCTGTGGCCGTGCGCGCCCTGCCCGTCGACGGGAAACCGGGGGCACCCACGATCAAGTTCGTCCTCGGCACGGCCCCTCGCCGACTCGACGAAGCCTCGCGCGGGTTGGCGATCGTCAACGCCGGCGGATGGGGCGTGTTCCGGGTGGGGTACGAAGCAGAGCACCGGCTGGCTCTGGCCGCCCGCCTCTCCGAACTGACACCCCTCGAGCGGGCAAACCTGCTGGCTGACACCTGGGCCACCACGTTGGCCGGACATTCGAGCCTCGAGGAGTTCCTCATCGTGGCGGCGAAGCTCGGGCTGGAGCCGGATCCGACTCCCTGGGCTCCGGTCTCCGCCGCGCTGCACCTGGCGCGGCGGCTCGTGAGCGAGACCGACCTCCCATCGCTCCACGACGCGGTGGCGGCGCTCGTGGGCCCGCAATACCGGCACCTCGGCTTCGAGTCGCATCCGGGCGAAGGCGATCGCACGCCGACGCTCCGGTCACTCGCCATCAACCTCATGGGGACGGTCGGTGCTGATTCCGAGGTGCGGGCACAAGCGGAAGGCCGCTTCGACGCATCACCCCTTGGCGGCGGCACCGGAGAGCCGATCCCAGCGGACGTCGAGGCCGCCACCCTCGCCGTCGTAGCCCAGCTCCTCCGGCCCGGCGACTACGACGCCCTGCTCGAGCGCTATCGGACGGCGACGACGCCGCAGGAGGAAATGCGGTCGCTCAATGCCCTTTCGGCCTTCCCGAGCGTCGACCTGGCCGAACGCACGTTCGATCTGGCCATGAGCGAGGTACGGAGCCAGAACGGGTGGATCGTCATTTCTGCCCTGCTGGCCAATCCGGTGGCCGGGCAGGCGATCTGGCTCCGCATCACCGAGGCGTGGGACGCGATCCTCGAACGGTTCCCGAAGAACGCGCACGCGCGCATAGCCGAGGCCATACCCTCGCTCTGCGGCGATGCGGACTTCGCCCGATCGGTGGTGCAATTCCTCGCCGATCATCCCTTGGCGTCGGGTCCCCGCCGTGTCGCCCAGTCGGTGGAACGCCTCAACGTCAACGTGGCCTTCGCAGCGCGCGAGCGCACGCAGTTGGGCGACAGCTTCCGTGCCGCGACAGCAGCAGCCACAACGCCGTGAGGGCGACGGGGGGAATCCACACCCGATGAACGACGCACCCGCTCCGGAGGGCCACCGCCTGCAGGCGGTGGTCGGCGCGGCCCGCCAGACGCGCGGCTTCATGCCAGACGACGAAGGCGAGGCGCTGCTGCGGGCCGCGCTGCGGGCAGGCCGTGCCGCCCTGCCCGGGGGCTCCCCGACGACGTTCGTCGAGATCGGAGCCTGGTGTGGCAAGTCTTCGCTCTACGTCGGGGCGGCGGCTGAGGCAACGGGCGCCGTCCTGTTCTCCATCGACCACCACCGGGGCTCCGAGGAGAATCAACCGGGATGGGATTATCACGAACCGGATCTGGTCGACCGGGCGCGGGGGCAGATCGATACGCTGCTGCACTGGCGCCGGGCGATCAGCGGCGCCGAGCTCGAAGGATCGGTGGTGGGCGTGGTGGGCGACTCATCCACCGTGGCCGCCCGCTGGAGGCACCCGCTGGCCTTCTGCTTCATTGACGGTGGTCACGGGGCGGAACCCGCGTGGGCCGACTATCGAGGTTGGGCGCCCCAGGTGGTTCTCGGCGGCTGGCTGGCCATCCATGACGTGTTCCCCGACCCCGCGGACGGTGGCCGGCCCCCCTACGAGTTGTTCTGTGCCGCATTGGCGTCGGGCGAGTTCGTCGAGGACGGCGCGTGCGGCAGCCTGCGCGTCCTGAGGCGCGTGGTGTTGCCCGCCGCATAACGGCGGATCAGCTGGCCGTGCAGTCCTTGACGGCGGGCCCCGTGCAGTGCGGCTCGGCCAGATCGAGTGCCTCGGGGAGGCACTCACCGCGGAACAGGCCGGCGGCGGGCGACGTGTTCGACAGTGCGTCGGCCGCCAGCACCATGGCGCCGAACGTGTACGTCGTGCGCTCGTTGTCGGGGAAGGTCACCTCTTCCGGATAGACCATCCCCGTCCAGTAGGAGCCATCAGGCAGTCGCAGGTTCTGACCGGCGACGAAGAGGTCGCGGGCGTGCCCGCTCATACCGAGCGCGTCGAGAGCCAGGACGCATTCGGCCGTCTCGGCCGCCGTGACCCAGTCACCCGACGAGACGCACCGCACGCCCAAGCCCTCCATGACGAACGTCGTCCAGCCCTCGGCGAGACGACGACGCCCGGCCTCACCTTCGAGTGCACCCGAGAGCACGGGGTAGTACCAGTCCATGGCGAACTCGACCTTGGGCGCGAATGCGGTGGGGTGGTGCGCCACGGCGTGACCCAGCCGGCCGGCCGCCAACTCCCAGTCCGGTCGGTCCTTGGCCAGGCATTCGGCCACGGCGACGGCGCACCGCATCGAATGGTAGATGGAGGAGGATCCCGTCAAGAGGGCGTAGCCCTCGGGACGCCCGGAAGGATCGAGCGACCACAACACCGAGCCATCGGGCTGCTGCCAGCGCAAGATGAAATCGATGCTGCGTTGGATGGTGGGCCACAACTCGCCGAGGAACTCGACATCGCCGGTGATCAGATGGTGGTGCCAGGCGCCGGCAGCCAGGTAGGCACAGACGTTGGTATCGAGTCGCTGATCCTTCACCCCGGCACCCTGGTAGTAGTTGAACCAGCTGCCGTCGGGGAGCTGGCGGTCGGCGAGCCAACGGTACGCCGCCTTGGCCTCGGCGCTCAGACCGCACACGGTCAGGGCCATCGCGGCCTCGACATGGTTCCACGGATCACAGTGACCGCCCTCGAACCAGGGGATCATCCCGTCCGACCGCTGCACGTTCGCGATGGCGTGTGCCGTGGACAACACGTCGGAGCACGTGAGGACGCCGGGCACCTCGGGAACGGTGCCCTCGTCGGACCGCAGGTGCTCCGTCGTCATGCGGCGGCCCCTTGCTTGCGGGGAGCCGCCCCTCGACGCCCGGGGACTCCCCGTGGCACGTTGGGCTTCGTCTCGGGCACGCCGGCCACACCCCGCAACGGCTTGGTCAGGTAGAGCACCAGGCTCTTGCCGATGAGTGGGCTCAGGACGCGGTCGGCCGCGCGCGTCACGAACGGAGCCTTGACGATGTCCCACACCAGCACCTTGTGGTAGGCCTCGACCGCGGGATTGGTGTCGTTGCTGGGACCGACGACGCAGCGCAGCCACCAGTACGGCGAGTGCAGCCCATGGGCGTGGTGGAACCCCGTCGGCCGCAAGCCGGCGGACGTGAGCCGACGCGCGAGGGTCGAGCGCCGGTAGATGCGCACGTGGCCTCCGGGGTTGTCGTGATACTCGTCGGAGAGGACCCAGTTGATGGCCTCGGGGCCACAGCGGGGCACCGTCACGGCCATGGTTCCCCCCGGGCGGAGCACGCGTGCCAGTTCCTTCATGGCCGCCACGTCGTCGGGTATGTGCTCGAGGACCTCCGAAGCGATCACGCGGTCGAAGGTCGCGTCGGGAAAGGGCAGGGACAGCGCATTCCCCTGCACTGCGGTGGCCGGGTAGTCGGCCGCCAACTCGCCCGCTTCCACCATGGCCCCCAACGTGCCTCGCACCTGGGCCACCTCTTCGGGCCCGGCGTCGAGCGCGACGACGGCCGCACCGCGGCGCGCCGCCTCGAACGCATGCCGTCCGAATCCGCAACCGAGGTCCAAGAGGCGATCACCGGGGCGGACGCCGAGCTTGTCGTAATTCACCGTCAACATCCGACATCCCCCCCTGACGACGCCACCACCGCGATCGGTTCGACGCCGGGCGCCCCCGGCAACGGCTTTCCGGCAAGCAGTGCGTCGTAACAGGCCGCGGTGCCCTCCGCCGTCACCTCCCAGGTGAAGCGGTTGATCACGCGCTCGCGTCCGGCCGCCCCCAAGCGCGCCCGAAGCGCAGGGTCGTCGAGGAGGCGGGAGATGGCGGCGGCCAACGCCCCCGGGTCGTCGGGAGCCACGAGGAGGCCCGTCTCCCCATCGGCTCCCACGACTTCGGGCAACGCACCTCCGGTCGTCGCCACCACGGCCACGCCACAGGCCATCGCCTCGACCGCCGGCAAGGAGAACCCCTCGTACAACGAGGGCACCACGGCGACCTCGGCTTCCCCGTAGAGGGCCGAGAGCTCGTCGTCACTGATGCCGCTCACGCAGCGCACCACATCGGAGAGCCCGAGCCGGGCGATGGCCCTGTCCACCCTGCCGCCCTCGCGCGGACGTCCGATGACGGTCAGCTCGATCTCGCGTTCGGTGCGCATTTTAGCGACCGCCTCGAGGAGAGGCACCAGACCCTTCATGGGGACGTCGCTCGACGACGTCACCATGATCCGGCCCGGCCTCGGCGTCACCTCGTCGCGCGGGCGGAACACGGTGTGATCGACGCCGACGGGCACCACGGTCATCCGCTCGGGGCGCACCTGCATCTGCGCTGTGATGTCCCTGCTCGAGGACTTGGACACGGTGACGACCGCCGGTAGCGCACGCGCCACCTTGACCTGCATCCGCAGAAAGCCGAACCAGCGGCGGGTGGTGAAACGCTGCCACGGGTTCGTCGTGTGGGACAACGCCAACTCGCGGTCGACGGTGATCGGGTGGTGCAGCGTGGTCAGGAGCGGCCAGCCGTCCTCGACCATTCCCAACATGCCCGTGCCAAGGCACTGGTTGTCGTGGACCACGTCGAAATCGCCGTGTCGTCCGGCCAGGAGCTTGCGCGCCCGCTTGGAGAAGGCCAGCGGCTCCCCGAACCCGGCGCTGCACATGATGGCGAACTCCACCCAGTCCTCGCGACTGGTGAACTCGCGCGGATGCGGCACGCGGAAAGGATCGGGGTCCCGGTAGAGATCAAGTCCCGGCACGGGCGTGAAGCCGACCCCGGGGTCGAGCTCGGGCCACGGCGGCCCGGCGAACACTTCGACGGAGTGCCCCAGGGCAAGGAGTTCGCGTGTCAGATGCCGGGTGTAGACCCCCTGGCCGCCGCAGCGGGGATTCCCACGGTAGATCAGGAAGGCGATCCGCAAACCCCCAGGTCCGGGCGGTGCGGCGGGCACGCATGCCGGAATGGCAATGTGCCGGGAGCGCTCCCAGGACTCTCTGATCTCGATCCACTTCTGACGGGGCGTTTTAGGCACAAGGTATTCCGCCACATCCAACCATGGCCGCATAGCCTCCCCGAACCCCTTGCCCGACGCAAACCTCGGCCATTTCCGTGCCTCCGAGGTCACTCAATTGAGGCCGAACCACCCCAGGACCGTAAGGACCACGAAGACCGAGGCCACGGCGGCGACCGAGAGAATCGACACCCCACCCAGCCAGCGGGCCCATGGCCCGTTCGCGGCCGGGCCCAGCAGGGAACGCCGGTTGGCGAGCACCAGGATCAGCACCAGGGTCATCGGCGTGATTACGCCTTCGAGGACCTGCGTGTTCAAAATCAAGGTGATCAGGTTGCCCGGCACCAGCACCACGGCCGCGCCGAGGAGGATCTGGGCCGTGAAGAGCCCCAGGAAGAGCGGAGCCTGGCGAAAGCTGGAGGAGACGGACCGTTCCACTCCGACCGCCTCGGCCACCGCATAGGACGTGGAAAGTGGCACCACGGCCGCCGCCAGGGCTGAGGCGCCCAGGAGCCCGAGTCCGAACAACACCTCCGCGGCTGGACCCGCCACCGGGCGTAGTGCATGGGCGGCGTGTGCGGCCGAGGTCAGCGGACCCGACCCTCCAATGGTGGCGCCGGTGGCCACGATGATCGACATGGCGACGAACGCAGCCAGGACCGCCCCGACGATGGCGTCGACCCGTTGGAACCGGTAGTCCTCGGGCTTGACACCCTTGTCCACCACGGCACCGGCCTCGTACAACTGGATGTAGGGGGTGATGGTGGTCCCGATGAGTGCCACTGCGAGCAGGAGGAAGGACTTGTTGGCAATGAAGTGGGGCCACAAGGTGTTGCTGGCGACATGGTGCCAATTGGGATGGCCGAGCACAGCGGCGATCGGGTAGGCCACGAAGACGAGTGTCAACAACAGGAAGACCCGCTCGGCGTAGCGGTACGACCCGAACAGGACCAGGCTCCAGATGGCCAGCGCGGCGATGGGCACCGAGAGATAGCGCGAGACGCCGAAGAGGTCGAACGCCGTCGCGATGCCGCCGAATTCGGTGACCATGAGCCCGATGTTGGCGATGGCGAAGGCCGTCACGGCGAAGGCCGTCATGCGCAGCGGGAACTCCTCGCGGATGAGTGCGGCCAAGCCCTTACCGGTGTACACGGCCAGCCGCGCCACCATCTCCTGCACGACGACATAGGCGATGGTGATCAGCACCATCAGAAAGAGCGTGCGGTAGATGAAGTCCGAGCCGGCCGAGGAGTAGGTGACGACGCCACCCGCATCGTTGCCGGCGGCGGCGGCGATCAGTCCGGGCCCGGCGGCGGCGAGGTAGACGAGGCCTCTCCGGTGAATCGGGGCCTTCACGTCAGAAGCTTGGGAAAATGGAACCGACCCTTCGTGGGTACGAGCGCGTCGAGCACGTCGTCGGCCAGGATCCGCCCCATGGGTCGCCCATCGTCGTCGACGACGACCAGTGAGAGCCTGCGGGCCTCGACCAGCTGCCGGGCCACCTCGTCGGCCGACGCGCGCGGCCGCACCGTGACGACATCTTCATCGACCAGGAGGGAGGAGATGCGCGAATCGGGTGAGGTCTGCATGGTCAAGAGGATCTTGAGCAGCGTGACGTCCCCGACGAACGATCCCTCCTTGTTCACCACGGCCACCGCGTCGAGATCGACGTCGTGACCGCGGGCATCGGCCAGTTGATCGACCACCTCGGTCACGGTGTCGTCGGTGATGGCCACGACGAGCGTGGACGTCATGATGCCGCCCGCCTCGTCCTCGGGATATCCGAGCAGCTCGCGCAACGCGGCTGCCGCGCTGGGCGCCATGCGTCGCAACAACTCGCCCCGCGTCGCCGCCGGAAGGTCGCGGAGGGCATCGACCGCTTCGTCGGGCTCCATGGCCACGAGAAGTCGTGCCGCCTCGTCGGGATCGGCTTCCCGCAGGAGCTGCTCGAGGTCGTCAGCCTGCATCTCTTCGAGCGCGTCGGCCGCTTCGTCGGGGCTCAGCGCCGCCAGCAGCTCCCTGCGCTCGTCCCGGCGAAGGTCCTCCAACAGGTCGGCCAACTCGCCGGGGCGCAAGCGGTGCAGTCCCTCGTGGGTGGTCCGGAGGCGGACCTGGGTGGCCCCGTCCACGGAATCGGTGGACTCGCCGAAGGGCTGGATGGCGGCCCAGTCGATGACGCGATCGGGTGTGGGCGACGGGCGCCAACGGCGTGGCCCCAGCCGGCGCAGCAGCGTCGACGTCGACACGTCGGCGCCGACGAGGCGTATGCGCCCGAGCACCTCGGCCAGGTAGAGGTCGGCGGCCCGAATGACCTGCACGCCGTCGACGTCGACCAGCTGATGGTCGAGGACGTCTTTGGCCAGGAGCACCTCGCCGGGGCGGCGTACGACGTCGCGCAGGTCGAGTCGGGCCGAGCGCAGCAGCACCTCGGCGTGGGCGATGCGATCGATGGCCGACGCGGGGACGAAGGCCAAACGGCGCCCCACCCGTATGACGAGCCCGGTCACGGGCGGGTAGGTCTGTCCATCTGACCAACGGGCCACGATGTCGTCGAGTCGGCCGATCTCCTGACCGGTCTGATTCGTGACCGGCCGACCAAGGATGCCCGCCAGGGAGACGATGGAGTCGAAGACGCCCTCGGACGCCAGAATGCGGCGGGTGCGGCGGCGGCGCTGGTGCGCCGGGCGATCGGGGGTCTCCCGTCGGCGGGGTAGGGAATGCGTGGAACGAGCAGGTGATCCTGCCGGCGGCGTTGAGGCCAAGGTGCTACCTCCTGTGCGGCGCCACAAGGCGGTCAGGTCGGAATGAACAGAGCGGCGCCTGCGATGTGGAGGCGACCGAAAGAGGCTGAGACCAGCACCTTCTCTATCCCGACACCTGCGGTGACGACCGGGCAGGCTGGAGAAACCAGCAGCTCAGCCGGCGCAGATGTGGCGAGGTGTGCCGGTAGTGCTACTGGGAGGTTCGTCCCTACGCATGGCCACACCTCCTTCCACTCGTGCCCCGTACCGGGGGCGTCACGGACCACGGATCGGTCGCGCGTCCATTGTACCGCCCGAGGTAGGGGCATCCCGGCGGGGCCGGCCGGTTTCCCCGTCGATGGCCGGGCGGGTACCGTGCCGTGGAATGGACCTCACCTATCCTCCCGAAGCAGAAGAGTTCCGCGGCGTCATCAGCGCCTGGTTGGCGGAACATCTGCCGGCCGGTTGGGGTACCGCCGAGTTCTCCTTGACACCCGAGGAACGGGCGACGTTCAACAACGAGTGGACGGCCACGCTCTACGGGGGCGGATGGATCTGCGCCGGCTGGCCGGTGGCCTACGGCGGCAAGGGTCTGACGCTTCTCCAGCAGGTGGTGCTGAACGAGGAGTTCGCACGCGCCGGGGCCCCGCTGCGGGGCGACTTCTTCGGCGACACCTTGGTGGGACCGACAATCCTGCAGTGGGGCACCGAAGAGCAGAAGCAGCAGTTCATCCCGAGCATCCTCAAGGGAGGGATCTCGTGGTGCCAGGGATTCAGCGAACCCGACGCCGGCTCCGACCTGGCCAGTCTCAAGACCAAGGCCGAGCCCGACGGGGACGAATGGGTGATCAACGGCCAGAAGGTGTGGACCACGCAGGCGCAGTATGCCGACTACATCTTCTTGCTGGCGCGCACCGATCCCAACGCACCCAAGCACGCCGGCATCTCCTATCTGCTCGTACCCATGAGGCAGCCGGGCATCGAGGTGCGCCCCATCCAGCAGATCGACGGGTCGGCCGAATTCAACGAGGTCTTCCTCACCAACGCGCGCTGCCCCAAAGAGAACGTCATCGGTGGCTTGAACAACGGATGGAAGGTGGCGATGACGACGCTCGGTTTCGAGCGGGGGACGTCAGCCACCACCAGCTACCGGCGGTTCCGCAAGGAGTTCAACGAGATTCTCCAGCTGGCCCAGGAGTCCGGCGCCAGCAGCGATCCGCTCATCCGGCAGCGGTTGGCGCGGTCGTGGTCGAAGATCAAGATCATGGAGATCAATGGCTACCGCACGTTGACCGACGCCGTGCGTGGCACGCACACGACGGCTGCACTCAGTGCGTGCAACAAGATGTTCTGGTCCGAGACCCATCAAGAGACGCTGCTGCTCGCCATGGACATCCTGGGCATGCAGGGCCAGACGCTGTTGGGACAAGGGGGGCAGGACACGCTGCTCCCCGGGGCACGCCGGGCCTGGGCCAACTACCCGGTCGACAACCTGCAGTCTCTCTTCTTCTTCTCCCGCTCAGAGACCATCTGGGGTGGGACGGCGGAGATCCAGCGCAACATCGTCGGCGAGCGCGTGCTCGGCCTGCCCAAGGAGCCGCGGCCCTAGCGTCGCCTCCCCGTCACCAGCGCAGCCTCGTACTGCACGGGAACCTGGCCACCTACCCGGTCGACCTCCACCCGGACATCGGCCAGCAGCGCGGCCAGCTGCGCCGGGGGAAGCGTGTGATGGTCACTATGCGTGGCGGCCAGATCTATCCACTCCGCGCACGAGTAGACGATCTCGTGATGGAACATCTCCACCGAGACCATCTCGAAGGCGTCGGTATGCCGGAGGGTCTCGGCCACCGACTCGTACAGCGACGTCTCCCGCTGCCCCAGGAGCACGGATCGCTTTGCCAGCTCTGGTGCATGGCGGCCGTAGGCGGCGTCGAGGGCGGGGCGTACCGACGCATCCGGATGGGCCTGGTTCCAAAACAGGCCGATGCGCCCGCCCGGGCGGAGCACCTGCGCCGCCTTAGCCGCTCCCTGGTGGGGATCGACCCAATGCCAGGCCTGGCCCGCCGTCAACAGATCGAAGCGCCGGCCGGCCGGGTCCCACTCTTCGAACGTCCCGGCTTCGACGTGCACGCCGTGGCGGCGGGCAACCTCGGCCATGCGAGGGTCTGGTTCGAGTCCGAGCACCTCACAGCCCCGGTCGGTCAACAGGCGCGCCACGATCCCGGTGCCGCAGCCCACATCGAGGACGTCGTGGGGTCGCTCCCCCATGAGCCGGTCGATCAGGGTGGCCGGATACCGGGGGCGGACCCGGTCGTACTGCTCCGCATCGTCACCGAACGAGCTCGCCCGGCGCCGATCAGTGTGCAATGTCCAGTGTCCGGTCATGGGCGTGCGCTAGCTCGTCCGGCGTTGCGCCGGCGCTGTCTCGTTGTCGCCCAGGGGCAGGGATACCACGTTGGAATCCTCGTCGGACACGACGACCATGGCATCGGAAAGAGCCGCCGCGCGGTCAGCGCGCTGCCGGGTGGCGACGAAGAAGAGTGGCACGCTGGCCAACAGTGTGGCGACACCACCGACCAGAAGGGCAATCCGAGGATTGCTGATATCGCTGATGTAGCCGACCAGCGGTGCACCGATCGGGGTACTGCCCAAGAATGCGATGGCATTGAGGGACATGACACGGCCCCGCATGGCCGGATCGGACCGCAGTTGGAGGGTGGCGTTGTTGGTGGCCACGAACGAGATGCTGCCGGCTCCCATCAGTACCAGGAGCAGGATGGCCACCAGTCTGGTGGGCGCCACCGACACGGCCAGGATCGAGCCACCGAAGAACAGGCCGATCATGGCCAGCAGTCGCGTCGACGGACTGCTTCGGTGCGCCGTGAAGAGCCCACCCGCCACCGCACCTGCGCCCATGGCAGCCAGAAAGGAGCTGTAGAGGCCGGCCCCACCGTGAAACGTGACCTTGGCCAGCAGCGGAAGGGTGACCGTGAAGTTGAAGGCGAAGATGCCGACGATGGCCATGGAGATGAGCGGTGAGCGCAGATCGACGGTGGACCACGCGTAGCGCAACCCTTCACGCACCTGACCCTTCTTCCGGCCCACGCCGGGACTCGAGTACAGCTCGGCGCTGCGCATTCTGGAGAGCGCCACGATGACCGCCACGTACGAGGCGGCATTGACGATGAAACACGTCGACACCCCGAGGGTGAGAATGAGCACACCGCCGATGGCCGGTCCGATGACCCGAGCCCCGTTCATGACGACGCTGTTGAGGCTGACGGCATTGGGCAGGAGGTCCCGTCCCACCATTTCGGAGACGAAGGTCTGGCGCGCCGGATTGTCGAACAGGTTGACCACACCGAGCAGCGACGCCAGCGCGAACACGTCCCCGAGGTGCACCGAGTGGGTGATGACCAGCAGGCCCAGGGCGAGCGCCAGGACGGCGGCCGAGGACTGTGTGGCGTAGAGGACCTTGCGCTTGTCCAGGCGGTCGGCGATCAACCCCCCGAACGGCCCGAAGAGCAGGAGGGGTACGAACTGCAGCCCGGTGGCGATCGCCACGTCGACACCGGTCCCGTGGAGGCGAAAGAGGATGAGGTAGGTCTGGGCCACGGTCTGCATCCAGGTTCCGGAGACCGAGATGACCTGGCCGGTGAAGAAGAGGCGGTAATTCCGGACCGACAGCGCACGAAAGGTGCGGTGGCCGGCGTCGGCCAGGCGTCTCATCGGCCCACCAGGTGTTCCAGCAGGTCCACCAGGTCGGCCGCTCCGGCCTGCTGCTCCGGGCTGAGCTCGGCCAGGCGCCGGGTGAGGAAGGCGTTCTTGAGCGTGCGGATGCTCTCGAGGGATCGCTTGCCGGGCGGCGTGATGCGCACGCGCGCGCTGCGGCGGTCCGAGGCATCGGTGACGCGCGTCACCATGCCGGCGTCCGCCAACCCGGCCACGATCTTGGTCATGGTGGGGGGCTGCACCTGCTCGATGGAGGCCAGCTCCCCCAGCGTGGGGCTGCCGAGGCGGTTGACGGCGCCCAGCGCCGACGCCTGCGCCGGCGAAAGGCCGGCCAACGACTCCTGGCGCAGCAGCCGGTGCAACCGGTTGATGGAGAGGCGAAGCCGACTGACCAACTCCTCCGACTCCAGGTCGGCCGGGGACGGCCGGGTGGCGGACTCCAGCGGCGCGGGCATGCCCCAGTATAGTTAGTTTTGCTAACTAACGAGCCGGCCCGGCCGGCCTCAGAAGTTCGGGACGTAGCCCCCGCTGCCGAGGGACGAGCTCTCGTCCAGGCTCAGGGAATCGTCCAACCCGCCCACGACCTCGGTGACCCACGACAGCCGCTCCCGCAGGATCCGCTCGACGCCCCCCGAAAGGGTGGCCGAGCTCACCGCGCAGGAGCTGCAGGCTCCCTGGAGTTGCACCTCGACGACGCCCGCGGCCACATCCGCCCGGACCAGGACGAGGTCTCCCCCATCGGCCTGCACAGCCGGCCGCATGAGGTCGATGATCCCCTGCAGCTTGCTCAGGCGATCGGCACGCTCGGCATCACTCAACTCTGTCTCGATATCGGGCACGCCCCCCATTCTGCCGTGCCGGGAGCCCGTTGTGACCGAAAGGGCGTCCCGGCCTCAGGTGAGGCCGATGGGGACGGGCGCCGCACCCTGCACCACGGGGTTGGTGAGCTCCCCGATCCCCTCGATCTCGATGCGCACCACGTCGCCGTCGGCCAGGAAGCGCGGCGGGTCGAACCCGGCACCCACGCCGGCCGGCGTGCCCGTGGCGATGACCGTGCCGGGCTCCAGGGGAATGGCCGTGGTCAGGTACTCGATGAGGGCGGAGCAGCCGAAGATCAGATCGGCCGTCGTGGAGTCCTGCCGCAGGTCATCGTTGACCCAGGTGCGGAGGGCCAGGTTGCCGGGGTCGGTCAGCTCATCGGTGGTGACCAGCCAGGGGCCACACGGCGCGTGGGTGTCGAACGACTTGCCCAGCGTGAAGGTGGGTGTCCGCCACTGCCAGTCCCGGGCGCTGACGTCGTTGATGATGGTGAACCCGGCCACGACGTCCATCGCACGCGCCGCCGGGATGTGCTGGCAGCGCGGTCCGATGACCATGGCCAGCTCGCCCTCGTAGTCGACCATGGTGGAGACCGTGGGGAGAACGATGGGGTCGCCCGGGCCGGCGATCGACGTCCGTTGCTTGTTGAACCAGTACTGGTACTCGGGAGGCTCACGACCCATCTCGGCCACATGGGCCCGGTAGTTCATGCCGATGGCCAAGATGCTGGGTGGATGGGGAACCGGTGCGTGCCGCCGCACCGAGTCGATGGGGTAGCGGGCGGCCCGTCCCAAAGGGGCCTGACGGGCGCGGTCCAGGCCGTCGGGGCCGAGCGAGAGCAAATCAGCCATGTCGCCCGGCAGGCCGACGGCGGGGTCGCTGAGGTCGACGATCTCGTCGTCGACAACGAGGCCGGGACGCGGAGTGCCGGGTGACGCGGCGTGGGGGGAGAAGCTGAGCAGGCGCATGGGCTAACGGTAGGGGAGGCGCGGGGTACCGAGCGAGGCGATCACGGCACGCACGACTGCAGCGCGCTGAGCGCCCGGCCACCCCACGACGTCGCCACACGGGACCAGTCGTGCGGGCGGTCGACCACTTCATCGGCCTCCGCCCACAGTTGGGCCTCGACCGGATCCAGGACCGATCTGATGGCGCCGATGGATTCGGGGTCGGCGTCGACACGTTGGCGCACGGCGTCGGCGGCGCGCCACATGGCCTCGGTCGAGATCTCGAACGGCACGAAAGGGGTTCGCCCCGCCACCGTCTTGGGGAAGGCCGGGACGTAGATACTGACGCACGGGCCGCCCAGGGCCACGTAGGTCCGCAGGGGCGCCCCGTCGGCCAGGTCGGCCGGCAGCACGGCGATGAACGACGCTGCGGTGACGCTCCGCTGTGGCACGTGCATGCAGACGCTGGCCGCGGTCGGATCCGTGCGCCCGCTCGGCGGGGGGTCCGTCGGGCCGTCGCCGCCCGGCGCGCCCCATGGACCGCGGCCGTGGTCACGGAGGTGGGCTGCCGTGGCGGCCGCGGTCAGCCCGGGGCCGCCTGCCCGCTGAGCACGGAGGAAGGCGAGGCCCGCCGCTCGCCGGACGTCGGCGGAGTCGGTGGCCGCACCGGGGTCGCGGAAGCGGTCGAAGTCGTCGCCCGGAACCAGCTCGGGTGAAGCCAGTGTCCATTTCGTCCCCACGCTGAGCCGGTTGCTGATGGCCGTCCCGTGTGCGACGGGGACGGCCGCGTACTCGGTGCCTGACGTATCGAGCACGAAGGCGTTCCTGGGGTCAGCGATGAGGAAGGAGGAGTCGTACGCCTCCCCGTGCGCCGCGTCGGCGATCCCCCCCTGGCCGTAGATCGTGAGCAGATCGATCAGGATCTCGAGGGCCTCTGTCGCGGTGCGCGCCCGCTCGAGCCCGAGGCGGACCAGATCCATGCCGATCAACGCGGGCCGGGCCCGCGCCGTGTCGTGCACGGTGCCGACCCTTTCGTTCCCGATGGCCACGCCGAATTCATTGACGCCGTGCTCGGCCCCCCACAGCCAGGTGGGGCACGAAAGCAGCGTGGCATGCGCGCCGGTGTCGCCGATGGAGAGGTATTGCGTGCGCAGGGAGCAACCGGCCGTCGGGCGGCGCCCGAAGGGCACCGCCAGCTGGACCTCACCGACGGGCCGATCCGAATTCTTGGCGAAGACCATCCCGCCCGCGCCCGGGGCACACAGGGTGTCACACATGCCTCGAGCATATGGAGGCTGAGTAGGGTCTTGTTGGTGGACCCTCGTCACGCGCTGACGTTCGACCAGATCGACCTGTCGGACATCGCGTTCTGGACCCGGCCGTGGGACGAACGCGAGGGCGCATTCCAACTCTTGCGCCGCGAGCATCCGTTGGCATTCTTCGAAGAGCCCGCCGTCCCCGGGAAATTGGCGCATCTCTTGCCGAGGGGCCCGGGCTATCGGGCCGTGACGCGCCACGCCCATGTCACCGAGGTCAGCCGGCACCCGGAGATCTACCGGTCGGGCCAGGGTGCCACCAGTATCTTGGACATGCCCGAGGAGATGCTCGAGTTCTTCGGCTCCATGATCAGCATGGACAACCCCCGCCATGCCCGCTTGCGTCGTATCGTGTCGGCCGCCTTCAACCCGCGCATGATCAGGCGCATCGAAGACCACATCGAGTTCGTGGCCGACCAGGTCATCGATCGGGTGGCCGGGCAGGGTGGGTGCGACTTCGTCGTCGACGTGGCGGCCCGGCTCCCTCTCGAGATCATCTGCCAGATGATGGGCATCGGCCCGGCCGACTACGACACCGTCTTCACCGCGTCCAATGTGATCCTCAGCGCAGGCGACCCCGAGTACGTCCCCGGGGGCGCCGACCCTCTGGCGGCGTTCATGGAGGCCGGGCAGCAGCTCACCCTCCTCATGTCCGAGCTGGCCGAGGCGCGACGGGTCAACGCCACCGATGATGTGACCCCGGCCCTCATCACCACCAACATCGACGGTGAGTCACTTACCACCTCCGAGGTGGCGTCCTTCTTCATTCTCCTGGTGGTGGCTGGAAACGAGACCACCCGCACCGCCATCAGCCACGGGTTGCTGGCCCTTACCGAGCACCCTGATCAGCGAGCACTGTGGCAGGCCGATCCCGTGGCGATCGGCGCCACCGGCGCAGACGAGATCGTCCGCTGGGGCTCCCCCGTCACCTGGATGCGGCGCACCGTGGCCGAAGAGACCGTCCTGGGCGACGAGGAGTTGCACCCCGGAGACAAGCTCATCCTGTTCTACAACTCGGCCAATCGGGACGAGGATGTGTTCGACGAACCTTTTCGGTTCGACGTGCGGCGCAGCCCCAACCCACAAGTCGGGTTCGGCGCGGCCGGGCCCCATTTCTGCCTGGGCGCGCACTTGGCCCGCCAGGAGATCAACGTCATGTTCCGCCAGCTCTTCGAGCGGCTGCCCGACATCGCCGCCTCGGGTGAGCCGGACCGGCTCCGCTCGTCGTTCATCAACGGGATCAAGCACCTCGACTGCACGTTCACGCCGGCGCCCGTCGGCCGCTGACGGCTCAGGACGGTGTATCGGCGAACTCGTGATACGCGGCGAGAGCCCGCGGACCCCATACGACGGCCGGTCCCCCGTTCATGACGACGGCGACGCCGATCATCTCGGTTACTTCGGCCAGGGTGGCCCCGCGATGTGCCGCGCCACGTGCATGGGCCGAGATACACCCGTCACACTCCCGCGTGATCGCAATGGCCAGCGCGATGAGCTCTTTCATGCGCGTCGACAGCGCGCCCTCCACCATCGCGGCCTTCTGCAGCGCCCCATAGCCGGCCATGACGTCGGGTATGGCCTCCACCAGCTCGCGGTACGGCGCGCGGAGGTCCTCGGTGACCTGATGAAAATGTTCCATGCCGCATGCTGACACGTCGGTGCGGGCACGTCCTCACCGGTGCCCACGCGGCCGGTGCCTACGCGACCTGTGACCGTTCAGTCCGTGGCGGCACCCCGGGGCCCGCGCTCGCGCACTTCCTCGACGGCCGACATGGCCTGGCGCAACTCCTGGATCCAATCGGATTCGTGCTGTGCCACCAGGCGCACGCACCAGGCCAGCGCCTCGCTTCGGCTGCGGGCCACGCCGGCGTCGATCAGCGTGTCGAGCACCCGACGGTCGGACAACCGCAGCCTGGTCATCACCGGCACCCCGGCCGTCGTGAAGAGCACCCGCGAGCCGCCGCATTGCGCACCCCATGAGACGGCACGCCGGAACGCCGGCTGGGCCTCCTCGGCGATACGCATGCGTGCCGCCCGCGAGTCCTCCCGATAGCCGCTGATCCGAGCCTGCTCGGCCACCCGCACCTCGTCCTCGCTCGCGCCCTCGGGGAGCTGTGGTGAAGGCAACAGGCCGACGACCTGCAGCTCGTCCTGATCGACCTCGATGGTCACGGGCCCTTCGAACCACCCGTCGGGGATGCGGCCGGCGAACCAGGCGGCGATCAGCCGCTCCTGCTCGGGCCCGGACGGTGGCGCACCTCCCGCACGGCGACGGCCGCCCCGCGGCCTCGACCATGGCGCTCCTGAAGTTGCTTCGCTCTGTGAGTTCATGATTACTAGATTACACAATTACAAAGCCCGTGGATACCCGTACCCAACGTCAGTCCAAGTCGAGCTTGAAGCCCTGGTGAGACGCCTCGAAACCCAGCGCGGCATAGAAACGATGTGCGTCGGGCCGTGCGTTGTCGGACGTGAGCTGCACCCGGTAACACCCGAGCGCCCGGGCACGGGCAACGACCGCGCCCCATCAGGACACGGCCGATCCCCTGACCCCGCCAGTCCGGGTGGACGTGGACGGACTCGACCTCGGCGCAGAGTCCGCCCTTGGACTGGAGATGCCGGAACACGATGAGCTGGCTCACGCCCACCACCTCGCCGTCCGCTTCGGCCACCAGCACGGCGCCGGGACCCCGCGTGATCTCGGTCAATGCTGCGTCATACGGCGCCAGATCGCCCGGATCCTCCTTTCCATCTACCAGCGACCCGTGCTCGAAGAGCTCCACGATCCGCGGGATGTCCAACGCTGCCGCGACGCGCACCGTCACGTGTGCAGAGTGGTCGGGCCGGCTCACGACTGGCCCAGGATGCGGTCGATGTCCATCAGGTGATGCTGCAATTCGTGCACGGTGTGGTGCGCCATCCACTCCACGTCGCGACGGGCGGGATCGGGAAAGCCGTACACGAGCGGGCGGATCCACTGCGCATCGTCGAGGCCGTCGAAGGCGTGCGCCAACAAGTCTGCCGCCATCACGATCTGGCGAGCGACCACGTCAGGGGCCTGGGCGTCGTAACGATCGAAGGCCACACGCTCGTTCCTGTACATCGGCTTGAACGAAGGCTCGTCCTCCACCAAGGCCACATAGAGCCTGTCTCGTTGCATGAGCGCCACATCGCGTACATGGCAGGAGTACTCCAGCACTGACCACTCCCCTGGCACACGGTGGCGACGAAGCTGGTCCGGCGGTGCGTTCAGCCGCGTGCCACATGCCTCGGCGCACGCACGCAGAGCGGGAGGGAGCTCCCGGTGGGGTAGGACGCCGTAGACGAAGCCGCATGCAGCGCACGGTTCCATGACGCCATTGTGCCGCCGGCGGCGTCCCGACGCCGTCTCCCGTCGTGAGTGGCCGGCCGATAGGCGGTTCGTCAGCTCGGCAGAGGCAGGCCGCCGCCGGTACGATCGCTCCGCCGCTGCGGTCGGGCGCACAGGATGAGGGGAAGGCAGTGATGACACAGGTCAACACCGTGCGAGGGCCAGTGGATGGATCTGCACTCGGAGCGACCCTGATGCACGAGCACATCTTCGTCTTGAGCCCGGAGATCGAGAAGACCGCGGAGGAGTGGGACGAAGAGGCCGAGCAGGCCGGGGCCGTGGCCAAGCTTCAGGAGCTCAAACGGCAGGGAATCGACACGCTGGTCGACCTCACCGTGATCGGGCTGGGCCGTTACATTCCTCGCATCAAGGCGATCGCCGATCTGGTCCCCGACATCAACATTGTGGTTGCCACCGGGGTCTACACGTACAACGAGATTCCCATGTTCTTCCACTTCCGGGGGCCGGGCACGGTCATGGGTGGATCCGAGCCCATGGTGGAGATGTCCATCAGGGAGATCCGGGAGGGCATCGCCGACACCGGCGTGCGGGCCGGCATCCTCAAATGTGCCACCGATCAGCCCGGCGTGACACCGGGCGTCGAGCGCGTGCTGCGCGCTGTCGCGCAGGCGCACCGGGCCACGGGCCTGCCCATCACCACACACACGCCACGGCCGCCCGAGCCCTGGGGACTGGAGCAGCAGCGCATCTTCAAAGAGGAGGGGGTGGATCTTTCACGAGTCGTCATCGGTCACAGCGGAGGGACCGTCAACACCGACTACCACCTCGAGCTGATCGAGAACGGATCCTTCATCGGATTCGATCACTTCGGCATGTCCGGCATCACCCTCGAAGATCGCGTCGACGCCGTGGTCCGTCTGTGCGACCGGGGTTACGCGGAGCGCATCGTGCTCTCCCACGACGCCATGTGCTTCGTCGACTGGTTCCCCCGCTCCATGATGGCGGCCCTCCGGGATTGGCGCTGGACCTATATCTCAACCGACGTGCTGCCGGTCATGCGAGAGCGCGGCGTGAGCGAGTCTGATATTGAGCGCATGCTGGTGAAGAATCCACGCACCATCCTCGAAGGCGGTGAGCCATACTGAACAACACCCGCGACTCCTCCATCGCACCATGAGCCTCATCCAAGTCGATCTGCTCGCCGACCTCGCCGACCTGTTTCCCGAGGGCGTCGCCTGGAAGAACCTGGGCGACGGCCGCGAGCTTCGCCTACGCGAGTGGCACGCGCGATCCAACCAGCTGGCCCGCGGCATGGCGGCCCGGGGTCTCAAGCCCGGAGAGCGCGTGGCGCTGGCCATCAGACCGAATGAACCTCTCGAATGGCTCATCTCGTATATGGCCATCCACAAGGCCGGGGCGGTGGCCGTCCCCCTCAACACGCGCCTGAGCCGACACGAGCACCTGCGCATCCTGGCGCTTGCTGCCGTGAAGATCATCCTGGCCAGTCCCGGACTTCTGGACGATCCCGCCAGCACGGCCCAACTGGGAGCCCTGGTCGCCACCACGGGCGCAGGCGGAGCGCCCGGCCTGGCCTGGAGCGATCTCCTCGACCCGGACCCGTCCGACATCGGCCACCGGCTGGCGGCGGACGACCTCGCCGACATCATGTACACCTCGGGCACCACCGGCACGCCCAAGGGCGTCGTCGTCCGGCACGGCGGTCTCTCCTCGAACGAACGCGTCCCGACGGAATGGAGCGGCCTCGGCTTCATCATGGGGTCACCCTTTTCCACGACGACGGGGTCCCTTCTCGTGTGCGGCCCCATGCGCGGCGGGATGAGTGGATGGTTCTTCCCCAAGTTCGACCCCGAGGCCTGGCTCCGGTTGGTGGAGACCGAGCGGCCGGCGGTGGCGATGCTGGTGCCGGCCATGATGCAACTCGTCGTGGCGAACCCCTACTTCGAGCAGGCGGATCTTTCGAGCTTGGCCGTGGTCAGTGTCGGGAGTGCGCCGACGTCTCCGGAAACGTTACGCCGGTTCGGAGCCCGTATCCCCGGCGTCGAAATCACGATCGGCTACGGCATGACCGAGTTCGGTGCGGCGACGGCGCTGCCCTTGGGCGACGCCGGGGAGCACCTGGGCTCGGTAGGAGTGCCGCTGCCGGGCGTCACCTTGCGCATTGCCGATGACGACGGGAACGAACTGTCGACGGGCGAGGTGGGCGAAGTCCTCATCACCGGCGAGCGACCCCGGCGGGAATACTTCAATCAACCCGAGGAGTCGGAGCGCACCTGGAAAGAGGGATGGCTCAAGAGCGGCGATCTCGGCTACCTCGACGACGACGGGTTCTTGTGGATCGTGGGTAGATCCAAGGAGATGATCATTCGAGGCGGCAACAACATCATGCCGGGCGAGGTCGAAGCAGAACTCTTCACTCACCCCGCAGTCGCCGAAGCGGCCGTCGCCGCAATCCCCCATCCCGTCTTGGGCGAGGACGTGGCGGCGTGGATCGTGCTGCGCAGTGACGCCGCCGTGTCTGCCGAGGCCCTGCGTGCCTTCCTCCTCGAGCGCTTAGCCGACTACAAGGTGCCCCGCCGGTACACGTTCGTCGAAGCCCTGCCACGCAATGAGGGCGGCAAGGTGGTCAAGTCCCAGCTGGTGCTGGACGACCAGCCCGGGGGCGGGTCGTGACGCCGGACTACGCCACGCTCGTCGTCGAGCAGATAGGCCACGTCCGGCGCATCACGCTGAACCGGCCCGAACACCACAACCCCCTCACCCCGCGCTCGATGCGCGAGATCCTCCGGGCGGTGGAATTGGCGGAGGCCGACGAGCAGGTCAGCGTGGTGGTCATCAGGAGCAGCGGCCGCTCTTTTTCGTCGGGCTACGGCTACGTGGCCGAAGACGTGGAGGAGGGCGACTTCGCCCAGAACGGATCCATAGAGGACGACGTGACCGCCATGATCCGACTCGGATCAGGATGGGGCCGGATATGGGACTGCCTGATCCCTGTCATCGCGCAGGTTCATGGGAACTGCCTGGCTGGCGGGACCGACCTGGCCCTGCACTGCGACGTCGTGGTGGCGGCAGAAGATGCGCGCATCGGCTTCCCTCCCGTGCGATCGATGGGCGTCCCGCCGACGAACATGTGGATCTACAACGTGGGGCCACAATGGGCGAAACGCCTCCTCCTCACCGGTGACACCGTGACCGGCCGGGAAGCCAGGGACATCGGGCTGGTGGTCGCCACCGCGCCGGCGGAAGAGCTCGATCAGGTCGTCTTGGACCTGGCGTCGCGGATGGCCCTGATCGGACGGGACCTCCTCATCGGCAACAAACGCGTCGTCAACATGGGCGTCGAGCTCATGGGCCGATCGCAACTGCAGACATTCGCCGCCATGAGCGATGCGGTCGGCCACCGGGCACCGGAGGCATTGGCGTTCTCGGAGAGGATCCGACAGATCGGCCTGCGCGATGCGGTGCGGGAGAGGGATGACGGGTTTCGCCCTCCCGATCGCCCCACGCCACCCCCTGATCGATGATGTCGTCGCACGTGCGTGCGAGAGGATCAACGGCTGGCGCGTAGGGTGAGATACGACGGGCCGCCGGCCTGCCTCACTCCTCAACGAGCACCTGGGCCAATGACACCCCTTCGATTCACTCTCGATTCGGTTCGATCGGGCATCTGGGTGGATGCTCGTTCAAGCCTGCACCCGATCACCACGCAGACACGTGGCCTTCACGGATGGGTCGAGCTCACCCTGCGGCCGGACGGTACCGTCGACCTGCACCACCCGGTCGATGGGCGCCTTGAGGTGGCCGTGGACCGCTTCTCCTCGGGTAACCAGCTCTATGACCGAGAACTGAAGCGGCGCATTGACGCACGGCGCTACCCCTCGATCGTGGGCCAGATCACGGGGGTCTTCACGACGGAGGTGCCGCGCCGGTACCGGGTGAGCGGGGATCTCTCCTTTCACGGCGAAACGCGTTCGTTCCAACACGAAATGACGATCGAGACGTTCGACGGGTCCTCAATCGCCTTGAAAGGTGAGCGGGTGTTCGACATTCGCGAGTTCAGAATGAAACCGCCCAGCATGCTGATGCTCAAGGTGTACCCAGAAGTGGCGGTCCGCGTCGAGCTGTACGGCACCACCGAGCAGTGACCGACTGGGCGGGGCCAGGTGGGTACTGGATCAGTGACGACCCCACCTTGCTCAATGTCGATCTGGTGCACGAGTGGCTCTCGACCCTGAGTTATTGGGCCCGGGACCGCCCGCGCCCGATCATGGAGAAGGCGATCGCCCGATCCCTCAATCTTGGCGTCTACGACGACACGGGCGGCCAGGTGGGATACTGCCGCTGGGTGACCGATGGCGCCACCTTCGCCTGGCTCTGCGATGTCTTCGTCGAACCGGGCCATAGGGGGCGCGGTCTGGGGGTGTTCCTGGTCGAGACGGCGGTTGCCCATCCCGAGGTGCGTGATCTCCGCCTTCTTCTGGGGACAAAGGACGCCCACGAGCTCTATCGCAAGTTCGGGTTCACGACGCCCATCCCCGAGCGACTCCTCGAGCTCAGGCCGCCCGGCCGTACCACGCCGTCAGCCTGATCCCGCCAGGGCCAATGCACCGAGCGCGGCCGCAATCGAGAGCGGCACGACCACCAACCCGAGCCGGCTGGCCTGCCAGAGTGACGGGTTGAGGCCGGTCGCCCGGGCCACCCTGAGCCACAGGAACCAGGCCAACGACCCCGTCACAAAGAGATTCGGCCCGAGGTTGAGACCAACCAGGAGTTGGGCGGAGTGATGAGGGTTGCGGGCGGCCAGGAGGGCTGCCGCCGGCAGGTTGTTCACCAGGACCGAGGTCAGTGCGGCAATGGCCGCCACGCCGACGCCGTCGGCGTGCGACAGGAGCGTCGCCGGACCACTCCACACGCGTCCCAACGCGCCAAGTCCGATGGTGATGCCGAACAGGCCCACAAGTACAGGCGCACCGACGATGCCCGCCACTTGATCGACCCCCATGTGGCGTTGTGCCACCCGCACCGCGACCGCCACCACCCCTACGACGAGCACGGGCAGCGCGGGAGACCGCAGGCTCACCACGAGGATCACGGCGAGCAGTACGGCCAGGACGCCCACCCCGACGACCGGCCGCTCCACCTCGGTGACAGGCGCCGCGCTCGCCATGAGGTCGTGTCGGGCCCAGACGGCGATAGACACCGACGTCACGACGCAGGCCACGAGGGCCGCGGGCCACATGAGCGCCAAGAAGGCGCCTCCCGAGAGCGGCATGTGGCCGACCACGATCAGGTTCGTCAGGTTCGATCCGGGAAGAAAAAGGGAACTGGCGTTGGCCAGCAGGATGGATCCGTACAGAAGCGGGCGCTCACCCGCTCCCCGGTGGCGGGCGGCGGCGACGAGCACGGGCGTGAGGAACACCACCGACGTGTCGAGGTTGAGCGTCGCAGTCACGACNNGCGGCACGGAACAGGCCGTCCCCCTCGGCCACCAGGCCGATCAGCAACAGTCCGGCCACCAAGACGAAAGGCGTCCAGGTTTGGCCCGCCGCTCCCCGTGCCTGATGGGGTGCGGTGCCCAGCGCGACGACCGCACCCACCACGCCGAGCGCGCACAAGAACCAGGTCCACCGTGTGCGGGGAGGGTTGCTTCTCTGCTCGTCGGTGGACAGGGACATGTGCCCTGCCTTCTTACCCGATGCGTCACTTCGACACTCATTGGCAAGGCCAGGCCCCTCGGGGAGCCGTCAAGGGTCGAGCCGGCTCCCACCCCTCATGCCTCTGTGTCACCATGCGCCGTCCCGGGCGAGGTCGGACCCTGACTATCTGGCGAGCGCACGACCCAAGGCGCGTACCTTCGATCGGTCTGAGGCGGGCAACAGCTTCTGGTCGGATGGGCAGAGCGTGAGGAGCGCCACCGCCTCCATCGTGTTGAATGTCACGACCTTCATCGGAAGGTGGGTTGTCGACTCCACACTCTTGGCTCCGATGGCGACGGATGTCAGTGCTGCGTCGATCCCGCCAGGTCGAGTTGGGGCCGGTCGGCTCCGAGTTGAGGTTGGTGCCGCTGATGTTCTCACCGGCCGAGTCACCAGCAATGCTGAAGGCACCGAAGATTGAGTCCGCACCGGGTGCGAACGATCCGGGCGTCCCATAGGTAGGAGCGTCAGCGGGTGCCGAGCCCTGCGGTGACGAGGTCCCCTGTCCGGCAGGCATCGGCGGGACGCCGCTGGCCACGCTGGTGTTGGTCAGCACGTTGTTGAAGCTGTTGCCCGAGTAGGTGAACGACGGTTCGCCTTCGTCGAAGGTGACGTCGATCAGGCCGCCGTTCGTATAGGCCGAGGACTGCTCGATGAGCGGAAGGTAGTACGCCAGGAACAGGTCCGAGGCGTACAGACCCCCGGTGAAGTTCCGGGGCGTGGTGGCCTCGGGGTCGTCGGCCGGCAAACCCGGCGGATTGTAGATGGGGGCGTTCAGGTTCACCTGACCGGCGTGGGGCCCGCTCGTGTAGAGGGCGAAGGCCCCCGACAGGTTGTTGCCCTTGCACGTGGTGTCATGGGCGTCGCTGCAGTTGTCCGGAGTGATCCAGCTGAACTGCGGGACCGTGTTGGCGTTGAGGTCATGGATCAGGCCGTGGTTCGGGTCGTCCAGATTGGCGATGTGGTTGCTGTCGCAGTTAGTACCGCCGCCGGCTGAGGCCTGGGGTTCGGTGAGCGGTGTGCCCATCGGATTGCCCACGCCGCCGCCGGTCAGCGAGGCAAACCAACTGAAGGGGAAGTGCTTCGCCACGAACTGGTCCGAGAACTGGGGATTGTTGGCCGTGCCTGTGCCGGCGACTAACGAGGCTCCGGTGTAGGCGCTCACGTCAGAGGGGAACCCGTGGGCGCCGTTCATGAACACGGGATTGGTGGCCGGGTTGTTGGAAGTGGTTCCCGGGGCGCCACAGAGTTCGTCCTCACGACCCGGAACGCTGTCCGACACGAAAGACGTGGATCCGATGGGCTGTGCGCCACCGAGGTCCTGGGCGTACCCCTTCCAACTCACGCCCGCGGCGTTGAACTGGTCAAAGAGAGTCGGGACCTCGGTTGGGTAGGTGCAGCCGTTGGTTGTTGCCTGAGTAGTGCCAGGCGCAGCGTTGGCCCCGAGCAGCGAGAGGGCCTGGCCGAAGGTCCAGTTCGAGTCACCAGCGGCCGCACCGGTGGTGACGATGTTCGAGTTGCTACTGAACGTCGAGTCGATGGTGCCGCAGTCGTTCTGGGTGTCCGCCTCAGGAGCCTGCCCCGAAGCCAGGGAGATGTAGTTGTCCAGGCTGGTGTGCGCCGGTGCCGTAGTAGTTCTTCAGCAGGACGCCCTCGGAGGGAGGGTCTACGCGGCAGACGCGTTCGATCGATCACAACTCGATGCATCGACGCAGAAGCGTTCACGCGTTCACCCGTGCGCCATCGACGCGCCAAAGAATCTCTCTGCCCCCGATCAGATCAGATGCACGAAACGTCGGATGAAGGAGCGCTGACTCCTTTGGGACTCGTCACGAGCACGGCGGCGCACTACAGCCGCAGCCGCTCTACGAATCCGCTTGCGCTTCCTCGACCGTCAACTCGGCGGCGGGATCTGCTTCGAGACGATCGTCGGGGATTGCCACGCCGCTCCGGACCGAGCGACCATAGGTACCCGCTGCGAGACGCTCCTCCGCCCTGTCGATGGCATCAAGCCGGCTCTGCAGTTCGGCGACGATGGAATCGTCGGTACCTTGCTCGGTCAGTGGTTCGGCGGAATCGAACATGTCACCTTCCTGATTGGCCGCGGTCCGATCAGCCTCACGTTCCTCAGTCACGTCGGCCAGAAGGCGTTCCGTGCGGAGGCGCTCCGAGGCAAGCAGTTCCCTGGCCCTGTCGTCGTCCATCGTTGCTCCTTGATCGTCGTGCCAGAGAGCATGCTAGCGAGGGACCCTCACCGACCAGGACGAGCAGCCGGGCTGGCACTGGCACACGCCAGGATTCAGGGGGTGAGCCCTCCGGACCCACCAATTCCGCCAGTAGCGCGAGGACCCGCCGGTCGATCACTTCGACGATCGGGCGCACCGCGTCGATGGACCGGCCCGCCGGGTCGTCAAGGTCCCAGTCGAGGTAGCGCTTGCCGAGGTAGACCGGGCAGGTATCGCCGCACCCCATGGTCACGATGACGTCGGCAGCCAGCGCGGCGCGACCCATAAAGTGAGGGCACGCGACGTTCTCCGGCCGGCGCGACGTCGAAAGGGGCCCTATGGCGAAGTTCACCAGAGGATTCGCTGGACGTGGGCGTGCCGCACGTGATCCCCGACTTCCCCCGGGACAATATGACGCCGGCAATCAATGGCCCGTGCTCACAGCGGAGGTCACGCCGAAACTCGACTTGGCGACATGGTCGTTCACAGTGGAAGGGCTGGTTGAGCGCACAACCACGTGGACGTGGGACGAGATACACGCCCTGCCCGCCTCTGCGTATTCCGGCGACATCCATTGTGTGACCACGTGGTCCAAGCTGGGCGTCAATTTCGAGGGAGTGTCGGTTGACACGCTGCTGGCGCTGGCGGGCGTACAGGAGCGCGCGACCCATGTGCTCGCCTTCAGCCACACGGGGTATACGACCAACCTTCCCCTGGCCGACGTGAGAGGAGGCCAGGCCTGGGTGGTGTGGAGGTATGAGCACGAGCCGCTCGCCGTGGAGCACGGTGGGCCCGCCCGGCTCTTGGTGCCGCATCTGTACTTCTGGAAGAGCGCGAAGTGGGTNNATCACGGGGACCCATGGCTCGAGCAGCGCTACCAGGGCGACTAGGGCGACTATCCCCGGCGACGCGCCGCATCATGACCCCTGGCAAACAGCCACCGTGACGGAGATCCGGCCCGAGACCGCGCGCGCAAAGACCTACCGCCTTGCCCTTGCCGCACCTTCGCAACACCTCGCCGGTCAGCATTACATCGTGCGACTGACCGCCCCTGATGGCTATACGGCCTCGCGGTCGTACTCGGTAGCCTCTCCGCCTGACGGTTCGAATGCGATTGAACTCACCGTCGAGTTCCTCGAGGGAGGTGAAGTTTCAACATTTCTCCACGAGGACGTCGTGGTCGGTGACGAACTCGAGGTTCGCGGACCCATCGGCGGTTGGTTCGTGTGGGACGGCGCCACGTCCGCGATTCTCGTAGGCGGTGGTTCCGGCGTCGTTCCCCTCATGGCGATGATGCGCCTTGCCCGGATGACGAATCGCTCCGAGCTGCTCCGGCTGGTGGTCTCGTGCCGCTCTCCGGGCGACCTGTACTACGCAGATGAGCTTCCGGGCCCCGGGACGACCATCGTCTACACGCGGAGCGCTCCACCCCTCAGCGCGAGACCTGTCGGCCGATTGACGACCGAGGACCTTGCACCTGCCATCATTCCCGACGCGACCGCCTACGTCTGCGGGTCTCCAAGCTTTGCCCACGCCGCGAGCCAACTCCTGGTTGAGCTCGATCAACCGGTGGATCGGATTCGTATCGAGCAATTTGGACCGAGTGGCGAGCCGGCGGTGCTGGCGTACGGGGTGCTCGCCAGGTGCGCCTGACATCTTCGGCCACGGAGCCGGGAAGGTAGCGTTGTGCCCGTGACGTGGCCAGCCAAAGTCGTGACCGTCTCTGAATCCGTCAGCCAGGGGACACGAGAGGACAAGTCCGGTGAGGCCCTCTCGGCCGCCCTGGGTGACCACGGGTTCGTTGTCGTCGAACGGCGCACGACCACAGACGGTGTGGCGCCTGTCACGGGAGTTCTCTCCGAGCTCTCGGCCTCGTTCGCCGGGCTCATTGTGACGACCGGAGGCACGGGGTTCTCTCCGACGGACTTGACACCCGAGGCCACACGAGGGGTCATAGAGCGTGAAGCCCCGGGCTTGGCCGAGGCCATGCGGGCCGTCAGCCCCCTGGGGCGACTTTCACGTGGTGTGGCCGGTTCAGTGGGTCAATGCCTGATCCTCAACGTTCCGGGATCGCCGAAAGGTGCGGTCGAGTCGATCGAGGCCGTGATCGACGTGCTGCCGCATGCCCTCGAACTCCTTACGGGCGGCCGACCACACTGATTGGGCCGCTTTTTCCCGAAATCCCAGCTGCCAGGCCTGCCGGGTGATCCTCCACCTCGTTCGCCGGGTAACTTGAGTCTGTGATTGGGGACCAGTTCCGAACAATTTCGGCCAGCACAGGCCGAGGCGCTACCCGGGATCGGGGTCACGACATGGCCGCGTACGGAGCCAGCGGAAGGACGGCCTCATGACCATGAGCGAGCTCCAGCCTCCCGAGGGGCCTGATTGGATCGGGGTCAGCGACGGCGAGCTTCCGGTGGATCGGGCGTTGCAGTGGTCGATCCTTCCCGGTTGTGGCGGCATCGTGACCTTCTGCGGCACGGTACGCGACCACTCCGACGGACGTCCCGGCGTCACATCGTTGGAATATGAGGCCTATCTCGAACACGTCGTGCCCCGCCTGACCTCCGTGGCAGAGCAGGCACGTACCCGGTGGCCGGAGATCGGCCGCCTGGTGCTCCTGCATCGGGTCGGAAGGCTCGAGGTCGGGGACATCTCTGTCGTCGTGGTGACGTCGACCCCACACAGGGGTGAGGCCTTTGCCTCCGCGCAGTTCTGTATCGACACCCTCAAGCACACCGTTCCGATCTGGAAGCACGAGACCTGGGAGGGCGGATCGGATTGGAGTGTGTGCACGAGCGACCATGCGGGCGCCGGAGCGCCCGCTGCCTCGACGACGTCGGGGTCCCACGCGCTGTGATACCCCTCGGAGAAGCGCAGCGATTCGTGCTGGAGCTCTGTGCTCCCCTCCCTCCGCGCTCGGTCCCCGTCCAAGAAGCTCTCGGTTGCGTCATGAGCACGGACGTCGTGGCCACGGAACCGGTGCCCTCGTTCGCGAACTCCTCCATGGACGGCTTCGCCGTACGGGCAGACGACACCGCGGGGGCACCCGTCGACTTACAGGTCATTGGCGCAGTCATGGCCGGCCACGTCCTCGAAGCAACGGTGGGGCCCGGCCAGGCCGTTCGCATCATGACCGGTGCACCACTTCCAGCAGGTGCCGACGCCGTGTGCATGATCGAAGAGACGAGTACTGACGAGAGTGGCGGAACCGTCACAATTCAGCGACAGCTCCGCCCGGGCAACTTCGTCCGTCAACCGGGCCGCGACGTCGCCGTAGGTGATGTCGTGGCCCCAGCCGGAACCCTCCTGACTCCGGCCCACCTGGGCGTCCTGGCCAACCAGGGCGTGGGACGCGTCCTGACGTATTCCCGTCCCAAGGTCGGCGTTCTCTCGACGGGCGACGAGCTCTTCTCGGGCTCCGGTCCGCTCCCCCCGGGAAAGATTCGCGACGCAAATCGTCCAACCCTTCTGGCCTTGTGCCGGCGGGAAGGTTGGGACTGCGTCGACCTGGGTGTCGTCGGGGACGACGAAGCAACGCTGGTCGAGGTCCTCCTGCGTGGAGCCGCGACGTGCGATGCCATCCTCACCAGCGGCGGCGTCAGCGTGGGCGACCTCGATCTTGTCCGGGTCGTCCTGGAGAAATTGAGTGGCGGGACGATGCGGTGGATGCAAGTAGCCATCAGGCCCGCCAAGCCGTTTGCGTTCGGGATTCTGGCGAGCTCGGGCACGCCCGTGTTCGGGCTCCCGGGAAATCCGGTGTCGGCCATGGTCAGCTTCGAGCTCTTCGTCCGACCCGCGATCCGGGCCCTGAGCGGCCATCGATCCCTCCACCGACCCGTCGTGCGCGCCTCCACCGCCCATCCACTCGAACGCCAGAGGGATGGCAAGCTCCACCTTCTGCGCGCACGGGTGAACGTGGACGACCATGGGGACTGGCGCGTCAGCACGACCGACGGGCAAGAGTCGCATCAACTGCGGTCCATGGCCGAGGCCAATGCCCTGATCCTGCTCCCCGACGGCCTGGGCGTGCCCGAACTTGGAGATGTCCGGGTCCTCCTGCTCGACGCCGATAGCCTGGATGAGGGCGGCGGGACCATCGATGACCGGCTCTCGACGGAGAACTCGTGACGCAGCCTGTGTCCGTGCGAATTTCCGTGAAACCGCATGTAAACGGGCATCGGTCGGCGTCCGCCACCGCCTATGCGATGCCCCTCGAAGGGCCCTTGGTGGACACCTACGGGCGCGTCCATGACGATCTCAGGATTTCGGTGACCGATCGCTGCAATCTGCGATGCGTCTACTGCATGCCCGAGGAAGGGCTCTCTTTTCTGCCCCGACATGATCTGCTGACCTTTGACGAAATCTTCCGTGTGGCGCGCGTCGCGCGGGAGCTTGGGGTCACATCACTGCGGATCACGGGCGGTGAGCCGCTTGTTCGCAAGGGGTTGCCGAGCCTCATCCGCGGTCTGGCCGAACTCGGCTTCGACGATCTCGCGATGACGACGAACGGCACCGAGCTCGCTCCCGTGGCTCGAAACCTTGCCGCGGCCGGGCTCCGCCGGGTCAACGTCAGTTGTGATTCCTTGCGCCCTGACCGTTTCGCAGAGATTCGGCGACGCGGGCACCTCGCGGTCGTTCTCGAGGCCATGGATGCCGCCGAGGCGGCCGGCCTCTTACCCCTCAAGGTGAACGTCGTGCTTCTCAGAGGCCAGAACGACGACGAGATCGTTGATTTCGCAGCCTTTGCCCGCCACACGGGGCGCATCGTGAGGTTCATCGAATTCATGCCTCTCGATGCCCAAGGCGAATGGGACAGGAGCCGCCTGGTGCCGGGCCACGAGGTGTTCGAGCGTATTTCGGCCATCTGGCCACTCGAGCCACTCTCGGACTTGCCTGGACCCGCCCCGGCCGAGCGGTTCCGATTCTCCGACGGGCAAGGGGAAATAGGGTTGATCTCGAGCGTGACCCAGCCGTTTTGCGGCACGTGCAACCGCCTGCGGCTCACCGCGGATGGCGGCTTGCGGAATTGCCTGTTCTCCGACGACGAGCGCACGGCGCGAGACATCCTGCGCAGCGGCGGGAACGACGCCGACCTCGCCTTGCTCTTCCGGGAGGCCGTGTGGGGGAAGTTCCCCGGCCACGGCATCAACGAGCCGGGATTCTTGAGTCCGGTCCGCTCCATGTCCATGATCGGCGGCTGACGATGGCACGACTTCTTCTCTTTGGGCCGGCTCGGGAAGCCGCGGGGGTCTCCAGTGTGATGCTTCCCGGCCGCGACGTGGCCGGGATCATTGCGGCCGCCGAAGAGCGATTTGGCGATACGTTCGTGCAGATCCTGGCAACGTCGAGCGTGTGGCTCAACGGCGATGCCGTCGACCCGGGTGCCCTCGTGAACGACAATGACGAGGTGGCGGTGATTCCCCCCGTCTCGGGCGGGTGAGCGGCACGACGCCCCGGCCGCGCGACGACACGGGAGAGAGCGGCCTGACCCACATTGACGAGCAGGGCCGGGCCCGCATGGTCGACGTGACGCAGAAGCCACTCACGCGGCGCGTCGCCGTGGCCAAGTGCGTCGTCGCGACCGAAGTCGGCACGGCCCGCGCCCTCTCGGCTTCCGAGGACGGACTCGACATCGTAGAAGCCGCACGCTTCGCCGGTATCCAAGCCGCCAAGCAGACGGCGTCGCTCATTCCCCTGTGCCACCCGATCCGCATCGATCGGGTGAGGGTCGACATCGGGGTGGAGACGCATCACTTCGCGGTCAGCGCCATCACCGAGATCGTCGAGCGGACAGGCGTCGAGATGGAGGCGTTGACGGCATGTGCGGTCGCGGCCTTGACCCTGTTCCACGCGTTGCTCGAGGTCGATCCCTCGGCCTCGATCGAGGCCCTGACCGTCTGGCACAAATCCGGTGGTCGCTCGGGAGAATGGGAACGCACAGGTCCCGAAGGACGGATGACCCATCAGGAGGGTTCGGCACCCTAAGCCGAGTCCCAGCTCGGTCGCGCCCTACCCGAGCGGCAGACCCTGCAAGGCATCGATGCTGGTGGCGTTCTTGTCTCTCCAGTAGTCGCGAATGCCTTCAGGACCCTTCCGGGCGCACCACTGGTCCAAGGTCGGCCGGTGGCTTTCGAAAGGCATGATCGGAACGCCGTAGCCGCATGAATCAGCGACGCGATCCACATCGACCACGATGACCGAGCGCACGCCCACCCCGGACCCTCGCGGAAAGTGGCCAGAGAACTCCGGGAACTCGGGGGAATCGACCACCACCGGTCGCCCCCGGCCGTGAAGGCGCACGATCCGCGGCGGCCCGGCGAACGCGCAGAACATGACGACGATCCGCCCATTCTCGTGCAGGTGGGCGATGGTCTCGATGCCACTCCCGGTCTGGTCGAGATAGGCGACCTTGCGCTCTCCCAGTACGACGAATTCCTGCCGGTTCCCCTTGGGCGAGCAGTTGATCAGCCCCTCCCCGTCGAGGGGGGCAGTGGACACGAAGAAGACCGGTTGGTCCATGAGCCACTTCGCCAGTCCTTCGTCGATGCCCTCGAATATCTTGCCCATGCCACCATTGTCGCGCCTCGACTGGAGCCGTCCACGACGTGGCGCTCAGCGCCGCCGTCGACGCAAGAGCACGATGATCAGGCCCAGTACGGCCACAAGCGGGAGGATTCTCTTCAGGACCGAGGGACCGGCCGTGCCGAGCAGGTCAACCGGTTGGGCCGGAGCAGAGTGGATGGTTCGCACCGATGAGGGACTCGAGCTGTCGGGAGGTTCCTCCGCCCCCGGCTGGGACTGCGCATTCGATTCCTCACTCGGTTTCGGCGCGGGCGCCCCGGACAGCACGTCGGCCTCCAACCGGTCGGCGAACTCACCGAGCATTTTGGTGCTGACGTCGCCCATGATGCTACGACCGAACTGCGCGACCTTTCCGGTTATGGACAGATCCGTGTCGATCGAGACCACGGTCCCGTCCCCGTCGGATGTGGCGGTGGCGATGACGGTCGCCGATGCATTGCCCTGGCCTCGGGTATCACGGCCTTCGGCTCGCAGGACGGCCCGATGTTCGGTGTCGTCCCTCTCCACGAAGCGCGCCGTCCCCTTGTACTGCGCCGTGATCGGCCCGACCTTCACTTTTACGATGCCGCGGTACTCGTCGCCCTCGACCTCTTGGAGTTCCGCTCCGGGCATGCAGGGCGCAATGCGCTCGAGGTCCGTGAGCACCGCCCACGCTACATCGATGGGAACAGATACCCGAAAATCATTCTTCAGCTCCATCGGTAGAGATCCTCCTTGTTGTCGATGTCGGCCGGCTGGCCCTCGCAAACTACTTCTCGCACCAGGTCAGGCCGTTCTCCCATGAGCACGCGCGCCCCCTCGTCCCCCACGGCGGGCAACAACGGCCAGACCTCGCGTGCGAGACGGACCGGGGGTCGACGCTGACCCCCGAACGTCGCCACCGCTATCGGGCTGGGCTCCGACGCCACTGCCGTCCACGCTGACGCCGGAACCAGAGGTTGGTCCCCCAAGCCGATCACGATGGCCCCGTGGTCTCGCGCACCCGCCCACGACACCGCGGCTTGCAGGGAGCTGGCCTGCCCGGTCGCCCAGTCGGCATTCTCGATGACGCTGACCCCCGCCGGCACAAGCGACCCCAGAGCGACTGCGCCGACGATGACGGCCACCTCGTCGAATCCGCCGGCCGTGACGGCCGAGAGCGCCCAACAGACAAGGGGGCGGCCCCGGAATTCCGAGAGCAGCTTGTGCTCAGGCCCTTCGAATCGGCTGCCGCCACCGGCGGCAAGGAGGATGCCGGCCGTGCTCACGGCAAACGACCAACACAGCCCTGGTTCCGGTCTCCGCTCAACGCCCCGCCAGGCCCTGGTGGTATCCGCCCGTGGGGGTTCGGTGTATCGGTCCGGCCCCATCCCGCAGGGAAGCAACAGCACTCCCCGAGCGGAAGGCGATGATCTCGGCACAGATCGCCACCGCGGTCTCCTCGGGAGTCCTCGCCCCGATGTCCAACCCGATGGGGGCCATTATCCGAGAAAGATCCTTCTCAGTCACCCCCGCCTCGAGCAGACGGCCTTCGCGGTCTTGTTTCGTACGCCGCGAGCCCATTGCGCCGATGTAGCCCACGTCGGTCGCCAGCGCACCCACGATCGCCGGCACGTCGAACTTGGCATCGTGGGTCAGGACGCACACTGCGTCACTCGGTCCCAGCTGCCCCCCGATGCGAGAGAGGTACCGATCGGGCCAGTCGACCACCACTTCATCGGCATCGGGGAAGCGCACGCGTGTCGCAAACACGGGTCGGGCGTCGCACACCGTGACGCGGAATCCCAGAACATTGGCCACACGCACCAGCGCCCTGGTGAAATCCACAGCTCCGAAGATCACCATGTGGGGCGCCGGGGTGAACGCTTCGATGAACACGGCGACTGAGGTCCCGCTGATCTCGCCCCTCCATCCGTAGTGTCGTTCGCCGGTCAACCCGGACTCGAGCGCCCCGACCAAGTCCTTGACCACGGCCTGATCAAGATCAGGGTCCCCGAGAGAGCCCAGAATGTCGTTCGCACTTCGCACCAGTACTTTGGCTCCCACGCGGGGGGGAACCGCTGGAGACGGGGTCGTCCCGCCCGCGTCAGCGGAAACCTCGATCACCGTGGCCAACGCCACCGGCTCTTCGGCCGTGAGGCAGTCCCGCAGGACGGCGTAGAGCCGGCTCACCAGTCCAACGGTTCGACGAAGACCCGGATCGTTCCGCCACAGGTCAACCCGACGGCAAACGCCTCCTGATCGGAATATCCGAATGTGCAGAGCCTGGGCCGGCCATCGGCGAGCGCCTCGAGGGCCTCGGCCACCACTGCTCCCTCGACGCAGCCCCCGGAGACCGAACCAGCAACCTCACCCTCGTCGCTCACGACCATGGTGGCTCCCGCGTCACGGGGTCCGGATCCGATGACACCGACGACCCTGGCGATGGCGACGCGATGACCTGCTTCCTGCCAGCGCTCGATGTCCGCCAGTACGCCCTTCACACAAGCCTCGCTTCGTTCATGGGGTCCATCTCCGCATTTTACAGGCAGGGGCGGCACGTCCCTCCGGTGCTGTCACTGTGCGATCACGCTGACCAGGGCATCGAGGGAGGCCGCAGAGTGTCCCTCGACGAATTGGTCGACGTAGGGAAGGGCGGCCGCCATACCCCGGGCCAACGGCTCGTACCCGTCCGATGCCTTGAGCGGGTTGACCCAGATCGTTTGATGAGCCGCCCGATGCAGCCGGTCCATCTCACGGGCCAGACGCTCCGGATCGCCGCGGTCCCACCCATCGGAGAGAATCACCACGATGGCGCCTCGTGCCATGCCCGGAACGCCAAAGCGGTCGTTGAAGGTCCCGATCCCCTCTCCCAGCCGGGTTCCTCCCGACCAGTCCAGCACTCGCTCTGAGGCCTGGGTCAACGCGAGGTCGGGATCGCGCAGCGACAACTGGCGTGTCAGTCGGGTCAGTCTCGTTCCCAGGGCGAACGCCTCGACCTGACCCCTCCCGGCCACCGCGACATGGAGGAAGCGCAAGAGGGCGCGGGAGTACGGTTCCATGGAGCCACTCACGTCACACAACAGGACCACCCTTCGGGGACGCTGGCTGGGCTCCCGATGCATGATCCGGGCGACCTCGCCACCCGAACGCAGGCCTCGGCGGACCGTCGCCCGCGTGTCATGACGACCGTGGTGATGTTTGGAGCGGCGCATCCGCCGGGACCGCCGCGCCGCTTGCACCCGGACCTCCCGCAAGAGACGAGCGATCTCCTCCAACTCCTCGGGAGAGCATTCGGAAAAGTCCTTGTGACGAAGTTGGTCGACGTCGCTGTAGCTGATGACCGAGACCGGGAGAGGGAGATCTTCCTCACCCGGCGATGCAGACGTCGCGTCATCACCCTCGTCGACGGACGGATCGGTCGGCGGAGGCGACGCGTCCGACCACGGAGTCTGGCCGGACCAGAACGAGTCGAAGATCCGGTCGTAGGTGGCGATGTCCTCGTGCTGTTGGACGAACACGGACCTTCCGGCCCAATAGACCAGGGAGCGGCGTTCGATCCCGACAGCGCCGACGGCGCTGACGAAGTGCACGACGCTGTCGACGGGCACGGTCAAGCCCGCCTGTCGAAGAGCTCCGGCAAAGGCCACCAGAATTGGGGTGACCGCCTCAACGTCGACGTCACCCACGCCGGACCGCTTCTTGGACCAGCCGGCCGAGGTCGGCACCCGCCACACGTTCGACGTCCTCGCGGTATTTGGCAATGCTGCCCAGGGTGCGCACGATCGCGCTCTCGTCCAATTCTGTGGTTCCCAATGCGGCGAGCGCATGGGCCCAATCGATGGTCTCCGCCACACCCGGCGCCTTGTAGAGGCCCATTTCCCGTATCGCCTGTACCGCCGCGGTGACCTGACGCGCCAGCCGTTCTCCGACCTCGGGGACCTTGAGACGCACGATTGCCACTTCGCGCTCGAACTCGGGATGCTCGACCCAGTGGTACAGGCACCGCCGCTTGAGCGCATCGTGCACGTCCCGGGTCCGGTTGGATGTCAGGACGACGACCGGTGGATCTGCGGCCCGAAACGTCCCGAGCTCCGGCACCGTGATCGAGTAGTCCGCCAGGACCTCGAGCAGGAACGCCTCGAACTCGTCGTCAGCCCGGTCGACCTCGTCGATGATCAGTACCGGCGGCACGAGGCGGCCCGGCGAGTCGGCGATGGCGCGCAGCAGCGGACGCCGGACCAGGAACCGCTCCGAGAACAGCTCGTCCTCCACCGCCCGGCTGCTTTCGGGACCACGACGGTCGGGGCCGTCCAACTCGGCCGCCCGGAGATGGAGGAGCTGACGAGAAAAATCCCATTCATAGACCGCCTGACTGACATCTATGCCCTCGTAGCACTGGAGACGTACCAGCTCTCCGCCTGTCCACCGTGACAACGCGTTGGCGACCTCGGTTTTTCCGCCCCCGGGTTCACCTTCCAGGAAGAGGGGCCGCCGCAGGGTCATGGCCAGGTACACGGCCGTGGACAGGCCCTCGTCGGCCAGGTAGCCGCAGGCCTCGAGTCCTCGACGGACATCGTCAGGCGTCGCCGGGCGTGCGAAAGGCACGCCCCCGGCCGAAGGAGTGGCAGTCACCGAATTAGCACCTCTGCATCCCGTCGAAGTGACGAAGGTCGAGATATAAGCCTAGGGCGGCGCGGCCAAGCGAGAATCAGAGGTTCACGCTTTCGGCTCCGCGCTCGAGGTCCTCGCCCGCGGCGCCTTCCTTGGGGAAGGCGGCCATTTCGGCCCGCGGCTCGCGCCAAGGATCCGGCAGCGTTCCTTCCGTCGCCCCTCGAATCGCTCGCCACACTCGTTCCGGCGTGCAGGGCATGTCGATGTGGCGCACGCCAAGGTGACTGAGGGCATCGACGACCGCATTCTGCACGGCAGGCGTTGATCCGACCGTCGCTGACTCGCCGATCCCCTTCGCCCCCAGATCGTTCACCGGCGACGGAGTCTCTGTGTGCGCCGTCGTGAATGACGGCAACTCTGCCGCACTCGGGATGGCGTACTCGGCCAGGGTGGACGTGATGGGATTGCCTTCTTCGTCGTAGAGGACCTGCTCCCAGAGCGCCTGTGCTATTCCCGAGGCCAGCCCGCCGTGCACCTGACCGTCCACCAGGAGCGGGTTGACGATGACGCCGCAGTCGTCGACCGCAAAGTGCGCGATGGGAACGACCCTTCCCGTGTCGATATCGACTTCCACGACGGCGACGTGTGCGCCAAAAGGAAAGGTCGACCCCGCAGGATCGGTGTCGTGCTGCACCAGAAGGGGCTCGCCCCGTTCCGAGGCCACGCGCGCCACTGCGCCCCAGTCGAGGGCCCGACTCGGAACCCCGGCCACGCCGAGCTGCCCATCGCCCATCACCACGATGTCGTCGGGTGCGGCTTCCAGCAATTCCGCGACGAGCTCCTTCGCTCGCTCCACGACCAGCTTTGACGTTTGCAGGACGGCGGTCCCCCCGAGCTGCACGGAGCGGGAACCGCCCGTTCCTCCACCACGTGCCACGAGCGACGTGTCCGATTGGACGTAGCGAATTCGTTCGATGGGCACACCGAACTGATCGGCGGCGATTTGCGAGAAGGCGGTGGCGTGACCTTGCCCGTGGGCCGAGGTGCCCGCCTTGACCGTGATCATGCCGTCGTCGTGCACCTCGACCTCGGAAAATTCAGCTCCTCCTCCGGTTACCTCCACGTAGCAGGCCACGCCGATGCCGAGTTGTAGGCGATCGCCCCGGGCGCGCCGTTCCGCCTGCTGGCGTCGCAATCCTTCGTAATCCGAGATGCGCAAGGCCTCGCTCAGTGAGGCCTCGTAGTCGCCGCTGTCGTACACGGCGCCCATCACCGTGGTGAGCGGGAACTCCCCGGGCTGGATGAAGTTCTTGCGTCGCAATTCGATCGGATCCATCCCGAGCTCGTCGGCCGCCATGTCAACGATCCGCTCCAAGAACGCCGCCGCCTCCGGTCGCCCCGCGCCACGGTACGCACCCATGGGGGTGGTGTTCGTCGCCACAACTGCCACGTCGAAGGCGATGTCCGGAATGTGGTACACGCCCTGCGCCATGAGCTTTGTCTGACCGAGTACGAGGACTCCCCCGAACCCGGCATAGCCGCCCGCGTCGCCGATCATCCGGCACCGCATGCCGACCATGGTGCCGTCACGCTTGAGGCCCAGTTCCACGTACTGCACCTGCCCGCGACCGTGGGAGAGTGCGACCATGTTCTCCGAGCGCGTCTCGACCCACTTGACGGGACGGCCGAGCTCCAGCGCGAGCTTGGCTGCGACCACCCCTTCCGCCGAGAGATGCTTCGCACCGAACGATCCCCCGACATTCGGGGCGATGACCCGCACGCGTTCGGGGTCGACCGCCAACAAACCCGACAGCACGCCGCGGATCATGTGCGGCATCTGGCACGCAATGTGCACCGTCAGGTCGTAATCGGACCCTGTGGGATCGACTGCGATGGCGCTCCCCTCCATGGGGACGACGGCCACCCTCTGGTTCTCGAAACGTCCTCGCACGACGACATCGGACCCCGCGAGCGGATCGTCACTACCCGAGCGAAGCCCGATGATGACATTGCTCCCGATCGATTCGAACTGCACCGACGAGTCAGCGGACAGCGCATCCTCCATGTCGACCACCGCGGCCAGGGGTTCGTAGTCCACCTCTACCAGCTCGGCCGCGTCCATCGCGAGAGCCCGCGACTCGGCCACGACGACGACGACCGGGTCGCCCACGAAATTGACGCGGTCTTTGGCGAGTGCGGGCCGAAGGGCGGCGGGATGAAGCGCCATGAGCGCCGGCGCGAGCGGGAAATCGAAGTCACCAGCGCTGTACACACCGATGATCCCGGGCATGGCGCGTGCCGCCGTCGTGTCGATCGATGTGATCACGGCGTGCGCGATCGGGGACCGCACGAAATACAGCGTCAGCATGCCATCGATCTTCAGGTTGTCGACATAGGTCCCCGCACCTCGCAACAAGTCCGGATCTTCGACGCGTCGAATGGGTTTTCCTGAAAAGACTCCTGCACCCAACGTCATCGGGTTGCCTCCTCGAGCGCTCGGCGGACAAGCACGGTCACAAGATGCCGTCGGTACTCCGACGTCGCGTTGATGTCGCTCGGGGGGTCGGTCCCCTCATCGGCCGCGGCCGCTGCGTCCGAGACGGTCGCTCCACCGCGCAACGCCTCCTCGACTCCGGCCGCCCGCAGCGGGGTGGATCCCATGTTGACGAGCGCAATTCCCGCATGCCCGTTCAGGACTGCCGCGACGCCGACGATCGCCCAGTCCTGGGCGCGGCGATTGAACTTCTGGAATGACCACCCGGCGCCCGGCACCTTCGGGACTCGGATTTCGACCAGCATCTCGTCCGGCGCGAGGGCAGTCTCGAGAAAGCCCCGGAAGAAGTCGGAAGCCGCAATCTCGCGACGCCCGTTTGGCCCTTGGGCCACGAGCGTGCCGCCCAGGGCGAGAACGGCCGCGGGGAGATCCGATGCCGGGTCACCATGGGCCAGTGTCCCCCCCAAGGTGCCACGATGCCGCACTTGGGGATCGCCCACTTGGTGCGCCGTGTAGGAGAGCAGTGGAACCTGGTCCTTGAGCAGCGCTGACGTTTCGAGATCGTGGTGACGGGCCAGTGCGCCGATGGCGATCTCGTCACCGCGGGCCTCGATGTAGGACAAATCCGCCACTCTTCCCACATCGATGAGCACGCCGGGGGTGGCCAGGCGGAGCTTCATCAGTGGCAACAGCGAATGGCCTCCGGCCAACAATTTGGCTGCGTCACCGTGCTCCGTGAGCAGCGCGACGGCCTCGTCCACCGATCCGGCGCGCACGTAGTCGAACGATGCGGGGATCACGAGACCGCCCCGGTGACCATGCCGCGGTCAGACGCGCAGGAGAGGACTGCCTTGACGATGTTGTGGTAGCCGGTGCAGCGGCAGAGATTTCCCTCGAGCCCCTCTCGCACTCCATTTTCGTCGAGCTGGTCCTCCTCGTCGAGGAGTGAGACCGCCGCCATGACCATCCCCGGAGTGCAGTATCCACATTGAAGGGCATGGTTTTGGCGAAAGGCCTCTTGCACCGGGTGCAAGGTCCCGTCGGGACCGGCCAGGCCCTCGATTGTCGTGATGTCCGCCCCATCGGCCTGCACGGCGAGCAACGTGCATGACTTTACCGATTCCCCGTTCAGCAGCACGGTGCAGGCGCCACAGGAGCTCGTGTCACATCCGATATTCGTTCCCGTCAGGCCGAGGGTCTCCCGAAGGTACTGCACCAGGAGAAGCCTCGGCTCGACCTCGTTCTCATGCGTCACGCCGTTGACCCCTACGGAGATCATGACCACTGGCAACCCTCCTCGAATCCCTGTCCGCTCACGATGAGAACCTAATCCTAAATCGCAGTAGGCAGTTCAGGAGCGGGCGCTTCTCCGAAGGCCACCACCAGCGCGAGCTGGTCCCACACCCGGCTGCCACGGCGATGTTCAGGCCGGACAGGTCGAGGGGTGATGCCTCTGGCGAATCTCCGCTACGTAGGCTCGGAGCGTGCCCCCCTCGTCGAAAGGTCCGATCGAAAAGAAGGCGGCACCACGGATCGCAGTCGGTCGCAGGGTATTCCTGGGGATGGGAGCCCTCGGAGCGGTGGGAATCGTCTTTGGAGCCAAGGTCCAGAATGTCCTGGGGAACGCGTTCGGCTCCGGGCTGGGCGGGCTTCTTCCGGGCGGCGACCGTTTCCGCCTCTACACAGTTTCGGAGAACTATCCGGTCATTTCCCGGACCGACTATCGGCTCGAGGTCAGCGGCCTGGTCCACCATCCGCAGACCTTCACCCTCGATGACCTTGAAGCCATGCCCAGCTCCTCGTTCTCGCAGGAGTTCCAATGCGTCACCGGATGGACCGTTCCAAACGTGCACTGGGAAGGCGTCAAGCTGTCCGACATCCTTGACACGGCCGGGGTGAAGGACGGAGCGGTGGCCCTCACGTTCGAGTCCTACGATGGCACCGACACGGAGAGCCTCACCCTGCAGCAAGCGCGGTTACCCGAAGTCATCGTGGCGTATCGGATGCTGGGGGCTCCCGTCACCACGCCGCACGGGGGCCCGGTGCGGCTCTACGTGGGACCGATGTTCGGGTACAAGTCGCTCAAGTGGCTTTCCGCCATCCGGGTGGTCGACAGGGTCATCCCAGGGTTCTGGGAGCTGCGGGGCTACCCGGTCGACGGCTGGCGTGACGGATCGACCGGGCCGACCGACCCCTCCTTGAGCTGAACGACATGGCGCTCCGAACCGAGGATCACCCCCGCTTGATGCCCCGGATCGTCCGGTTTGATCGTGTGCAGCGGGCCGCCCATTGGGCCAACGCCCTTCTCTTCGGGATTCTGATGGCGACCGCACTTCCCCTGTACTTCGGGTCCTTAGCCGATGTCGTCGGACGGCGAGCCCTCTTGGCGGACATCCATCTGTGGACGGGCGTGGCGCTTCCGGTTCCCGTCATTGTCTCTGTGCTGGGTCCCTGGGGAACACAGATGCGTCGCGACCTTCGACGGATCAACGTGTGGACCAAGGACGAGGTGGCCTGGCTGAGGGCGTTCGGTCAACGCGCTCCCAAAGTCATCGACAAGTTCAACCCGGGCCAGAAACTCAATGCCATCTTCATTGGTGGCTCCATCGTCATCATGCTGGCCACCGGCTGCATACTGAAGTGGTTCCGCTTCTTCCCGGTTAGTTGGCGCACCGGCGCCACGTTCGTGCACGACGTCTTGGCCTTCGCCATCTTCGTCGTGGTCGCGGGGCACATCCTCCTTGCCGTGACCCACTGGGATTCGCTGCGGTCGATGATCAAGGGCTGGGTGAGTGAGGAATGGGCGGCCCGCCACGCTCCAGGCTGGCTGCGCGAGGAGAAATCGGTCGCCGAGAACACCTGAGAGCGCCGGTCAACCCGGCCAGTCCATCGCGAATTGGATCCGTGGGTCGCCGGCGCTTGCCACTCCCGGTGTGGGTCCTAGAGGTTCGTGCCCCCATCGCGCAGGCTTCCGATGCCCAGACTCGGATCGCGCTCCGCCAACCGCGACAACGGGTTGGGGACAGGCGGGGCAATCCTCGTCAGAGTGTTGCGGTCGATGTGGCGGAACGGCTCTTCGCTCCCGGGGAGCTCCAACACGCCCTCTTCCTCGTACGACCAAGTCCCGTCGTCGTTGATGGTCACGTGCATGCGGTAGCTGCTGGTTCGAAATGCCCGATCGAGGAAGGGATTGGACAGAATCCCGTGGACTTCGGTACCGACGGTCGCCGTCACCTCGAACTCCCGGGCGTCTGCCGCTGCCGGCCCGGATGCCAGGAGGACCTGGCCTCGAGGGATTCCCAGGGTGAGCGTCACGGCACTCGCGGCCGGCTCCCAGAGCCAGTAGCCCACCTGGTCATGGAACGTCGCCGCTTCGGTCGGCTTGAGAATATGGGTGTGGTAACGCAGCCCATAGAAGAGCTGTGGGCCGTTCGTCTGAAAATCGATGGGTTGGAGGTCGTAGTGCTCCATGAACACGTCGTGCCCTATGCCCTCGACCACGGGGTGCTGATCGGACCCCTTTGCCCCTTCCCACGTGCCCGCCATCGGGCCCAGCGGACCGAGGTTCGGCAACGTATCGGGGTCACCGATCGCCTCTGTATAGATGTCCGTTCCGTAGGAATCCGGCATCACGGTTTCACCCGATGGCAATCCCCGCCAAAGCGAGGGCCAGATGGGACGTCCAGCGCGCTCCTCGACGGTGGGCCCTGACGGGCATTGCGCTGAATAGATTCCACCATGACTCTGGAATCTAGACGAGACGATGGCCGATGGTCCAAGGATGCGGCCTGGGAGGAAAAGTGGGCTCTCGTGCATCAGCAGCGTGTCCGGGCACGCTCCCCACCCCCACAACGAACGCCTTCGGACCTCCTGCGGGGGCTGCGCGAGGCCCAAGGCCGTACTTCCTCGCGCCCTCGGGTGGCCCGCTCGAAACGGGGAGGGCGAGCCCGAAGGTCATCCGAAGTGGCGCGACTGATCTCCAATGAGGTCGATGATGAACAGCCTGTCGGCAAAGCGCCACCCTTCTGGGGTTCGGCGATAGCGATCATGGTAACGCCCGGCAAGAATCGTCTGGATCGGCTCGGTTGAGACAACTCCTTGGAGGACCGTGAAGTAGCAACGTCCTGAGGCCGCGTCGCCGCCGTCATCGAATTCGATTGAAAGATTCGTCATGAGGTGCCGCGTGCGTGGCGTTCCTTCATACAGGATGACACGGTCATAGACGGCTCTTACCTCTTCCGGCGTCTGGCGCACTTCCCCCGTCGCAGCGGAGCGCCACGTCGCTCCGTCGAATAGTCGCACTACTCCTTCGAGATCACCCCCATCAAGGAGTTCGGCGTAGCGATACACCAGCGCTGTTATTTCTTCGACGTCGCCCACCTCGTGAGTGTAGCGAGTGAGGAGATTTACACATCAGGCCATCCCAACGCGAGCACATCCTCGGCTATCGATGACGGAGCTCAAGTGTAGTTTCGGGAACAGGGTGCCTCGTCTGTTCGCAGCAGTCGGCGCGACTTCTCTCTCCTGTCCGATTCGTGGGAGATGGGAAGCTACATCCTCACGCTGGGGTGTAGACGAGTAACACGACACCGTTGCTGAACCTCGTGACGTCAGCGAGGTTCAACGCCGGGGCAGCGTCGATGCCTTCAAACAGGTGTTTGCCTCGTCCGACGGCGACCGGAGCGAGCACGAGGTGGAACTCGTCAATCAGCCCATGCTCCATCAACGTGGCATCGAGCGCTCCGTTCCCGTATTTGATGATGTTGCCACCGGGCTGCTTCTTCAAGTCGGCGACGAACGATGCGACCTCCCCGTCAATGACCGTGGCATTCCACGTCGTCTCTCGAAGGGTCGTTGATGCGACGTACTTTGGAATGCTGTTCATGCGATCGATGAAGTCGTTCGGGGCTCCGGTCTCGCCCGCGGTCATCGAAGGGTACGCGGCCGAGAGCCCTTCGTATGTCACTCGCCCAAGCAGGAGCGCATCGGCCGTGAACAGCAAACCCTTGGCGTAGTCGTTGTGCTCTTCGTTCAAATATGGGAATGCCCACTCTTGGGGTGACCCAACCTCTCCACCCAGCGAAACGTGGGTCGATTCGATCAGTTTTCTCATGCGCTCTTCCTCCAAGGTTCCATCGAGGGTTCTCGCCCGTGTAGACGCAACATCGAGGTGAGGGTCATCGACTCACGAGTGGTGGGGAGAACGAGATCGACCTTGTGCAGTCCCCATGATGCCGTTCAACCGCTCCAGCTGCGAGCGATAACGGGCACGTTCCCAATGCCTCGGACGTGTGCCCACATGTGGCCCTCCTCTGACGATCGATATTCCCCATCCCGGCGAACGAGCGACTCCAAGCTTCAGTCTGGTGTCTTGAGATGGTGCAACATCTCGATTCGGCGAGCAAGATTGACGGCATGATCGCCCAGCCGCTCGTAGAAGCGGGCCACTAAGGTGACTTGGGCGCCGATGGCAGTTGGCATGGTCTCGGTTGCAATTTCCCCTATCAACCGGTCATGGAGAATGTCAATCTCCTCGTCGTCTTCATGCAGCGAAACGGACCGTGCCGTTCGATCCGCGTAAGCATCAGCGGCATCACGCCACATACCTATCGCGACTTCGGCCATACGTTGCGTAATACCTCTGCTGAGAGGACTCATTTCAGCGCCGAGATTGGTGACCGCTCGCTGGGCGATGTGCTCGGCAAGATCTCCGCTGCGTTCCAGCTCTGGCAAGATCAGGAGGATTCCCACCAAGTGCCGCATGGATGCGTTTGGAGTCCGCTGGTCGTCGATTTGCCGCCAGACCATAAGTTCGACCTCCGCGGTGAGGTCGTCGACGAATTGGTCGCCCTCGACCACTGCCGACCCTGTGGAGGCATCGTTGCCCAATAGCGCTTCCGTGGCTCCGGCCAGGGCTTCGGAAACCAGGGCAAACAGCTGGATCACCCGGACTTCAATAGGGTCGAGCGGTGAAGGGATCGGATCCATGGCCACTGCAGGCTAGCTGGACGGATTACCAAGAATTCGCATTTCGTTCGCGTAACGTTCATCTTTAGATGGTCTCGGAATTACCCGGGGCGGCAAGAGTGGCGTGTGCTTTCGCCGCGAGTGGGAAAGATCCCTTTGCCTGGCATGCCAGCGGACTCTGGCGACGTCAGTCGCCCGGGTCAAGGCCAAACTGTCACCGATCTTCTGAATGAAGCTCCGGCCAGTAAGTTTCATCATCGCACCGTGATCATTTCGGGTGTCGGGTTCTTCACCGATGCCTATGACCTCTTCGTGATCGGCACGGCGGCTGCCCTGGTGGCGATCCAATGGCACCTCAGTACGCTCCAGACCAGCTGGGTGACCGGGGCTGCGATCTTGGGTGCCTTCGTTGGCGCATTCACCTTCGGGCGCATAGCCGACGTCATTGGTCGAAAGAAGGTCTACGTCTCCGTCGCGGTGATCATGATCTTCGGCGCGGTCGCATCGGCCTTCGCCCCCGACTTCGTGTTTCTTGTCATCGCCCGTTTGGTGCTCGGATTGGGAATCGGCGGCGATTACCCGGTCTCGGCGGTGTTCATGAGCGAGTACTCCAATCGTCAGGATCGCGGTCGCCTGGTTGGCCTGGTGTTTTCCATGCAGGCGTTGGGCTTGATCGTCGGACCGCTGATTGCCCTGTTGCTGTTGTCCTCGGGCATTGGCGACGGACTGACATGGCGCATCCTGCTCGGCCTCGGAGCGATACCGGCCGCCGCTGTCGTCTACCTGCGCTCAAAAATGCCCGAGTCACCCCGTTACCTGGCCCAGGTGCATGGCGAATCGGTGAGGGCCGCGCAAGATCTGAGGCTTTTCTCCGATGGTGTCATTGCCCAACCCACAAGCTCGAGCATCGCCTCGGGGCGCCTGAATCTCCGGAGTTTTTTGTCCGACCGACGCATGCTGAAGCTGCTCTTGGGCACCGCCGGTGCGTGGTTCCTCTTCGACTACGCGTACTACGGGAACACGCTGTCTCTGCCAGCCATCTTGAAAGAGGTCAATCCAACGGCTCCCTAGAGACCAAGTTGTTGTGGTCACTGGGCATGTTCGTGATCTTTGCCGTACCGGGCTACCTCCTCGCGGTCACCAAGATGGACCGCATCGGCCACCGGCGCTTGCAGTTCATCGGGTTTTCCATCATGGCGGCATGTTTCGTGGTGTTGGCAATCGTTCCGGCCCTTACTCAGCACGTGGCTCCGTTCCTGGCGATCCTCGGCCTGAGCTATTTCTTCATTCAATTCGGTCCGAACATGACGACGTTCGTATTGCCCTCAGAAGTGTTCCCCGTGAGCATGCGTACCACCGGTCACGGCGTAGCGGCGGGTGTCGGCAAACTTGGGGCCTTTGTTGGGGTGTTTCTGGTCCCCGTCCTCCAAGACCACATCGGCTTGAGAGGTTTGCTGGGTGTCGCCGGCGCATCGGCGGTGCTCGGGTTCGCCATCACCTCTCTGCTCCCCGAACCAGCCGGAAGGACGCTGGAAGATGTGTCCGCAGATCCACTTCTTGCGGCGGGTCATATTTCCTCGGTCGTTGCATCCCCAAACCCCACCCTCCAAGAGGTCCGACCACCCACGGCATAGCCCCGCAACGATCTGCTCGAGACCTTCGGCAAACCACGTCGTTGCCACTAGCGTCGAGAGATCCTTGGGGTAGCTCTCTCAGAATGCCGTCTGACGGGCGCGCTGGCCTCAGGATGTCGGAGTAGGCGAGACTTTCGGCGTGGTTCCAGAAATAAACACCGCAGAACAGGCTCGGGGCATCGCCGTGCTTCTGCACCCGCATCCTCATTTCGGCGGCAACCGATTCCACCCCTTCGTCGAAGGCTTGTTCCGTCGCCTGCCAGAGATTGCCGTCAGAGCGATCCGCTTCGACTTCTCCTCAGCCGAACTTTCCACTGCCGGTGAGGAAGCCGTGGCCGCAATGGACGAAGGGGCCGCTCGATGGCCGCAACTCCCGGTGATCTTGGCCGGCTACTCGTTCGGGGCCGGGATCGCCTCGAGTATCGGCGACGAGCGGATCGCCGGCTGGTACCTGCTCGCACCTCCGTCAGAGATGCTGTCCGCCTCGAATATCGGCAACGACCCCAGGCCCAAGGCCATCGTCGTCCCAGAACACGACCAGTTCTCTGCTCCAGCAACGGTCGCCCAAGAGGTAGCAGGGTGGGAGGAGACCACGATCACGACGGTACCGAATGCCGACCACTTTCTGGGTGCGGTCCAGCCGATCGTGGACAGCGCCCTCCGTTGGATCGAACTCATCACCAACCGCTGAGTGGTACCGGGAGAACGGAAACACGCAGCCGCACTTCTGGATCCAAGTACTCGTTGGGGTCCAACGCGTGAAGGCATTTGCCTCTAGTGCAGGTTGAAAGCGCAACCCTTGAGCTCATCGCCGATGGAGGTCGCCTTGCCACCATAACTGGCGACCCCCCCCGCCGGCCAGAACGAGGCGTTTCCATACTGGATGTGCATGTACGCCCCGACGGGCATCGATTGGCCCAGCTCGTGAATTGACTCGCCTCTGGCCAACTTTCGATGCATGTCGCCTCTGTCTTCGAGATCGAGGAGGCGAATACGGCACTGGCTGCGGCCGTCGCCGGGCGTACCGGTGGCGCTGTCGCACTCTCACTGACACACGCGTGATAGGCAGCCCGTCGAAACTCTTGTTGGCAATTGTTGTGATGGAATTCGGCGCGACAGTTGGCTCAGTTCGTCGCCGTCCCCTTTGGATACAAGGATTCTCGGTGAGAAACGCTTTTGGGCCCACCGGATCATGTCCCCCAAACCACGGTCATGCACGGGAGACGCCCGACTTGGGGGGCGCAGAACGGAACGGTGGGCGGGTTCAGTCCTTCAGTTCGATCAGGGTCTCGTAGTAGCGCTGATCTCCGACGTTACGGGCCGTCTCGGTTCCTCCGGAGCGTTGGTAATAGACCTTGCCGGGTTGGATGTCGGCCTCGATGTAGTGCTCCGACTCGACCCCCTCCGGTGGTACGCCGGCGATGCGATCCCCCTCGATGATGACGAGGATGTAGTCCCGATCGTGCCGGTGCAGATCGGACTCTTGGCCTGGCTGGAGGTCCATCTCCCACACCTTGACCCGCTCGTTCTCGAAGAGCACTGCGGTACCGACATCGCCGAGTTGACCCGTGTGATCAGACATCGGCGTGCCTGTTCCTGGCGACGTCTTTGACTGCGCCGACTCTCCCCCCGGACTGAACCCTTCGGTGTGCCGCTCCGCCACTCATACCGTTAGCGCCGCCGGCTGCGGTGATCACCTCGTGTTCGGCTGCTCTCATTTCTCCTCCTTTACGACTCTGGCCAACTCCTTCACCATTCCGACGTGCAGTCGCCACCCAGCAGGGACGAACCATCGAGGGTGCGTACTGCCACGCCCAACTCGGTCAAGATAGCCGCACTCGTGACAATACGACCGGTCAGAACGGCCGCATCGCCGCATGCGAGTGCGAGTGCCGCCTCAGCCATCTGTTCTACTGGTTCAAGCAGATTCGGACGTTGAGTTACCCGACCCATAAGCTTGTCGAATCCCGAAGACCGCACGCCGGCAACAGGCAGCAGCGCGTTGACGGCTATGCCGTCGGAGTTGAGCTCCGATGCAAGCCCGGTAGTGAAGCGCTCGAGCGCAGCTTTCGTCGCCCCGTAATGCCAGCCCACCTTGAAGAGGGGCGCAAGGTTGTCGTATGGGGGTGAACCCGCGTGGCCGGCGACGACGCTGGAAATATTGACGATCCACCCTCTTCGGCGCTCGCGCATGCTCGGAATCACGGCCTTCGCCAGCTCGAGCGGTGCCAAGTAGTTGATATCCATCAGCTGCCGGAAGTCATCGGAGGTGAGCTCGTCGATCGGACGGTAAATAGCGATGCCGGCATTGTTGACCATCACGTCCACCCTCCCCAGCGAGCGCTCCACTTCGGGGACGATCCTCGCCAACGAATGCGCATCCAAAAGATCGGCGACGACCGGGATCCCCCGGCCACCCACCTTCTCGATCTGCTCGATTGTCCGTTCGAGTGAAGCGCCTCCTGCCGACCCTTCAGACTTCAAGGTGCGGGCGACAACAGCGACTTTTGCTCCTTCGGCGGCCAAACGGACGGCGATACCTGCACCAATGCCACGGCTGGCGCCCGTCACCACAGCGACACGTCCCTCGAGCGCATTCACTATCCACAACCTTGCCATATTCAGGCACTCAGCCAAAGCGCCGGGTCCGAGACAGGCTCGTTCTGAATCTGTCCGACGTACCCAGCCGACCGCGATACGACCGCCGACTTCATCGGCTACGAGGTCGTTGCGTTTCCAGATACAGTCCCCGTTTCTCTCGGTGGTCTTGATGGCACGCCTGAGGTTTCCATGCCGCTTCTGCTCCCGCTCTCGGCGCCATTGGTTATGGTGTCAGGAGAAGGCGAACACGTCGCAAAGTGCGACAGAGTTCCGTCACTGGTCGTTCCCGCAACTGCGACCGGCGGAGTTCACCTCCCCACGGATTGGGGAGGAATGACGTAGAACCCGATGCGAGAAAGGTGCAAACACTTCCTCACCTGCCAGTGGTGTTACTCGCTCGCGTAGACCTCGAGACGTTTGGATCGACGCACGAAGGGTAAGTACCGCTCATGTTTCGCCTTATCGGCATCGTCGTCGTCGTCCTTATTGTGCTTTCCGTCCTCGGCGTCGTTGTGATCCGCTGAACCTTCGAGAGGCGTTGCACTGAACGCGTAACATTCGTCTGCTCACGTACTTCACTGAAGTCGGGCGTTGCCTACTTGGAATAGCGACCGATCGCAGGACTACTGCGCATATTCGTTCGTAGTGGAATGGTCACCGGTGGCAACCCCTTGCGTTCACCCAAAGATCGTGTTGGTGTCACCGTAGATTCGTGCCTCTTGGGGTAAGGACCTTTGGAAGACATCCACGATGCGACCTTTGCGTTGCACAACAGTGGATGCGAAGGGACCGGCTCATGTCTATTACCGCGACGCCCACTGCCTTTTCCCCTGGGGACGACGGCTAGATCAGCCGGAAGACATTAGAGCAACTGGATAATGCGCCCACCTCGCGGGAGCATTGGAAGATCATGTTCATCTCGGGCATGGGATTTTTCACCGATGCCTACGCCCTGTTCGTCATCGGCGTCGTCGCCACTCTCGTCACCTCGCAGTGGCACATTGCGGGGTACCAGAAGTCACTACTCACCTCGTTGGCTCTGCTCACTTCGGCGGCTGGGGCCATCGTCTTCGGGCGTGTGGCCGATCGCATCGGGCGGAAGAAGATCTATGGCTTTGAGGTGCTGGTCCTGGCGGCGGGAGCGATCGCCTCGGCGTTCTCACCGGGTATCTGGTGGCTGATCGGGTTTCGGGCCATCTTGGGGTTCGGCATCGGGGGCGATTACCCGGTGAGCGCCACCATCATGAGCGAGTACGCCAACAAGAACAATCGAGGCCGCATGGTGGCCTTGGTCTTTTCGATGCAGGGGGCTGGACTTATAGTCGGCCCATTGCTGGCCATTGCGCTCCTCTCGACAGGCATGTCGGAAAGCCTTGTCTGGCGACTCCTCCTCGGCTTCGGGGTGATTCCCGCCCTCTCGGTCTTTTATCTACGCCGTCAACTTAACGAGACGCCGCGCTTCCAGTTGGCTCAGTTGGAGGCCAAGGACGCCGACAAGAAGGCACACGAGGAGGGAAAGGCCACGGGGATGCGGCGTCCTGGCCGATCGCCGCCTAGGCATCCATCGCCTGGTTCCTTTTCGACTTCGTGTACTACGGCAACACCATCTCCAGCCCGATCATCGTCAAGCTGGTTGCACCGCACGCAACGTTGATCACGCAGACGGCGTACATCCTGGCCATATTCGCCGTGGCGGCTTTATTGGGCCTAAATCCCCTATTTCGACCCTTTAGCGAGAAAGCCCGATCATCGCTCCATCACATCGGTGGTCGGCTTTGCGGGCAGCCAAGACGCGAGGACATCCCCTGTTTGCGTAGACCATGGCCCTGCCAGTGTCCGACTGGCGATGGGGGGCACCAGCGATGAAGCGAACGATTCTGGGCGTATCCGTTTTGTTGGCGATCTCGGCCTTGACGCTCAGCACTCCGACGCCAGGGGGAGCAGCATCGAAATCGCATACGCAGACGGCAACAGTTCGATGCGAGAGGGTGGCCAAGGGCCATGCGAAGGTGGTGGCGGCAGATATTTCCGCCTGCAAAGCGTCCACCGTGAAGTCTGGCGGCCATTGCCAGTCGGGATCCCGAGTCCTCATCGTCCGCGTCGATAAGAACGACTACGCCCTGCGCAACGGCCACACACCGTTCAGCCTGGGTAATCAGCCGGGAATGGGAGTCTACAGCCAAGCGTGTGGTCACTTGGCTGCCGGGAGTAAGGCAGGTAAGCCATCGCCGCCAGCGGCTCAGGTCGCTCTTGTGGGCGACCTTGTCGCTATCAACGCGGCCGACAAGAATGCTGCGGCCTCGCTCACGACCGCGCAGGCTGACGAAGCGACGGGAAGCGTGACGTATACGCAAGCGCAGGTTCTGGCGACAGTAGCGCCGGTCACGAATGCGATAACCACGGCGCTGCGCGATCTAACCGCGCTCATCCCCAGCGTTCCAGCCAACATGACCTCGGTCGCTCAGGCGTTGTCGAGCGCGCTGTCCGACGCCCTGGAGATGTACCAGGTGGCAGCGCAGTCGAACCAGCCCGAAGTCGGCCTGCCCGACGTGGCGGGAATCAACGCCGCGGACGTCAAGGTGCTGACGTCCGAGCTACAGATTGACGTGACCGACGAGGGTGGTCTCATTGCGGGCGCCGACCGCAACTACGTACTAACTCTGGAGGATAACTATTCGGTGTCGTAGCTAAAACAGATGTCCCGACCGTCGAGGTCGACAATGAGCTGGCGAAGATCCGTGCAGGGGTTGTCGCATAGGTGGCCAACTCACCGTGGCCATGTGTAAAGGATTTCCTTCGACATTGAGCTTGACGGGAGAACAAATGACGGACCCCCATCGTCGCCGAACTCATTATCCACGGGACTCCGGCAAGTGCCAGGAAAGGGAACGTGCCCGAGTAATCCGATAACACCCACAAAGTCCCTCATTAAGGATTAGGGATTCCTGGTCAGCCTGAAGGACGAGCAACTCGGGCAGGCTGGTCAGGGTGGTGCGCAGTGCGATCACATGTTGTGATGCCGTAGTGCCACCTTTGAGAATCACCTAGAACACTGGGTCCGTGAATGGCTTCCGAGGGCGCGGCCCCCTTACCGATGCGGTTCCCCATGATCTCGGGGGCCGGACCAACGTTTACGGCGAAGAAAAGGACCAGTTCTATGAGGAGTACTCTGACTCGCAGGTCGGGGCTATAGATGCCAGCACAGACGCATTACGCGATGCCAGCGGAACCAAGGTCAGGGTCTGGGTCTGTTACAACCCCCACGCGTTGACCCGTTTGTGTCGTCGCCTTCAGGTGGCAAGAGTGCGCTTGGCGATTTCGATCGTGCGAGAGCGCATCACCACGGTTGTGGTCTCGGCGCTTGCTGTGGCGCTGGTTGTCGGTCTCGTCGTTTTTGAACTTCCGAGCTCCGGTGCGCTCGCTCGTCGCCCTCAGATCGCTACTGCCAATGCCCAACTCCCTCCCTTTGGGAGTCCGACGGCGCCTAAGACGCCGCTCCTTCCGCCCGCCAGTGTGGGGCCCGTGCCCGCACCCTCCTCGGTGGCCGGTGCGCCACCCCTCTTGCCACACGAAGTCTTCGGCTTCGTCCCCTACTGGGCCCTGGGCCAAAGCGATGGATTCGCCATTAGCGGATTGACGACGCTGGACTATTTCTCCGTCGGGATCAACCCCAACGGAACGTTGGATGAGTCCGGTGCTGGCTGGAACGGCTACGAAAGCCAGGCGCTGTCCACGTTGATCACCCGGGCTCATGGTGCCGGAGCTCGAGTAGTTCTCACCGTAAATGACTTCGATCAGCATTCGCTCGACGAGTTGACTTCGAGCACAACCGCCGCCGTCACACTTGCCAAGGCGCTTATCGGCGCGATCGAAGCGAAGAGCCTCGACGGGGTGAACCTCGACCTCGAGGGGTCGGGCAATAGCGATCAGGCCGGGTTGACTCGCCTGGTGACGACGGTTTCCGACGCGCTCCATTGGGTGAATGCGCACTGGCAGGTGACGATGGACACCTACGCCTCGTCGGCAGGCGATCCGGGCGGTTTCTATGACATTCCTGCCTTGGCCAACGCCATCGACGCATTCTTCGTCATGGAGTACTCACCAAACGTGGCTGCTCCCACTCAAGCCACCTCGCCTCTCACCTCCACGCTGTTCAGCGATCTGACCACCATTGAGCAGTATGCGGCGACAGTACCGGCCGACAAGGTCATCTTGGGCACCCCCTTGTTCGGCGAGGACTGGCCGACCACAGGGAATACACTTAGCGCGACAGCAACCGGACCGGCCACTGCGCAAACGGACAGCGAGATAGAAGGAACCGGACACCCCATCTTTTGGGATTCGATCACCGACAGCGCCTGGACGGCCTACCAAGTCGGCAACCAGTGGCACGAGGCCTTCTTCGATGATCCGACGTCGCTCTACCAGATTGCGCAACTCGCTGAACGCTATGGGCTACGCGGAGTGGGTGCCTGGGCCATCGGCATGCAGGGAACGACCCCGGCGATGGTCGACGCGTTGGATGGGAGTCCCCCGGCAATCCATTACGGCACGCCCGGTCCACCATCCACCACCACCACCACCACCACCACCACCACGACCACGACCACACCGCCAAGTACAGTCATCGGCGCTCTTTCAACCACGCCAGCGACTACAGCATCAGGAGGAGCACCGGCTAGCGCCCCGGACACTTCGGGAGCCGGAACCGATACCACTGAGCCCGCCACTCCGTCGCTCGTGCCCTCCTTCACCGGCACGTTCGAGGCGGAGTCTCTCGCCAGCATCGAGGGTGCCAGTCCCTCGTCGCCTCCACTCCCGGGTACTCCTCAGACTGTGACGCTTTGCCTGGTGACGATGCCAGCGGAACAGAGCACGGGGTGCGAGGCGCCTCAGCCTCCTTCCGTCGGCGTCACGGCGACCACTGGGGATACCACTGGGCCGACACCACCGTTTCCTGGAGCGATTGTGGCCGGATTGCTTAGTGGCATAGTGGTGAACGACGATGCTGCCCTCAGCTGCCTCGAGAACGACAACCAGTCGGCCGAACTAGGGCCTTTGACCACGGAGCCGACGACGCCGGAGCTCGTGGTCTGGCAGTCGCCCGACGATCAGCAGTACGACTACGTGCTCGCGACGACCCCATCGTCTAATTCGCAAGCACCCGCCTGTGGCCCGGCGACACTGGCTTTCGTGAACCCTTTACAGACGTCTGCCGCAGTCCGAACGCCCTCAAGCACTTTGCCGTCTACGTAACATTGCGTGGCTAATCCCGTAGCCGCACGGGAAGCATCCAGTAGCGAGTGAGAGGTAGTTCGCCCGAGTGTTATCTCTGGGTGATGACCTGGAGCAAGGCTTCCGCGTCTTCCGAGGCGAGTGAGAGATAGCTGTAAGGGACCGGAGTCCGACGCTTAATTGGCGATGCATTCTGGGATGCGCTCAGGTCGTAGTAGCCGCCTATTAAGACCTGAGCACGAGCGACGTGAACTTAGGATCCAATCCAATTCTCGACAACAGATGGGGCACGGCCTGCCCCCATAAGTTCATCTACCGCGGCATCCCAAGGTCGCCCATATCGCCGGGAGGATGGGATGCTCGGCCACTTACGGGATACCCTCAAACAAAAAGGGTGGGGCCGCTCGAAATGGGGAGGCGGATATGAACCAAGGGGCTCAAAGGTATCTAGCGGAGCGTCTCATGGTGGCGAGAGATCGCCCGTCCCAAATCGAGATCTTCCAATGGAGACAGCAAATGTTGGCGGGATTCGGTGGGGCCATCGAGGCGCTTCGGGCGGCAGACGCAATGGATCCCGATGAGGTCCACGACTGGAACAACCGAATGCATGTGGCCCTCGGACTAGAGCCACTCGATCCGCTACCCCCTGGATTTAAAGGTGCACGAACCGTCTTCATCGGCGAGGATGATCGTCCGCCACCGAGGCCAACTGTGCCAGTGGCCCGGTTTCTCGAACTGATTCCCGTGGCAGATGCCGACCGAGAGGTTCCGTTCGGTGGTCGCCTGCAGATCTTGGGAATCGAGCGGTATGACTCGATGGGGGCGGTCGCCTGGCGCATGGCTCCGCTACCCGACGCTGAAATCCAATATGCCGACGAGCTAAGGGATCACGAGCGAGACACTGAGGTACTTCCCGAAAGCGAGCGACGGATGCTGCGGCAGAGGCTCCTTCATCAACTCAACCGAGCGACGAGATACAAATTTGCGGTCTCTGACAACCTGGGCACCGAGTATCACGATACGGGAGGCGGCTGGAGCGGCGGTGGGAACGAGCAGACCGGACGGGTACGATTCATGCCGGGTATTCCCAAGGGTGCGTCCATACTGACGATTCGCTGGGATGAACTGGCTTTCGAAGTTTCGATCAGCGATCCGGACGAAGCAAAGTGACCCCTCGCTGCCGGGAGTGGGTCATTAAGGACCCTTTCGGCACAGCGGGGACAGCCCGCTAGATACTTCAGCGTGTGAAGCAATGAACCTGATTATGGGACGGGGGAAAGGCGAGGGCAAGAATCAGTGAATACGGCATCGCCCCCTCAGTTGCCCGACTCGTCCCTTCTAAGCTGATCCTTGGCCACCTGGAGCTTGATTCGTCAGCCTTAAGTTTGGCCTGAACTTTGGATTCCGCCACAATGCACCGAGCCGTGTGGACCGCACAAGAAATGGCTTGGGACGTTGACAACCTCATTGCTGCTGCTGCACTGGCCGAGAGCAGGCGCCCGAGTCCAGGCCTGTCTTTCCCTTCGATTGGGCAAACGTTGGGAAACTGTTCTTCGGAAGTTGTGTGCTCCGAATCACACTCCATTGGAGCCTTCAGAACAGTGAGCCGACGAGGGGGATCAGAAGAATATGGCTGCTCCCCGGTTGCTCAACTCAATAAAAGGTAGACACCGAGCTGCCACCCTTCTCTGCGCAACACTAGCAAGCGTCGCCGGGCGGTCCGCTTCGTCCCGACGGGAGAAGCGCCAACTCGGCCAGCTCGCAGACAAGTCAGAGCGTGAGGTCAGCCCGACGGCGGCCAAGGGACACGTCAGGGTAATCGAAGATCAGCCCGCTGAAAAAGAGGAGGGCGAGCCCAAGGGGCGAGAAGTTGAGAGACAAGAAGAGAACACTCCTTCGATGGAGAATCGGCCGAGCGGCTTTCATGTTCGACCCGTACCCATCGACCAGCCGTTTAGCGAAGCGTAAGTCCCATCCGGCACGATGCAGCAGGGGGTGGGTCAAACACGAACGTTTTCGGATGGCGAACCTGCCCACAAACGGCACATTCGGGCGTGTGGATAACTGGGGGTGGGCTCCGTGAATGGATGTCCGGCTGGCAGGAAGCTGGAGACCCGCCGAAACCTAACGATAGGTCTCTGACCGCGGGAGGTTGGCGATCAGCAACCGCTACTTCCTTTGCTCGCTTCACTTCGCCTTTCCCCTAGGGCACGCGCGGATCTGGCTGACGGCTTCGCCGACCAACTCAGTTGATGGTGCGCTCCCGGTCGGACCAGTGGGGGGCACGCAGCTCACGCTTGAGCACCTTCATGGCACCCGACAGCGGCAGGGGCTCGGAGCGGAACTCGATAGTCTTTGGCACCTTGTATCCGGCGATCCACTCGCGGGCGTGGGCCGTCAGCTCCTCCTCAGTGACCACCTCGCCCGAGCAAAGGACGACGACGGCATGGACCGCCTCGCCCCACTGCTCGTACGGAATGCCGATGACCGCCACCTGCTGGACGGCAGGGTGGCTGGCCAAGGCGTTCTCCACCTCCGTCGAGTACACGTTCTCGCCGCCAGTCACGATCATGTCCTTCACCGGGAAGAGGTAGCCGTCCGCGTCCAGGTAGCCGGCATCCCCCGTGTGGTACCAGCCGTCGCGCAGCGCGGCCGCTGTCGCCTCCGGCTGACGCCAGTACTCGACCATGATGTTGCCGCCCGCACGCAGACCTCGCCGGTCTCTCCAGCCGGAGGTGTTCTTCCGGACGGGTCCCGGATGGAGAACTCGACCCCCGTGAGCGGAGCGCCGGCAGATCGCAGGTATGTGTCGTCCTGGCGGTGCTCCTCGGGACCGAGAATGGTCACGACCGAACCCGCCTCGGTCATGCCGTAGCCCTGCCAGAAGTTCGTGTCGGGGTACAGGTCCAGCAGGGTCTCGAGGGACCCGGCCGTTAACGCCGCGCTGTTGCTCAGCGGGCCGAGGGCGCGAGCTTGGCCGCCAGCGCGGCGACATCGGCCCGGTCGGTGAGGATGATATGACTGCGGTAGGGCAAACCCTGGGCGACCCTGGCCTTGAACACCCGGCCCGCGCTGGCCGGCGTGACGTGCCCACGGGACTGGCGCGCGGCAGCGGGCTGGGAAACACCCACACCGGTCCAGCGCCGGGGCAAGCGCAGCCGGGCCGGTCAGACAGGAAGGACGATCCCGTGGCCCGGTAATCGGAGCCCGGCCCTGAGGATCATGACAGTCAGCGTCACGGCTCTTCTGCGGAGCCGTGGTGGGCGTCGCCATGGTGCGCCGCGTGAGGTGCGAGGCTGCCCGGAGCGGGCGCTACGGGACTTCACGCTCGACGTGACCAACGACTACGAGATCATGGTCGAGACCTTCGACCCGGTCGGGAGTGCTCCGGGCGACCGTAGGTTGCGGCGGGGTCGTTGCCATGGCCGCGCGCGCCGACCGTTAGCGAAAGAGGCTAACGGCGATCAGGGCGAGGTTGCCTGCTGCGGCAGCTCCGATCGTGGTGGTGACGATCGCGAACAGTCCGAATGTCGCGGTGAACCCGAGCCACCCTCCGAGCAGGGCGCCGGCGGTTGCGGCCAGAAGCCCGCGTGACTTGGTGGCACGGTCCCAGTCGCGGTGAGTCCAGGCCAGGTAGAGGCCCAGGGCGATCGGTCCGCTGGGGGCGAGAATCCCGAGCAGTTCGTTGGTCAGGGACAGCGCGGGCCAGAGCGTCAGGACGACTAGGGCTGCTCCGAGCCAGCCGCCGAGTCCGAGCACGAGCGGGACGATGGTGCGGGTCGCGACGCTCGTCTTGCGCCCTGCGGCACCGTGCTTGCGTACCCGGCGCGCTACCCAGAGCAGCCACAGGGCAGCCAGGGCGGCGAAGCCGATCATTGCCCCAAGGATGTCCTTGGCAATCGCGGCCTGCGTGGGCGATGTGGTGAAGCTGACCACGTGCTGGGTGTAGCGGGACGTGTCGACCTGGCCGGTGTCGTAGAACGCGTTCAATAGCTGCGTGCCAGCCCTTGGCTCGTAGTACCAGAAGTCGTCCACGTGCCCGAGCCCGGACAAGATGACCTGATGCCCGTTGGGGAGGTGCGGCAGCAGCTCCTTCGTGGCGTTCTGGGCCGGCGTTGCGAAGTCGAGCGTCCCGCCGATGAG
>PMLV01000003.1 GCA_003160635.1 Acidimicrobiaceae bacterium | reverse complement strand
GCGGTCAGGGGGTTGTCGCCGGTGATCATCACGGTGCGGATGCCGAGGGAGCGCATCTCGTCGAACTTCTCGCGGATGCCCTGCTTCACCACGTCCTTCAACTCGATGACGCCCAGGATGTCCCGGCCGTCGGCGACGACGAGGGGGGTCGAGCCGATCCGTGCGATGTTCTCCACGATCCCGTCGAGGTCGGCCGGGATGGTCCCACCCTGGTCGGCGACCCAGCTCTTGACCGACTCGGCCGCGCCCTTGCGGATCCGCCGTCCGTCGACGTCGAGGCCCGACATGCGGGTGACCGCGGTGAACGGGACAAAGGCGTGCTCGCCGGTCAGCTGGCGTTCCCGGATGTCGAACTGCTCCTTGGCCAGCACGACGATGGAACGGCCCTCGGGGGTCTCGTCGGCCAACGAGGCCAGCTGTGCCGCATCGGCGACCTGGCGCTCGTCGTGGCCAACGACGGGGAGAAAGGCCGAGGCCATCCGGTTGCCGAGGGTGATGGTCCCGGTCTTGTCGAGAAGCAGGGTTTGCACGTCGCCGGCCGCTTCGACCGCCCGGCCGCTCATGGCGAGCACGTTGCGCTGGACGAGTCGGTCCATCCCGGCGATGCCGATCGCGGAAAGCAGCGCCCCGATGGTCGTCGGGATCAGGCACACGAGCAGCGCCACCAAGATGATCACCGAGACCGTCGCGCCGGCGTAGTGGCCGAAGGGCTGGAGCACCACCACCACCGGCAGGAAGACGATGGTCAGGACGGCCAGCAGGATGGTGAGGGCGATCTCGTTGGGGGTCTTCTGGCGGTTGGCGCCTTCGACGAGCGAGATCATGCGGTCGAGGAAGGTCTGACCCCGCTCGGCGGTGATCCGGATCACGATCCGGTCCGAGAGCACCTTGGTCCCGCCCGTCACGGCCGAGCGGTCTCCACCCGATTCCCTGATCACCGGGGCCGACTCCCCGGTGATCGCCGACTCGTCAACCGACGCGATCCCTTCCACGATCTCGCCGTCCGACGGGATCAGATCGCCGGCCTCGCACACCACGAGGTCTCCCTTGGCCAGTGCGGACGCGGCCACCCGCTCCTCCGTGCCACCGTCGACCAGGCGCCGGGCCTCGGTCTCCGAACGCATCCGGCGCAGCGTGTCGGCCTGGGCCTTCCCCCGGCCCTCGGCCATCGCCTCGGCGAAGTTGGCGAAGAGCACGGTCAAGAACAGCCAGATGGTGATGGACCAGGCGAACTTCCCCGGATGCGCGATGGCCTCTATCAGCGTGATCACCGAGCCGATCAGCACCACGAACATGACCGGGTTCCGCACCTGCACCGACGGCTTGAATTTCACCACCGAGTCGACGAGGGCCTGGCGGAGGATCTCTCGGTCGAAGAGGCTGCGCGCCTGGGCGACCCCATGGGCAACCGTCGGCTGAGGCGCATCGGGCTCTGAGATGGTGGGGGAAGCGGTGGTCATCAGAAGAACCTTCCGTGGCTGAGCTGCTCGACAATGGGTCCGAGGGAGATGGCCGGGAAGAACGTCAGCCCGCCGATGATCACGATCACGCCGATGGTCAGGCCCACGAACATGGTGTTGTCGGTCCGGAAGGTGCCGAGGGAGGCCGGGACGACGTTCTTGGCCGCTAGGGACCCGCCGAGCGCCAGCGCCGGGATCATGATGGCGAAGCGCCCGAGCAGCATGTCAACGGCACCGATCACGTTGTAGAAGGTCGTGTTGCCGGTCAGGCCGCCGAACGCCGACCCGTTGTTGTTGCCCTGCGACGTGAGGGCATAGAGGATCTCGGTGAACCCATGGGGTCCCCCGTTGAGTGGTCCGGCCCGGCCGGCGTGGATCGACACCGCGATGGCGGTGACGGTCAGCACCACGATCGGCATCACCAGGGCGCCCAGGCCGGCCAGCTTCACCTCCTTCGCCTGGATCTTCTTTCCCAAATACTCGGGCGTTCGCCCGATCATGAGGCCGCCGAGGAACACCGCGATGACCGCGTAGATCAGGATCGTATAGAGCCCGCTTCCCGTTCCCCCCGGCGTGACCTCCCCGAGCATCATCCCGGTGAGCAGGCCGGCGCCGGCTATCGGGTTGGTGGAGTCGTAGGCACAGTTGGCCGAACCGGTCGAGGTGTTCGTGGACGTCACCCCGAACAGGGCGCAGTTGGTGTCGCCGATCCGGACGTCGGTTCCCTCGGTATTCCCGACGTTCCCGGTGGTCTGGGTAATGCCGGCGGCCTGGACGGCCGGGTTGGGCTGGTGCTCGGCGTAGCTGGTGAAACCGACCCACACCGCGAAGATGAGGGCCATCGCCGCCAGCAGGGCGGCACCGTGACGGACGCTCCCGACCATTTTCCCGAACGTGTAGGTGAGCGCGACCGGGATTGACAAGATCAGGTAGATCGACAGGAAATTGGTGACCCCGGTCGGGTTCTCGAACGGGGTAGCCGAGTTGGCGTTGAGGAACCCGCCGCCGTTGGTGCCGAGTTGCTTGATCGTTTCCATGAACCCGATCGGCCCCCGGGGGATGGTCTGGGTGACGCCGTTCAATGAGTTGTGGATCACGATCGGGCCGGCCAAGGTCTGCACCGCACCCTGACCGACGAAGATGATGCCGGCGATGAAGGCCATCGGCAGCAGGATGTAGAGGATGCAGCGGGTGATATCGACCCAGAAGTTCCCGATGGTCGCCGAGTTCTTGCGGCTGAACCCTCGGACCAGGCCGATCGCAACCGCGATGCCGACGGCCGGCGTCACGAACTGCTGAACGGTCAGCGCGCCGATCTGGGAGAAGTACGACATGGTGGATTCCCCGCCGTAGTTCTGCCAGTTGGTGTTCGTGATGAACGAGGAGGCGGTGTTGAAGGACAACGCCGGCGAGACAGCGCCGAGATGCTGGGGGTTGAGCGGCAGCGACCCCTGGACCCGCAGGATCAGATAGGTGATGCCGAGCGAGATGGCGGAAAAGATGACGACGGAGCCGGCGTAGCGCTTCCAGGTCTGCTCGTGCTCGGGGCCGGTCCCAAGCAGGCGGTAGACCGGTCGCTCGGCCCAACCCAAGAAGTGCACGCGGCCCTCGAAGACTGCGGCCATGTAGGACCCGAGGTAGCGCCAGGTCAGCCCGAGCGCCACCACCAACGCGACGAGTGTCCAGAAAAAGGCCACGTCAGAACCACTCGGGCTTGAACATCGCGATGCCGAGGTAGATGAACACCACTATCGACACCGCCAATAGGACGCCTTGGACGGCCGTCATACCCGGTCCAGCGCCCATACGAGGCCGAGCATCACCAGGGTGAAGCCGACCGTTCCCACCACCGCCAACAGATCTGCCATGTCCCGATGCTGCTGGGAGTGGTCCTGAACAGGATCTGCATCGGGGCCATTTCGTCTGAAAAATGTCTAAACAGCCACGAGGCTGGGCAGGTGCGTGCGGCCACGACCGTGTGAGCCGGGCGTGGGGAGACAGATCGCCTGGACCCTGTAGGACAATGGGGCCGTGAGCACCAGGCTGACCGGTTCGCTAATCGGGGTCGTCGCAGCGATCGCTCTTGGGGCCGCGATGCTCCCGTTGCGTTCCCATCTCAGCGTCGCCACTCCGGGTCTGGTCCTGGTCGTGCCGGTCGTAATCGCAGTCATCGCGGGCAGCTACACCGCCGGTGTCGTCACCGTGGTCGCCGGGTTCCTGGTCTACGACGACCTCTTCATCCCCCCCTACAACCGACTCACCGTCGGCACGGGCGAGAACTGGGTCGTCCTCGGGGTCTATGTCGTGGTCATGCTCCTGGTCGCCCAGGTGGCATCCCGGCTGAAGACGGCCAGAGCCAAAGCCGAACAGCGAGAGGAGGAGGCTCGCCGCCTCTTCACCCTGTCCGAACTCGTGGTGGAAGACGGTTCTATCGAAGAGCTTCTTGAGACAATCGTCACCGCAATCTGGACGGTGTTCGAAGCCGACGGCGTCGCCTTGCTCCTTCCCGTCGACGGGAAACTCTCGGTCGCCGCCTCGGCCGGGCTTGCGATGACCGATCAAGACCTCCACCGGTTCAATCCCGAGTCGGGAGTTCCGGTGCGGGTCGGGATCACCGGGGAGACCCAGGGCGAGCTTCGAGCGGTGGCGCTCTCGGCGGCCAGCGGACCCGTTGGCATGCTCGTCTTGCAGGGATTGTCGGGGTCAGCCGCGGACGGTGCCCTGCTCGGCACGTTCGCCAACCACACCGCCCTGGCGCTGGAGCGGGTCCAGCTCCGGGCTCGGGCTCATCGCTCGGAGATCCTGGAGGAAGTCGATCGGCTCCGCCAAGACCTCCTCGGCGCGGTCTCTCACGACCTGCGGACCCCTCTGGCCACGATGAAGGTGGCATCGTCGGCATTGCTCGATCCCGAGATCACCCTCTCCGACGCCGATAGCAAAGAGCTGTACGGGCTCCTCGACGTCCAGACGGATCGCCTCACCCGCCTCGTGACCAGCCTGCTCGACATGAACCGCTACCAGGCCGGCGTGCTCGGACTGGATCGCCAGCCTTGGGCGGTGCTCGACCTGGTTGGGGATGCGTTGGCCGGCTCGCGGCCGGCCCTCGGAGGTCGCGAGGTCAATCTGGATCTGCCGGCATCGCTACCCAACGTTGCAGTCGACCCAATTCTCATCGGCCAGGTCCTGGTGAACCTGATCGACAACGCCGATCGCCACTCCCCCGCCGACCTGCCGATCACGGTGGCCGCTGGGCTGAGGGACGACCGGGTAGCCGTTTCTGTGACGGACCGGGGACCGGGCGTGCCGGCCGACGAACGCGATGCCGTATTCGAAAGCTTTGTCCGGTTCGACACCGGTGGTCGGGCCGGGTTGGGGTTGGCCATCGCCAAGACCTTCGTGGAAGCCCATGGAGAGCGAATCTGGGTCGAAGACGTGCCAGGAGGCGGCGCCCGATTCGTTTTCACCATGGCGGCGGCGTCGATCGAGGAATCCGGGGGTTAGCGGGTTGGCCAAGGTACTCGTGATCGACGACGACACCTCGCTCTTGCGGGCCCTGCGTCTCGGGCTTCGCTCCGGGGGACACGAGGTCTTCACCGCCGCGACCGGCGAGAGCGGGGTCTCCGAGGCTGCGGTGTCCGCGCCCGACATCGTGATCGTCGACCTTGGCCTCCCCGATTTCGACGGCCTAGAGGTCTGCCGGCGCATCCGTCAGTGGAGCGACGTCCCCATCGTGATGCTTTCCGCAACCGAGACCGAATCCCGCAAGGTCGCCGCGTTGGACGGTGGGGCGGACGACTACATGACCAAGCCCTTCGGCATGGCTGAACTGGAGGCCCGGATCCGGGTGGCCCTCCGGCGGAGCAAGAGCGACTCGACGGACAGCCAGCCGACCGCCATTTCGGTCGGCTCACTCGAGCTCGACCTCGTGCACCACGACGCCCGCCTAGACGGTGCCGGGGTCGATCTGACCGGCAAGGAGTTCGACGTCCTGGCCTACCTGGCCCGATACGCCGGGAGAACGTGCACCCACGAGATGATCCTCTCGGCGGTGTGGGGCCCTGGCTACGGCAGCGAAGCCCAGTACCTACATGCCTACGTCCATCGCCTGAGGCAGAAGCTTCATGATCCGACCGGTCAGCTGATCCGCACCATTCCCGGTGTCGGTTACGTCCTCAATCCCGAGCAACGGGCTAGCACCGTCGAGGGAAACGGTAGTTAGGTCCTGTCCGAGGCTGTCTCCGGGAGGCTGTCCGCACGTCACGATGAGTGACCCAACCGATTGATGCTCTAGGGACTTCGGCTTGGGCCGTCGCAACGCCTGGTCCGTTGCGCCGCTGTCCACACCCGGACGATCAACACGGACACCGCAGGATTCGTTGCCCGGTGGAACTCAGAGGACGCCTGGTCACCGCCTCAGGACGCCGACCCGGTTGGTCCTTCAGGCGTAACCGATGCCTCCGGAACAAACGTCGCGGCTGTCTCGGGAACGATCGGTCACCGATCTCCCAGGTCAGAACCGGATCGGGCCCCGAAAAGGATTACCCGATTGCTATGTGGCATTGACCCAATTCTTACGAACCACCGCTGTACTGGGGTATACACGAACCCTTGAGCAGGTAGAAAGAGCAGAACATGGGCGACACCCACGCGGATGAAGAGGGAAACGAGCCGTCGGCTCCGTTCTCCGCTTCGACGCAAGAAGCACCGACACCGATCCCGATCGAAGCCAGTCCTTCGACGTGGCCGACCACGGCGGCAACGCCCACCACCGGTCCTGCCGGCGTCGAGCCCACCTCGGTTCGAACGGGACAGTCTGAGCATGGTGGTGGCGGTTACCCGCCTCCCCCGGCGGGCGTCCAAGGCGCACGACCGTGGTATTCGCCCTCGGACGGACCGACTCAGCCATGGGCCCCGCCCCGATCCGAGCAGCCGAAGAGCCGGGGGGCGGCTTCGAAGGGCGGTGCTCTCATGCTCGCCGCCGCCCTCTTTCTCGGTGCCGGAGTGGGCATCGGCTACGGCGTATGGCACCAGGCTTCCAACTCGTTGTCGAGCTCTTCGCCTGTCGGCAATTCGCCTCACACCACGTCACCCACCGGCTCGGCAGGTACGGGCTCGGGTGCTCCGGCCGCCATCTCCTCAATTGCCTCGAAGGTCGATCCGGGGCTGGTCGACATCAACACGACACTCAGCTACCAGGGGGCGCAGGCGGCGGGGACCGGGATGGTACTCACCTCCTCGGGAGAGGTCCTCACCAACAATCACGTCATTGACGGCGCGACCGCCATCAGCGTTACCGATGTCGGCAACGGTCAGACCTACACGGCCACCGTCGTCGGCTACGACATCTCTCGGGACCTGGCCGTCCTGCAACTCCACGGAGCATCGGGGCTCCAGACGGTGTCAATCGGCAACTCGTCGAGCGTCTCGGTGGGCCAATCGGTGGTCGGCATCGGTAATGCCGGGGGCACCGGCGGCACTCCGAGCTCGGCCGGTGGGTCGGTGACGGCGCTCAACCAGTCGATCACAGCCACCGATGCCGGCAACGGAAATACAGAGCAGCTCACCGGCCTCATCGAGACCAACGCCGACATCCAACCCGGCGACTCGGGCGGGCCGCTCGTAGACGACAACGGTCAAGTGGTCGGCATCGATACGGCAGGGTCGGCCGGTTTCCAATTCCAGACCGGCGGGGGTAGTGGCTACGCCATACCCATCAACGAAGCGGTCGCCACCGCCAAGCAGATCGATGCCAGTCATGGCTCCGCCACCGTCCACATCGGCCTCACCGCCTTCTTGGGCATCGAGGTCCAGCCGACGACAAGCTCGGGTGGCTTTGGCGGAGGCGCCTTCGGTCAGGGGGGACAACAGGGAACCGGGGTCGTCGTGGCGGCCGTTGTGACCGGCGATCCCGCCAGCGTGGCCGGAATCTCCGCCGGCGACACGATCACCAGCTTCGATGGCACCACGGTTGACTCCCCATCGGCTCTTACCGCCGCCCTGGCCACGCATCACCCGGGCGACAAGGTGCAGATCGAATGGACCGATCAAACAGGTCAGTCGCACACCGCCACCGTTCAGTTGGCCAGCGGGCCCCCGGCCTGAGAGTCTCGAGCGAACGGAGCCAGCCACCTTGAGTTGGAACGTCAGGCTCGTCCCGTGAGCGCCGTGCGGGATCGCTTAGCGAGAACGGTTCACCGACGGCGGTTCCTGATGGCCAGCGCTACGGGTACCGATCGTCGATAGCGAGAAGGATCCAACAGATGAGCCAAACCCCCGGTTTCGTGACCTGTCCCCTGGGCCACACCTTTCCTGAAGAGCAGCTCAGCGTGCGGGACAGCCAAAACGTCTGCCCGGTGTGCGATCGGACGACGTGGGCGGAGCCCCGTGCTCGTCGACCATGGTCCCGTCATCTGCTCACGTATCCGTTGATCGTGGTGATCGCGGCGGCCGTCATGCTCCTCGTCGAGACGATCAGCGGCATAGCGATCGGGACGACATATGACAGTCAACATGTCGGTGGGGCCGCATGGCTGACCGCCGGTTCCGCGGTGAGCGTCGTCGGCATCGGCCTGCTCATCACAGGGGTGGTTCTGGTCACACGGGCCGTGCGCTCCCGGTCGTGGACACGCTCGTTGCTTTCTGCACCGTTGATCTTCATGGCCGTGGGCGCAGCCGTGCTGGCGATTGGCGACCTGGTTGAGTTGGGGTTGAACATCTCGTTCCTGAATGCCTCCTCTCCCGCTGCCGTGTGGCAACTAGTGGCAGGGATCTTCGACGCCTTGTTCTTCGCGGGCCTGAGCGTCGCGCTGAGCTGGGTCGGACTTCTTGCAAAGCGACCCGATCCGACCACGACCGACGTGACCGTCTAACAGGGCTCTCGATCCAGAGCGGATACCGACCGCTCGGCGCAACTCATACCAGGTCCGCCAGCGATCTCGGACCCACCTCCGTCTAGCCGGGCGAGCCCAGTCCGAGACGTCGTTGCTCGATGATCAGGCAGCGGTCCTCGACCTACAGCAAGCCGCCGCCCTCAGCGACGGCACGCGCTTCCGCCGACGGGATGCCGAGTTGGAGCCACAGCGTTGTGGCACCGGCGGCAACGACTTGGCGGGCGACGTCCGGGGTCTGGGGCGAAGGCCCGAACACGTCGACCAACCCGACCTGCTCGATCAAACTGGCTTCGACGGTGTGAATGCCGATGGCCGTCAGTCCTCAGCCACGTAGCCGATGGCCCCGACGATCACTTCCGCCTCGGCGGTCAGGGCGGGGTGCGACTCGCTGAGGACGACCGAGGGGCGGCGGCGGGCTGGGATCAAGGTGGCCGCGATCGCCGCCACCACCAGCGCCGCGCCACAGACGGCGAAGGCCAGCACGTAGCCGTGCTGCCTCGGGTAGCCGTGGACCAGCATGCCGCTGACGATCAGGCTGGTGGCCACCCCGCTGCCGAGAGCAGCACCGATATTCCTGACGTTCGTGTTCATGCCCGTGGCGACCCCGGTCTGGGTGACCGGCACGGCCTCGACGATCAGGTTGGCCATCGAGGCGAAGCCGAAGGCGACACCGATGCCAAGCAGCCCGGCGGCCACGTAAATGTTCCAGGGCTCCCCGTGGGCCACGACCAGCAGCCCGTAGCAGGCGGCGGCGAAGAGCGCCCCCATGATCAAGATGGGCTTGGAGCCGATGGCCACGGTTAGGCGACCGGTCAGCGGGGCGATGACCAGCATGGCTACCGCGAAGGGCAGGATGTAGAGGCCTGACTGAGTCACGGAGGCTCCAAAGCCGTAGCCGACGCGAGCCGGGGTTTCCGCGAACTCGGGCACGGCGACGAACATGGCGAACATCCCGAACCCGAACAGCAGGGCGGCCAGGTTTGTGCTCCAGACGGCGGGGATCCTCATCATCTTCATGTCGACCATCGGAGTGTCCGAACGGGTCTCGGAACGGATCCAGCACGGGATCAACACGACGACCGCAGCGAGGAGCCCGAGCACCGAGGTGCTCTTCCATCCCCATATCGGGCCGTAGGAAACGGCCAGGAGCCCGGCAACCAGGCAGGCCGACATGATCGAGGCCCCGACCCAGTTGACCCGACCGGGCGTCCGGACCGGTGACTCGGGCACAAAGAAGAACGTGGTCACCGTCGCCCCAACGGACAGGACGAGGGGAACCCAGAACAGCCAGTGGTACGAGAGGTGCTCGACGATTGGGCCGGCCAGGACAATGCCGGCGCCCACACCCACGCCCAGGATGGCCGAGAGCACCCCGATCGCCCCGGCCACCTTCTGGGGGGGGAACTCGTCACGAATGATCCCGAAGGCCAGCGGAAAGATCGCCCCGCCGGCGCCCTGGACGATCCGGCCGGCCAGCATGATCGGGAACGTGGTGGCCAGGGCGCTGATCAGGGTGCCAGTCGACAGTGCGACCAGCACGACGACGATCATCTTCTCCTTGCCGACCATGTCGCCCAACCGTCCGAGGATCGGCGTGGCGATCGCCGCACTGAGCAGGTATCCCGTCAGCAACCAGGTGGCCCCGGTCGTCGAGGTGTGCAGCGTATGTTCGAGTAGCGGGATGGCCGGGATGATGAGCGACTGCAGGAGGCTGAAGGCCAGCGCCGCCGTCGCCAGCACGGCGAACGTGGCCGCGTAGTGGATGCGCTTCTCCGTGGTCTCTCCGTCCGGCTCTGGATTGCGGAATAGCTCATTCCGCCTCTGTTGACGGTAGTAGAGCCGAAACCCGGATCAGCGCCAGCGGGCGTCTGCCAAAAGGGCTCGTCGCTCGCCGACCAACGGACGAGCCGTCGCTGTCGGTGACACCTACGGCCGGTCCGCCGGAGGCAGGTTGGGGATCACGAGCGGCCCCGATAGCGGAGCAGGCTTTGTGTTTCGGCCGCCCGGCGGGAGCACGAAGTGATCCTGCCGGTTCCCGATTCCCATGGCCCGCCCGTGATCAGGTGATTTTTGTACGCTGACCAGGAATTTCGCCCTCATCGGTCGCCACCATTTGACGCTGTTTTCAACCTCTTGCGGACGGAAACGGACGAAGTTCGGGGTGTCAGCAGACCGTTGAAACATCACGTGGAACGTGCCGGCCCAATGGGACTGATGGGGTGGACGTCTCTTGATTCCTCCGTCTGTGGTTCGTACCGAGGAGATCGACCACCGATGACGCAGATCGTCTGCGACTCGGCCACACCCCATGACGCTGGTGTGTCATCAACCCCGGCTTTACTCAAGCCCGTGAATGTCAGGTTTGTCTCCTGGAACCTCCACTATTGGACTGGGGATGCCGCTATCCGGCAGGAGGGCGCTCGCTTCACGTTCCAAATACCAGTTCACTTGTATCTCCGCGAGTTTGCCGACGTCGGATCGGCTTGGGGATCCGATTCAAGGGTCAGTCCGAGTGGCTGATTGACATAAGTAAATAGATGGCCCGCGCGGTGCGCTACACACACGGGTCCGGCCCAGACCTTTACGGAGGTATGGACCCGAAGAGCCTTACTGGGGATCGTGCCAACCGTTTGGTCGAAGCTCACCGTGACTTAGTCAACGCGGTCGAGTCACTGACTAGCGGTGAAGACTGGCAGCGGATGCTGGAGCTGGCGGCGCGGTTCCATCACTACAGCGCCAACAACGTGTTCTTGATCATGCTGCAGCGACCCGACGCCACGCGAGTAGCTGGGTACCAGGTTTGGCGGAGCCTGGGGCGCAGGGTTCGCAAGGGAGAGCGTGGGATCCGGATACTCGTGCCCTGCCGGTACCGCTACACGGTGACGGACAACGATGGTATCGAAACCGCCTACGTTGGAATACGTGGATTCACCACCGCTTCCGTGTTCGATGTAACCCAAACCGACGGTGATGACCTGCCGGAGGTGCGACCGATATTGCTCGACGGAGACGACCAAAGAGGACTATGGGAAGCCTTGGGGGTTCAGGTGGTGGCGGCTGGTTACACGGTCGAGCGTGGGGACTGCAACGGGGCGAATGGCTATACCGATCACACGGCGCTGATCGTGCGAATCCGTGACGACGTGAGTGGCGCGCAGGCAACCAAGACGCTTTGCCACGAGCTGGCCCATGTTCTCTTGCACCCAGACGCTGCAGAATACGTCCGATGCCGAGGGCGCTCCGAGGTGGAAGCCGAGAGCGTGGCATTTCTCGTGTGCCAAGCAACCGGGTTCGCCACCGACGGTTATTCGTGGCCGTACATCGCCCACTGGAGCGGCGGGGAGACCAAGGTTGTGCAGGACACCGCCAGCCGAGTCCTGGAGGCTGCACGGATGATCCTCACTGGCGTGGCGGGCGACCGGGTCGAGGCGTAGAAATTGCCGCGAACTATTCAGCGGGCTGGTGAGGGCTCGCAGGCGCCGGCACAGAGGAGCAGAACGGCAATAGCGGTGGACAAGCTGTACGGCCGCCGCTGGCCAGCATCCACCAACCGGCGAACGGAGTGGGCGAGCTGAACTCTTTCGAGGCGGACCCGACCCGCCACAACCTTTCACGCTGGTGAAGCCTCTGAGCAATCCGGTCGTGTACCGGCTGGATTAGTTGATCTGAAATGAACTCATCGAGACGGTCAGCGTCCGGCCCGACTCGTCGAGTTCTTCTGGCTCCCAGTCCGTCGGGCGCTTGGGATGGCATTACGGATGCCAATTGGGACTTAGCTCTTTTGAATAGGCGCGAGCCGATGTGATGGCTCGGTATGGAGCTCCAGCGCACTTGGCTGGCCATAAGGCCAATGTGTGGAGCAACCTACGGACTCTTAATCCGCAGGTTTCGGGTTCGAATCCCGAGGGGCGCACCTGGTGAGAGGCCATTTTTGAGTTTCATCACCCGGCTCGCGACTACAAAATGACGACAATTTGAAGCGTGAAGGGAATGAAGACTGAAGTCAGCCCGGGCGTCTGGAGACTGAGGGTCTTCGCAGGCCGCCGAGCCAACGGCACCCCGATCCAAATCACCAAGACGATTCACGCACCCGGCGAGAACCCAAAACCCGGTGCCGGCTCTCGGCTCGCCGACAGCGAGCTGGCCAAGATGGTGTCCAGGGTCGCTGACCGGATCCCGATTCCTGAGCCACCCGCTATGCGAGTGCTAGCTGTTGTCGGTTGAGCCAGGCTTCCACGAACTCGACCGGGGTCAGCCAGCCGTGGGCGCTGTGGGGCCTGTTGACGTTGTAGTCCATCCGCCAGTCCTCGGTGAGGACCTGGGCCTCGAACAGCGAATCGAACTGCTGGCCGTTCAAGTGCTCGTCGCGAAGTCGTCCATTGAAGCTTTCGATCCAGGCGTTCTGCCACGGTGATCCCGGGTCGATGAAGACGGTGTCGGTGCCGTTGAACCGGCACCAGTCGGCCACCGCGTAGGCGATGAACTCGGGCCCGTGGTCGAAGCGCACGTAGGCCGGAGCTCCTCGCTCACCAGCTAATCGCTCGAGGCAGCGGACCACCCCGTCGGCGTCGATCGAGCGATCGATGTCGATGGCCAGGCACTCCCGGGTGTACTCGTCGATCACGTTCAAGAGCTTCAGCATCCTGCCGTCAGATGTCTGGTCGAACTGGAAGTCGAGAGCCCACACCACGTTGGGCCGGATCGGGCACATGGCACCAACGGCCACCCCGATGCCCCGGAGCGGGCGTTTCCTCTTCCGATAGGGCACACGCAGGCCTTCTGCCCGCCACAGGCGGTGGATCCGCTTGTTGTTGACCACCCAGCCGGCGCTCCTGGCCGCGGTGGCCGCCCTTCTCCAGCCCCACCGGGGACGGCGGCGCGAGAAGTCGCGCAGGAATGCCCGCAGGGCCAGCTCGCTGTCACTTGGGACCGGTGCAGAAAGCCGTTGGGTGGACCGGGGTTGGCCGACGACCCGACAGGCCCGACGCTGCGGGACCCCGAACTGCTCTTGGAGAGTCGAGACGGCCCTCCGGCGGCGGTCCGGGGCTAGAAATTTCCCCGGTTCAACTCCTTCAACATGTCGATGTCCAAGGTGAGATCGGCCACGATCTTCTTCAGGCGTTGGTTCTCGCGCCGGAGCTCTTTGAGCTCCTTGGCATCATCGGCCTTCATCCCGCCGTACTGGTTGCGCCAGCGGTGCCAGGTCGACTCGGTGATCTCGAGGTGTCTGGCCACCTCGTCGATGGTCTTGCCTTCGGCCAGGAGCTTGTCGCCCTCGGCCAGCTTCCTGATGACCTGCTCGGGCGTGTGCCGGCGTCGCTTCATCGTTGTGTGGTCCTCCTTCCCCATCATGGTGGGGTCCGGACTCGCACAACGGGTGGATCAGTTCACGGGTACCCGGTCATCGCCACCGAACCACCCAATCGGTGGCAATTGGTGGCTTATGGAGCCCGCCTCACCTTTCTACCGCGTACTCGTAGCTAGGTTGGTCCGTGCGCACGCAGCGCCGTCACTACCTTCGTGCCAGCCAAGGTCTGCATCTCTGTGATACCCGGCGTGGACGACGCTACCAAGGGGCCCATCCGGAATGCCGTGGATCCGACAAGGAAATACAAGTCAGATGTGGCCCGGAGAGAACCGCCGACTGAAAGCACTGAGAAGGCGGCATCACCAAGGCTAGGATCATTCGTCGTCAAGCCTTGCCCGGCGGCGCGTACGAACGCAGCCCGGATCACTTTGGTGAGGAAAACTACCTGCAGGCGCACGTTCCGCCGCACGAAGTAGCAAGCGGTCGCCTTGGAGCTCTTGCTCTCAACTCCCGCCAGGGCCCCGAGCAGCCGAACCCCCGCTCGGCCTCTTAGAGACCGTCCGCTGAGGGAGGTGCCCCCCTGCCCACTGAGGCTGACATTACCGGCCGCCAAGGAGGCTGTAGCCGGGGACACCAGCGAGCACATTGGCGGAGGCTTCGGCTTGGCACTGGCCAGAACCGGCGCCGCGCTTACACCCAGCACCCCGACGAGTAGCGCTCCCGCACCGAATACGACCACCAGACCAACCGAACGTCGACCAATCATCGCCCCAACCCTCTCCGAGAGCCTCTTGACTCGACCCCACTCACTATGGGCGCCGCTGGCCTGGGTTTCCTAGGGCATTTCGTCACATCCGGCCACTCGATCCGGTGCGCGACTCACGAGGCTCCTGATGTGGAACGGCCTGTCAGGTTGGTAATTGCTCCTATTCTTCGGCGCGAGGAACCAGGAGTTCGTCGCTCTGGTTGCTTATTGGCAGCCGGCAGGGTGACTTGAGGTTGGCCTTAGCGTTCCTTACGCTCCTTCGATGACACAGGCGGGGTTCGAGCCGAGGCCTGCCGGTTCATCGCAAGCAGACCGGCGCTCGCGGCATCGCAAGGTCATACGCCGGCGTCGACAGGTCCTAGGCGTAAGCCTGCTCCTGATCGCGGGCGTCGTGGTGGTCGTCACCCGGCTCGGTGCGCACCCAGGCACCTCAGCCACACCGCGGCTAGGCGGCGACCTGGGAACGTCGACCTCGGCTCGTCCACACCCCACGACCACCTTGCCCCCCCCATACATGCCGCCGTCCATCGCCCCCGTCGTCTCGCCGCCTCTACCAGGGGAAGGACGATGGGTCCCCGTGGACACCTGGGACTCCGGGCCGGCCTGCGTCCTGACGACGACGTTCCGCCCGGATCCCTCCCAGACCGGCATCGTTGCCTACGCCGCGTGGATCCGGACACAGACCACGCAGCTCGCTCTCTACCCGGGCTACAAGGGACCGGGCGACACCCCACTTGACCGCGGCCCCGAAATGGTGCCCCAAACGGCGTGGCCCAATTTGCTCGCAACGTTCAACTCGGGATTCTACGAGGCCGACAGCGCCGGGGGCTTCTACGTCCACGGAACGTTGTACTTCCCAATGGTCAATGGCCTGGCAACGGTCGTCTCCTATGCGGACGGCCACGTTGACATCGTCGACTGGGAGGGCGGCCCGACCCCGGGACCCGACGTCTTGATGGCGCGCCAGAATCTCCCCATGCTGGTCGACGCCGGTGCCGCCACCGCATCCTCGAACATCCCGAGCACCTGGGGGGTCACCCTGGGCGGTGTTCCTGCCGTGTGGAGGACCGGTCTCGGTATCGACGCGCACGGGAACCTCATCTACGTCGCAGCTCCGGCTCAGACGGCTTCGAGCCTCGCCCGCATACTCCTGGACGTGGGAGCTGTGCGGGCGATGCAGCTCGACATCAATCCCGAGTGGCCGATCTTCGTCTCCTACGCCGGTCCCGGTGCGGTGTCTGCCTCTTTGTTCGTGCCGAACCCGAACCAGATCTCCAACCGTTTCTTGTACCCGAGCACCAAGGACTTCTTCGCCGTGTTGCAACGCCTTCCCGGGGTAACCGATCAGCCGTGGTAGGTCCCGGTCGGCCGTGAGTCCGCCGTCTGTCCCCCGTCACCACCGGCGTCCGAGCCGGTCGGTCTTCTTGATGCGCCGGATCGCCGTGGGCGTGGCTGCCGTGGTGCTGATCGTCGCGATCGTCTTCGTGGTGACCGATCTGTCCCGCTCGAGCGGGCGCCACACGAACGCCTCGGCAACCACGTCGATCCCGAGAACCCATGGGCACAAAGCCGACGCGATCCCCAAGAGCTCGACCACGACGACCAAGCCTGCCAACCCGGTGACGATCGCCGCCGTCGGAGACACCGAGCTCGGGAATACCCCGAACCTGCCACCCGACCCCTCGACGTACCTGCAGCCCGTCCAGTCTGCCCTCAGCGCCCCGATCGCGTTCGGCAACCTCGAAGGCACGCTCACCGACCAGTCCGCTTCAAAATGCGCTGCCGGCTCTACCAACTGCTATGCGTTCCGGACTCCATCCTCGGACGCGCAGGTGCTTCACCAAGCCGGTTTCACCGTGCTCAACAGTGCCAACAACCACTCACACGATTACGGGTCGTCCGGCCTCGCCGACACCACGGCTGCGATCCAGGGGGCCGGCATGACTCAGACGGGGCTTCCCGGGCAGATCGGGGTGGTGACCGACGGGGAAACCAAGGTGGCGTTTGTCGCCTTTGCCCCGTACTCGAACGTCAACAACCTCCTCGACTTCACCACCGCCAAGCAGTTGATCCAACAGGCCCGGACCGAAGCCAATGTGGTCGTCGTGTACATGCATGCCGGAGCCGAGGGGACTTCCGCCGATCACGTGACCGGTCAGGAGGAGACCTACGTCGGCGAGGATCGCGGCAACCCAAAGGCATTCGCCCACGCCGCGATCGACGACGGCGCCGACCTCGTGATTGCCAGCGGTCCCCACGTCCTCAGGGGAATGGAGTTCTACAACGGCCACCTGATTGCCTACAGCCTCGGGAACTTCGCCTCCTACTACGACTTCGCCACCACTGGGGTACTTGATCTCTCCGGGATCTTGAAGGTGACCCTTCGGTCTGACGGGACATTCCTGAGCGGTCAGTTCATCTCGTTGCTCCTCGACGGCGTCGGAAGGCCATCGGTCGACTCTTCGGGAGCGGCTGCCCAGTTCGTCAACCAGCTCTCCAGCGCGGACTTCGGTTCGGTGGCCGCCACCATCTCTTCCAGTGGCCAGATTGAGCCGGGGCCGAGCTCGACCTGATCGTGTCGGATGCCGGGCGAGATCTACCGCTCCTCAGCAGCCCCCTGGTGGACCGGGTGCACCGGCCCCGAGGCTGGGCTGGTCGACGGTGCCCACGTTCTGCGGCCTTGGATTGGGGCCGAGGTGCACCACATACCACGTTGCGCGCCACGAGATGAGCGACGCCACCGCGAACGAGTACTCCACCGAATCCACGTCGTAGACGAGCCGAACGCCGGGAAGATGCCAGTAGCCGATGCGGTTCTCACATTGCCCCGGCGCGATCCACGTCGCGTAAGTTGGGTCGACGAGAACGTCGACGAGCGTCCCGCCCGTCCCCTCGCTCGTCAACAGGCTGTGATAGGCCCCGATGTCGAGGCCGTAGAACGCGATCAAACGATTCGCGTAATCGGAGGCCGGATCGCTGATGACCCCCGTCTTCATCTGGAGGTACGCGCTCTCGGGGAAGAAGAGGGGTCGAGCCTCATCGATTGAGTCGTCCACGATCGCCTGCCATAGCGCGGTCATCCGTGCCTGAAGCGGAGCATCGTTCGAGGGCTCGTCCGTGGTCTGGGGCAAGGCACCGGGGTCGGTAGTCGTCGTGGGCGCCACGGTGGTGGTTGTGCTCGTTGGAACGCTTGAGACATGTGAACCCGATCGAGCTGACGTTGGCGGCGGTTTAGGAGTCGAGCTGCCACACCCAGCCTCGAGTAGGGCAAGCAAAGCCACGCCAAGAATGGCTGGGACCAGCACGCCCAACCGGGCAGAGGTGACTCGCGTGAGCGAGTTCGTTCCCACGGCGCCGAGCGTAGTTTTGCCAGCCGGGAAACGGCCCCCCAAGAGGTCGCATCACACTGCCGCACTCACGGGGTGAGGCCGCGGCTGGTGAGAGCCCCTAATTCGCTCGCCCGGCTCACAGTGTCAGCCGGGCGCTCGCTCATTGGCTGTTATGTCGGGCTTGGAGCTCTTGTCGGCCAGCGCCCCGATGCCCTCGTTGGCATAGCGCACCAGCCAACGGTGCAGCGTCCTGCGGTCAACACCGTGGCGGGTGGCCACGTCGGTGACGCTGGCACCGGTGTCGAGCACCTCTCGAACAGCCAGATAGCGCTGCTCAAGCATCGAAAGCTCCACCAGTGCCATGCCCGCCTCCTTGGCTCAAACAGAGCCAAGCCAAGGTCAACGGAGCTTCTAGAGCAATGGGCGGAGTGGGACACAGGCGCCGGAGCCAGAGTGGGACAGACGAGCCGAACTCTTACAAATGGGGGCATGGCTACACAGTGACACCAAGGAAGCCGGGAGAGGGCCGGGCGGCCGGAAGGCGGACAAGAAGGGACAACGGCCGGGAGAGCGGGCCGGGAGCGGGCCGGGGACGACGGGACAGCGAGACGACGGCGACGGCGACCGCAAGGGAGACCGGCGACCGGCGGGGAGCGAGAGGGAGTTGGGGGAGCTTGGTACTGCTCAAATCGAATAATTGAAGTACTCGCCGGAGCCGTGGTCGTAGAGGCTTATCGATCTTCCAGTGACCTTGCCGCTAAAGTGAGCGGCGGACGTGTAGTCATATCCTGAGAACGTTCCGTTCGGCTTAACTGATAGATCGATATGGCCGCTGATGCCGTAGTGATACAGCGAGTACCGATCTCCCCTCCGGCTTCCGGAGACGTGGCAGCCCGCATCGAAGTCGTAGACCGCTACCTTTGAATCCGAAACCTCGCCGCTGAAGTTCGTGTATTTCCCGGATGAGAAGTCGTATGCCGAGGATGCACGACGCCCGCTGACCGCTCGTCCGGCGATATAGGCGACGGCTCGACGGACCGAGGCGTTCACAACCCACCGAGCGCCACGGGAGGCAAGAGCGCTGCCAAATCGGCGAGTCGCGCAAATTCCACGACATGTGTGGTTGTAGTAACTGAGGATCGCAGAGTTCGCAAGACTCGTCTGTGAGCGTCCTCGTCCGGATTGACGATACAGAGAAAATCGAGTGGGCCCACATCCATCCGCAGGGTCGCCTGGGTGTAGACGTCTGTCTCGGGCAATGAATAGCCGATCACAAACAATGCCTTTGTTCGGGACAGAATCCGACGGGTTTCCTTCCAAATTGTTTGATAGGGCTCAGAGTCAAATGACTTTTGCCAGAGCGGTGGCACGATCACAAGTTCGTGCTCCGAGCGCGCCGCGTACTCGTCTGCTCGTAGGGTCAGAGCGTCATCTGTCATTACCCAATTCAATGACCCATGAGGCTTGAGGAGACCAATTGATGTCTTATACGGGCGACCGCTTCCGGATTGGTCGTCCCAACCCTGCGTACTTCCGGACACCGGATAGCCGTATCCCTCCAACGGCCGCCAGCGGCGACCGCCGAACCGTGCCAGAGCTCGGTCGAGAAGGCAGTCGTAATTGAACGAGATAAAAGTATCTCCGGGGCTTACAGCTGTAGCCAGAGCTGCATGGAAGGCGCACTCATTGCCGCTGAGACTCTTGGCAAAGAGGAGAGGAAGAGCACGTCGAAAGTAGGCGAGATTCCACTCGTACTTCTTTCGACGACCCTTCCCACCCGCGGGGACGTCATGGATGAATTGATCGTAGTGATAGGCCTGCGAGTAGAACGTCTCCATGCCGACCTGAAGACCACCGAACTCCTCGGACACAAAGTCGAGGAGCCGTCGGACATCGGAATTGTTCAATGCACTTGAACGAAGAAGTGTGAAGAAGTCACTATCTAGCGGAGGCTTGCACACCGTCCCGGGAGTAACGAAGTGGGCACCCCTGGTAGCGCCTGCGCCGACGACGACAGCAACCTCTCGTCGGCGATCGAAGTTGAATGGTGCGAGGTCCATAGTCCTCCGAAGACGTAGGTGACCAGCCTACGAGGGTCTGGGCGGCATCGCCCGGGCCACAGCTGAAACGGTATGACCGGCGACCGGCGGAGATCGGGCTTGGTGAAACACTGGCTCATTGCCACACGTGCTTGTTCCGTCACCACACTTTGACGTGAACTCATTGTGAACGTGCTGCTCGTTGTCTCCACGTCCATCCCTGAGTTCCTGCGAGCCTCTTAACCCTCTGCGAATCGAGCACGCCTTTCTCGTAGGCAGTTCGTTGGTTTCTAACCCATGAACCCACCTTGAACCCACCTTCTATGTGTTTGGCCGGAACAAGTGCGTGACCCTCGCGCTCGGCGAAGCGTTCGAGTGCGGCGAAATGCTGGTCCCACTGATCGCTAAGCGGATCCCAAGACCAACCGGGGACTGCCTCCAAGCGGCGAGCTCGGTCTCGATCCAGGGATCCTGCAAAGTGAAACCGCCTTTGGACGGCTACCCAGTGGCCCAAATTGAAGTGGCCCTCTATCCACTTTTGAGGCACGTTTGCGTGCCCGTGGCGGGCTGCAAAATCAACAAGTGTTTCGTATCCCGCTTCCCAACGCTGCGTTCGAGGATCCCAGGACCAACCGGGGAGAGCCCGTAGGCGCTCGGCCTTTGCCGGGTCCAGGGAACCCTTGGCGTAGGACATCCGCTGCGTCGCACTCCAAGACCCGAGCTTGAGTCCGTCCTCCGACCAACTTTGGGTCACGCGGGCATGGCCTTCCCGAGCGACAAAGCGTTCGAGTGTGATGAAGTATTGCTCCCACTGATCGCTGAGCGGATCCCAGGACCAACCGGGTAATGCCTCCACCCGGCAGCATCGGTTGGTATCGAGAGAACCCTTTGCATGGGTCTGCCGTTGCTTGGTTACCCATGACCCGAGCCTGAATTGGTCTTCCACCCAATGATGGGGCACTCGCGCGTGTCCCTCGCGGGAGACAAACGTCTGGAGGACGCCATACCCCTGCTCCCATTGTTCAGTGAATGGATCCCAGGACCAGTTTGGAAGCGATCCGAGGCGTCGGGCTTTGTCAGGAGACATGGTCCCTTTGGCGTACGCAGAACGCTGTCTACCCACCCAACTTCCAAGCCGGAGATCACCTTCCCTCCATCCTCGAGGTACCCGAGCGTGTCCTTCTCTCGAGACGAAACCTTCAAGTGCGGAGCAGTACTCCTCCCACTGATCGCTGAATGGTTCCCACGACCAGCCGGGGAGTAGCTCCAACGTTTGCACTCTTTCGGGATCGAGTGAACCCTTTGAGTAGTTGGTCCGCTGCTCGATAACCCAACCGCCAAGCTTCACGTGGCCGACCATGAAACCTTGAGGTACGCGTGCATGACCCTCGCCCTTCACGAATCGCTTCAAGAGGGCGTGGCGTTCATCCCACCGGTCAGCCCAGGGATGCCAGGACCAGCCAGGTAGTGATTCCAAACGGATACATCGCTCCGGATCTAACGAGTCTTTGTCATATCTCCTTCGTTGTACGGCGACCCAGGATCCGAGCCGGAGATCACCCTCCCTCCAACCTTGAGGAACTCGTGTGTGGCCCTCGCGCGCAGAGAATCTCTGTAACGAGCTGTAGGCCTCGTCCCACTGATCGCTGAGTAGATCCCAAGACCAACCGGATAGTTCACTCAGGCGCCTGGTTCTCTCAGGGTCAAGGGTTCCGCTGAGGTGAGCACGCCGTTGGACACCTACCCACGATCCAAGTTGGAACCTATCGACCACCCAGTCATCCGGCACACGTGCATGGCCCTCGCGGTCAACGAAATGGGACAAGAGGTCAAAGCCTTTCTCCCAGCTATCTGCACGCGCATCCCAGGTCCAGCCGACGAACGCGTCGAGACGCATCGCCCGGTCGGCGGCAAGCCGCTCGTTCCAGTAGTCCACCCGCTGCTTAACAACCCACCGTCCGAGTCGGTAATCGCCATCGTTGTAGTCAGATGGCACGCGGGCATGGCCCATGAGTTCAACGAAACGCTGGAGCAGTCCAAACCAAAACTCCCATGATGTGGTAGTCGCATCAACGAGTCGCGCCTCAAACTGGTCGGCGAACTCGACCCCAACATGGGCGGGGAGATCTATGACGATCTTCGACGGCAGGCGCCCAGACGTTCGAGTTCGGCCCCGAGCGGTCCGCAAGGTATCCAGCTGCTCGGCGAGTTCCTCATCATGGGAGCGCAGTGCCTTGAGGACATCCCAGATCGGCTTGAATACCGACTGATCGAGCACCTCGTCGGCGTCGCCCTCAGAGTCGATGAAGACCGGCAGGATGATGGTCCCGAGTTCCTTATCGGGAGCGAGACGGATGGCACGTCCGACGGCCTGGACGATGTCGATCTCAGAGCGGCGAGGATCGACGAACGCCACCCCATCGAGTGTTGGCACATCGACACCCTCAGCGAGGCAACGAGCATTGGAGAGCAGCGACCGTTCGCGAGCCTGCGGATTCGCGAGGCGGCTCAGGCGTCGTCTGCGTTCGCCCGTGGGCATTTGTCCAGAGACGTAGTCGGCTTGGATTCTGCCGGTCGGCCGCTGGTTCGATGGCATCCACGCAATGACGTCGGGGAGTTCGTTGCTGAAGTGCCGAGCCGTGTCGACACGGCTGTGGAAGGTGATCACGCGCCGAAGGTCATACCGGCGCATCGCCTTGGCCAGTCCGATCTCACCGGCGAGCGTCCGAGCATCGGTAATCTTGGCCCCGTCGCGGGTAACGTACGTCCCGTCTTCGGCCCATTCCTTGTAAGTGGCGTCATCTACGCCAACAATCACCACCCGGTAGTCCGAGAGCAGTTCCTGATCAATGGCCTGGGCGAACGTGAGGCGGTGGAAGACCGGACCGAAGGTGCCTTCATTGTCCATAGACGCGATCTCGAAATCGGCCTCCTTCGCCTGACGGATGATCCGTCCGGTGAAGTACCGAGGGGTGGCTGTCATGAAGAGCCGACGCTTCGCACGGATCTTGTTCGGGTCAAGGATCGTGGCGAAGTCGCTATTCACCGGGCCCGCACACCGGTGCGCCTCATCACAGATAGCTAGATCCAGGGCCGGTGGCTTGTGGTGCTTGCGATACGCCACAGCGATTTGGGGTGATGACTGATAGGTCGAAAAGATCACTCTCTGTCCCCGCCGACCCAAGAACTCGGCAACCTTGGTGGCATCGGTGGTGACGGGGACACCTAGGTCGTGGGTGAAAGCGACTGGGGCGTCGGGATCAGCCACTGTTTCGTCGGAGCACACCGCCAAATACTCGAATTCTTCTTTGGCGTTCGCCGTCCATTCCCGAAGCGTCTGAGAGAGGAGCGACAGCGACGGAACGAGGACCAGGGTGCGTTTGGCACCGAGTTGTTCGTGCACGCCAAGTGCCGCCAGGGTCTTGCCGGTGCCGCACGCACGGATCATCTGGCCGCGTTCGGACCTCTTGAAGCCTGCCAAAACATCTCGGACGGCCTCGCGTTGGTCGGGCCGTAGCCTCTTCCTCGGCGGCCTGGGAGCGACGAGGTGGCTGGGGGAGACGGGCCAATTGAGGCCCGACGCGGCAAGATCGGAGCGCAGCAGCGTTCCCACGGGGATCGCCTGTTGCTCCATGGTCTTTCGGGCGTTGACCGCGACCCGATCGGTGGTTGCCACCAACAGCCGATATGAGAAACGCCGGCTTCCCGAGGCTGACAGGAATGAATCCATGTCCCGCTTCGTGACGGAGGAATCGGGTCCGTAGGCCTTCGCCTGGATCGCCCACAGGTCACCGCCACGTGCTTCGGCAACGAGGTCGATGCCCAGGTCCTGGGAGGGGCGGTCTGGCCAGTCGTCCCAAAGCCAGACCTTGCGCAGCTGCGTCTCGTACTCGGGAGCGTGGGCGAGGAACCATTCGACGATTCGTTCGAACTGCTTCCCCCGCCGGTATTCGTCAGGATCGAGCCGTCGGATCAGACTGTCTAGGTCCCCCACGGCGACCACGATCGCGCATGGGTGACCCCCAGGCGCGACAAGACAGCGAGCTTGGTAGCCCCGTCAGACGGGATCGGCGTCCTCACCGCCAGCTAGGCATGCCAAGGCAAGGGCGAAGCCCGCGAACAAGAGCCCGGCCACAATCCAGCGACGTCGTGCTGCAGCATGGACAGGATCGTCGTCCTGTGGGATTTGCCTGGCTTGCCAGAGGCACCACACGGCCCCACCACCCAGGATGACGACCAAACCCCACGGCGATGCGACATCGATGGCATCGGCTTCGGTGTCTCGACCAGCTCTGCGAATCCGGACCGCATCTCGCTGACGAGCGCGGGCGAGGCGGCTGGCCTCCCGGCAAGCCTCGCACCGGCAGCCCCGGTTGTAGGCGCTCCGGGTCCCATGGGTCACTACAGGGTCTCCTTCTTGCTCCCTCGGGGCGTGCGACGGCCCGGTGTCGGGTGGCCCACGTTGACTTCCGCAACTCGGAACCTGGACGGCACCGAAACGGTGCTTATGACGACGCCTCCCCATGGCACGAGCTGTAGGCGGTCGTAGAGCCAAACTGGGCGATCACGGCCGAGCACGTCGGCGATCTCCCGGAGACATCCGGCCCCGATGCTCCCGTCGTCGTCCGGCACCAGCACGAGACCAGCAACCATCGAGAGGAGGTCGGGCCACCCGTCTAACCAGTCCGCGGATGAGCTAAAGAGCACTGCGGGGTCCCACACAGGACCGACCAGCTTTTGAATCTGTCGCACCCGCTCGGGCCACTCCGGACGGAGCAGCACTGCCACCGGGGCGGCCACGTAGTACCCAGGACGTCGCACGCTAGGCACCTGGCACCCCCTGGGTTAGCCGAGCCAGTGCCTTTCGATGGCGCTCCGAGCAGGTGTGGGATCGGATCCGGGCTGCCACGTCGCACCCTGGATACACGCAGCGACAAGGACCGTCGCCTTCCGCGAGGTCGAGCAGGCCCGGGAGTGGGTCGGATCCGAAGTGCCCGGAAATCGCCAGCCACACCTTTCTTACTGTCGAGCCACGTGGCCGACGCCCACTTGCGAGAGCCCGGACGGTCCTTTCGGGCAAACCGGTCAGGGATGCGAACCGCGGTACGCCAAGGAGCCTCGCCGCCGTCATAAGGACAGAGCCGATATCCACCGTCGAGCGCACGGCTTGTGGACTCCCTCCGGTGAACGCACCACCAGCCCTTCCGACCGGGCGCACGAGCAGTGGGTCCACGACGACCGCCTCTCGGTGCACCTGGCCGGTTGGCCGGGACCATGCGACCGACCTCGCGCGGAGGCTGTCGAGGATGACCCTGTCAAGGTCCAGCGGGTCGGTACTGACCCCTACCGCCTGTCCGCCATGCGCATCACGCCACGGAAGTTCCCTCCAGCGAACCAACTCACCACCGGGATCGGGTGTGACCGGCCGGGCGTCATGCCGCGGGTAGGCGGATTGGCCTTCGATCACTCGGGCGAAGGGTCGGAAGCCGAACGCTGCGGGCATCTGTCGGAGCGCTTTGGGACCGGAGAGTGACAATCGCCGCAATGCGGGAAAGTCGGGACTGTTCCGTTCCCACCGGAACGTCGGCACGATCGGCTTGTCGCACTCACCGCTGGCAACACCGGCAAGGACCCGAGCGACATCTTCGGTCCATAGATGGCGCCCGTCGTCCCGGCGCCCGGTGGTACCAGGTGGAGCGGCGAGAGCCCCAAGCACGTGCTCAGTGGATGCGACCACCTCGATCCCGTGGCTATGGACGAACAGGGTGTGACGCTTCGGGCCCCACACAACGGCTCGTATCGGTCGTCCGCGGTGTTCCCGTTTGATCGACCAGAACGGTCCGCCATCCCGGAAAAGACCCAGTGCGTTGAACCCATCTAGTACAGCGTCGGTGTCGCACCATGAGAGAACGTGAGCGTTGGTGCCGTCTGGCAGTTGGATATCGCCACCCCTACGGGATGCGACAAGCAAAAGTCCGTCTGTGTCACGGGCCGCAATGACGCCACCACGGGCCCACACCTGTGCTTCGACCATGGCGAGGATGCACCGAGCACCCGCCGGCACCGTGGCCGCTAACGGTGGGAAACACCACGGCCCGGGCCTCTCACGACCGTGGTGACCCGAGTCGAATCGTGCCGGATTCCCATAGACCATGGCATTGACCAGCACCCGCAACAGTGACGCCAGCCGGTTGTTTCCCTGAGCAATTGCCTTGCGTCGGAGTCGCACCATGGAGACAGCTGGGTCTTCATCTGGGTGAAGTCGAGACCCGGGAATGCGTACCGTGGACAGACCGTCCTGGCGCCCCCGCGGCGCGAGACGAATGGCCCGGATCACCTCGACCTGCCGTCCCGCGAGCACTGATGCCGCCACGGCATCGAGCCAAGTCGCATCCAGGCTCTCGGCCCACGTGGGCACCACATGCAGCCGAGGACCGTTGGATTCGGCCACCTCGACCGGCCATGGCTCGCCCTGGGCACGGACGACCACTCGGGTGAGGCCCCACCGCCTCCAGGTAGCCAGGTCGAGCATGCGCGCCATCAGGTCGGGCGCCGAGAGGAAACGCCTGAACGCTCTGGTCACGTCCACTGGGCGCAACCGCTGAGCGCACGTGTAGTCCCACCATCCGAGCAGTGATGCGATCACCGGGAAGGCACTCCGCACATCGGCGTCGACAGCGGGGAACGGCACGCCATCAAGTGGCCCGCTCGTGACCCAACCTCCGTGGAAGGCCCGGAGCCAGGCGGCAAACTCGTCGTCTCCAAGCCGGAACTTGGCCAGCGGTGGTCGCACTCCCATGCGCTCCAGGAGCTGCGACGCGGTCCCGCCGGGTGAGTGCGCGCCCCCGATGTTCAGCCCTACCCCCATCGTGCGGCCTCGCGGTCGACTTCCAGGGCCAGACGATGAATGGACCCGACCAGCCGGTCGACGCTCTCGATCCCTTCTGTGCCAACAGGCACCGCATACGGCGCCCCCACAGGACTGAGATCCCACATGCGCAGGTGATCGTCGAGGTCGGAGCTGTCCACGGCGTCGAAGGCGAATGCCGCACCGATCACGTCGAGGAAGTACCCGCGGTACGAGACGAGCCGGTCTTGTCCGGCAGGCACCCACACGCCCCTGCGCTTCCCTTCGGGATTCGGGCGTGGCCAGCCGAAGGCAGCCCTGGTGCCGTGGACACCGGTGGCTTGGACGTAGAGCTTGGGATGGCCGTAGCTGGTCGACCACCGACGCCGGTCGCCGTGTTGTGCGACGACGCCCCAGCCTCGGAGCCCAAGCGACCAGCCCCCTCGAAACTCACCCCTCTGAGCCGGTGTCCACCAATCGGCCAGTAAGCCGAGGGTGCGACCAAGATCGGCACTGACCACCGCCCTTCGGCCCACGTAGGCCATTCGATGGAATTCGCCGACGTTGAACTGGGTCAACGAGAGTGCCGTCCGCCGAATTGGACCCAACGGGGTATCCAGGGGGTGGCTGTCGCACCATGCCTGAAGGGTCGTTATCGCGTCGGGATCACTCTCACTGAGGCTGTCGTCGTAGAAGATTCCGGCCCCAAACACGATGGCTCCGATGGCTTGGCGCCAGGAGCCAAGGCCCAGCCGCTCTGGAACGGCCCCGACTTCTGGAAGTGCCACCACGTAGAACGCCAGGCGGTCCCGGAGTCGCACCATGGACGACGGCTTCTCGGGCGAGTACCAGCCGCCGAGCCCGGGCCAGTGGCGAAGGTTCACGTGGCCCCGAGCCCCGGACGGCTTGGGGTCACCCACCGGCTCGCTCGGGTGGGTGACCCCAGCACGAGCCACTAGAAGTCCTCCTCCTGGTCTTCGGCCTCTTCCGATGCTTCGGGCTTGGTCCTCGTGACCCGCTGCACTATGGCCGTGTCCCATCGCAGCTCGGGTCCGAGGGCATCAGCCAGAATCCGCTTGCGCTCCTTCTGGGTGCCGTCTTTGGCCGTATAGGTCTCGACCTCGGGTCGCCCGGTGACGATCACCCGGGCTCCTTTGGTCAAGCACTCGGCCGCGTGTTCGGCCAGGGTGCCGAAGCAGACCACGTCGTAGAACGTGGTCTCCTTTTCGCCACGCCAGTCGCCGGGCACCTTGGGCTTGTTGACGGCCAACCCGAAACTGGTGAATGCCGTCCCCTTCTCGCCGAAGCGCAGCTCAGGGTCGCGGGTCAGGTTTCCGACCTTGGCCACCGCTGCTGACCCCGAGCGCCTGGGAGCTTCCTTCTCGTTGGTCTTCGTTGTTTGCTTGGTCGGCATTCCGCCGCACCTCCTCTGTTGTTGGTGAAGCCGATCTCCACCGCCGGGTCTCGGGCGGATGCCCGGGGCTCGGCGCTGGCAACCAGCGATGGTCGAGGCGTCACGGCTGGCTCCGCCGCTCGCGCTCTGCGGCCAGGTTGAGGACCTGTTGGGGCCAGTCATGGCCGGCCTCGATGATCTCGGGCACCCGGTAGGCCTTGGCACCGTTCCTCCCGGGTGCTTCGACGATGACGCCCGCGTCGACCGCTTGGCGGAGGGCCTTGGCGGCTGCCTCTCGCCCGATCCCGAGGGCCGATCGCGCCTCGGTCGTTGAGGCCCACGATCCGCCCGAGCGTTGGCACGCGGCGGCCACGTCGGCCGGTGTGAGGCGTCCAACGGGTCGATGACTTTCAGCAGGTTCCCAGCGACACCACCAGCCGTCGTAACCGAGCACGGCGGAGAAGGGCTCGGTCGGTTCGTGCCGTCGCAGGAACCGGACATCGACGTATCGGCGCGCCTCGACCGGTGTGAGTCCCGCCTCCAGCCGGGAGCGCTCAGTGAAGTGCGGAAGCAAGGTGACCCGCGTCGAGGCCCAGTCGGCGAGACGCGACGCCCCGCGCCAGAGGTCTTCGGGGTCGCGAGCGTCAGTGGCTTTGGAGAGGTGGTGGACAATTACGACGGCCACCTCGTGACGGAGGGCCAAGGCACGCAGCTGGCCCAGGGCGGCCTCGACCTGGTCGTTGGAGTTCTCGTCGCCCGCGTAGAAGGTGGCCCACGGGTCGACGATCAGCAGGCCGACATCGTGGGCCTCGACGCCGGATGCCACTCGCGCGTCGAGCACCCCTTCGAACCATTGCTCAGTGGTGGCTCCCACCTCGCTCGCCGAGGTGCTGCGCATCTGGACGACCCGCAGGCGCCACGGCTCGAAGGTCTCGGCAATCGGACCCGGAACCTCGCTACCGAGGAGCATCTGCCACCGCTGTCCCGATGCCCACGGGTCCAGCTCCCCATTGCCGTAAAGGACCGTGGCGGACCGGCGCACTGGCAGAGTTCCCATAAAGAACCCAGAGCCTCGGCCGACCAGAGCGGCCAGATTCATGGCCCACCAGCTCTTGCCGAGAGCTCGCGGCGCGCCGAGGACGCACAGCTCGCCCCGGCGGAGCAGCCCTTGGACGAGAATCGCCGGTTCGGGCGGTGGCTTCGCAATTGTCTCGGCCACCCATCGAAGATCGAGGCCGTCGGTCACTGGCGCCCTTCGATGTCATCAGCGATCTCGGTGAAGCAGCGGGCGAGAGCAGCCCAGCAGCTCGGCTGTAGTGCGTCTGGCAGCTCGCGGTCAGACATCCGGGCCGCGAAGACCCCCAGACGGCGCAACCGAGCCACCGCCGTATCGCCTACCCGATCGAATCCGAGAGCCCGCCAGCTCTGGAACGCGACCTTGTTACAAGCCCCGCACGCCAGGACCCACAAGTCGACATCGAAGTAGGGCCGATTACCGGCCGGTCGACCGGTGAGGTGGTCCTGCTCGGTCGCGGGCTGCCCGCAGTAGACGCATTGAGCTTTCACATCGATCTCCGGGAGCGGCGAGGACGTTGACGGCCAGATTCGAAAATCCACTCGTCTCGGTTTGAGACCTCGGTAAGTGCCAGTGCAACGGCGGGATCCGAAACGACCTGGAATGTTCCAATGGGGTTCATTCGACGAGCGCGCCGTCGGAAGTCGTTCTGAGCCATTCGGCCTTCCCGGAGCCGACGGAGCATGCGGTCGTATCGACCAACGCGCTGAGCCGTGCGGTAGTCCGTCTCAACAGTGACGAGCCGAGGAGGATTGCTCGCTGGAAACGTGACTATCCACGATCGGAGGGACCGCAGGTTCGCGACAGACCGTTCTGCTGGGCGAGGATGTCCTCTGGCCTGAGAGCGAGACAGTCCGGAACGTTCAGCGCGCCGTAGCCGAGCTGCGTATTCAGATCGGTGATTGCGTTCCCGAGGCATGCGTTACCGCCCCGTCGCTGCCTCCCCGCTCCACCAGTGGTTATGCTGGTGAGCGGAGAGCCTGGAAAATTTCTCCATTGCCGACCTCGGGACACGACTCCCGGGGTCGGTTCGCGTTCGGGTCATGGCGGATCCGTCCCCGCCTCGCCGAGATCAGCGCGCATACGGCGAGCAACGAAGTCCGGAAACAGCTCGCCAAGCGCTTCGGCGATCACCTCGGACGTCCTGGCCGAACAACGGACCGCTTCTCCGACAATGGCGTCGGCGAGAGGTTCCGGGAGGCTGACCGTGAAGCGAGCTGGTGGCACGGGACTAATCCTGGTCAGGGCAGCAGCTCCAGCAAAGCCATCTAAGTCGTTTTTGGCGGGATATTTTAGTAATATTCAGGAGTGGCACTCGTGACTCCAGTCGACGAGAGAGTGGCGGCTGAGGCCACTGAACTCCTAGTTCAGTGGGGACATTCCGATCTCTCGGTGACTGGGTCCCAAATCGTCCGCTGGCGCTCCGCCGACGTCTTCGAGTTGCCTCCGGGGCCTCGTCAGGGACGAGGCAATTTACGCCAATACCAACCGAACGCAGCCGAAGTAGCGGCCCGATTCGCCATCGTTCTCAGCAGGTCTGCGAGCCTGGATGAGGCAGTTCTCTCCGCGATGTCCCGCGACGTCGATGTCGCACACGACGGGGTCACGACCGCGTTCGACCACTTCGTCTATCGGTGGCTCCCAATGCTCCAGCGGGCGAAGAAGCCGACGCTGAGACGATCAGAGCGCTTTGCATTCTTGGGTCCGCGTCAAGCGATCGATCTGTCGGTGCGCAACGCGATGCTCGACCTCACCACCGACAGAGAGCCGACGAACCCGATCTGGGCCGAATTGGTCGTCGAACGATTTGCCGGACCCGAGGCGGTTGGTTACTACGAGGAAGCCGGAGACATGGATCGCCTTCGGTCGTTTCTGAAGAACTTGAGCTTGGTGGCACTACGCAGGGCCGTAAGAGACTCTTCTCAGCAGGACCTCCGCTGGGCAGCAAAAACCTCCCGAACACTCATGGAGTACGCGAGGGCTGTCTCGGATTACTTCGACGCGACTGGCCGTGAGAGTTCTGATCCAAAGCACAGGATAATGGCTCGGTACGGAAGAACCTTGCGGCGGCTACGGATAAGCGACGACTTGGGCTTGGCATTCTTGGCGCCTGCCGTGCTGCTTTTCCTTCCCAACAAGAATGCACGACGCGATTTAGCACTCACCAGTGAGGCTCTGGGCAGAGAGCTTCCGGTTCTTCGTACGTTGACCTCCGCGGCTAGAGATTTTCCAGAGAAATGGCGCCCTTGTCTCGGCCCCGGCGGTCTTGCGGTCTTTGCTGCCCTTCACCAGGACGAAGCGGATGCGGTTCTCCGCCAATTGCGCGAGTGGCTCGACGTTCATCCTGAAGGAGCCACCCTTGTATCCATTCAGGAAGTGCCACAGACCGCGACGGACCCGAAGAAAGCAGAGGACTAGGTCACCAAGGCAATCAGTGCGCGGGCGAGGTTGCAGCCCCGCCCGCGCTGCACACGGAGGGATTGGCTCCATGAGCGTCACGAACAATATCCACGTTGCTGCAGTATCGGCGGGGAAGCCCCGCAATGGTCGTACGAAGTCGAAACCCTCAGCATCATCGGTCCGCGTCATTCGGGAGGGTCGTGCGCTTCGTTCCGAGCAGATCGACGACATCCTCGGAGCGATCGAGGCCGGGTTCGCCGATGACCCTGCCGGTCCCTCAGTGGCGGTCGTGCTCGGGGAGGGCGTGCGGGTCCGCGTCTACAACGGACAACTTCAGGTGGGCGACGGCCTTGGCTGGAACCGACGGGTGCGTAATTGGCCGAAAGCTGGGAGTGGGCTCCGCCGTCTTGTGGTCGGTGCCCAATCAGGAATGATCACGCTGGACGCGATCGCCTGGTGCCAGGCGCTTGGCGTGGCCATCGTGGTGGTCGATCAGGACGGAGAGGTGGTGCTCTCTCCGGGCTCCTACGGTCACGACGACGCTCGCCTCCGGCGAGTCCAGGGGACCGCGTCCGATGAGCTGGCTGTCAGCATCGCCATCGGTCTCATTGGCGCGAAGATCCTGGGCCAAGCGTCGGTCGCCGCCGCATCGCTCGACCGACCTGATGTCGCCGAGACGCTTGCCCACATCGCAGCCGCGCTCGATGACGCGGCCAGCATCGACGAGGTCCGGCAGCTCGAAGCGACCGCTGCCGCGTGCTACTTCGGCGCTTGGGTCGACCATCCCACCGCAGCGCCGCGATTCACAGTGGCCGACACCAAGCGCGTGCCTACCCATTGGTGCCACTACGACGGTCGACGTTCGTTACTGACGAAGGGCAACTCAAATCGCAAGGCGGAGCGTCCGACCAACGCTGTCTTGAATTATCTCTATCGGATAGCTGCCATCGAGGCCCGTCTGGCGTGCGTGGCCGTGGGCCTCGATCCGGGATTGGGAGTCCTTCACATGGACGCCTCCGGGCGGGACTCGCTCGTCCTGGACGTGATCGAGCCAGTCCGACCGCAGGTGGAGCGATTCGTCATCGATCTCATGGCGGAGGCCACCTTCACGCGGAAGGACTTCATCGAGCGAAGTGACGGCAGCGTGCGCATCGGTCCGGCGTTGGCCCAGCGATTGGCGGCCACGATGCCGATCTGGGCTCGCGAGGTGGCTCCCTACGCTGAGCAGGTGGCCCACACCTTCGGCCGGGTTGTCGCCGGAAAGTGGTCACCGCGAACCCCTCTGACAGGCCGAAATGCTCACGCGGCGGCGGCCGTGGTCAGGGCCCGAAAGGTCGGAGCAATACAGAGGGGTCGTCGCTCGGCAGTTGCGCGGGCGGAGGCACCGCGCACCGACGTCGCACGCGGACCGCTCGACTTCGCAGCCTGTATCGACTGCGGCAGTACTTTGGAGCGGCCGCGGCACTTGCGTTGTTCGACCTGCTGGGAGAAGCAGCCGGGTCAAGCTCGCGATGTTCGCCAGCGCCGTGGGAGGGCTATCGCCAAAGTTCGAGCGGCGCAGGAGCAGTGGCGACGGGAGAACGCGGACACCACTGTGGACCGGGAGGACTTCCAAAGAGTCATACAGCCCAAACTGGCGTCGATCAAGCTCGCCGACATCATGACTGCCACGGGTTGCACGAAGTCGACGGCCTCGTCGTATAGGACGGGCAAGACAACTCCACACCCAATGCATTGGGGCGCACTCGATCGGCTCACCAGGGAGTCCTGAGGACCCGAATCGACCAGCGCAACAGCGCTCGCCGTCCGTAGTCGGGTAGGCACGTACCTACTGCGTGTGAACTCTCACACGCAGATAGTACGTATGATGGATTCGTGGAGCTAACCATCGGCAGGCTGATCCAAGAGGAGCGAGTGCGCCGGGGCTGGGACCAGGACGAGTTGGCTCTGCGCCTTGGAGGGGCTGTCGGCCAACAGGCGATCAGTCGTTGGGAGAAAGGCGGCTCCCGTCCTCGCCGGGGGATGGTGGTCGAGCTTGCCGCTCTCTTTGAAGCGGATCCGGGTGAGTTCCTCCATGCCGCCGGATACACGCTGCTTGCCGACCGCCCACAGATCTCCCGCCCGGTGCGCCCTCGGTTGACCGTGCTACCGGTTTGGGAACTTGCCCCCGACAAGTTCGAGGAGCTGGTCGCCGACATCGGCCAACAATTGAACCCGGATGCCCTCGTTACTCGGCTGGGAAGTCAGGGACACAAGCAGCACGGCGTTGATGTCACGGCCGAAAAAGATTCGCGTTACCTGGCGACCTACCAATGCAAGCGGCACAAGGAATTCGGTCCCCAGAAGGTCAAGGCCGCCGTCGGAGAGGTCACCATCGAAGCTGATGCTCATTTCCTAGTCCTGTCACGGCGCAGTGCCAGCCCCGCCGCCCGGAAAGAAATGCAGCGATACCCGGGCTGGACCCTTTGGGACGGAGAAGACATCTCACGGACCATTCGCGGGTTGTCGCTCGACAAAGCCGTGAGGATCGTCGATACGTTCTTCCCAGGTTGGCGGGAGCCATTTCTCGGCGTGGCCGAACCTGGGCCGTGGTTGCCTACTGATGAGTTCTTCCTACCGCTGACGGCCGGGCTGATCTACACGCATGACTGGCAGCTCGTTGGCCGAGCGGATGAGCTGGCAGATGTCCTCGCGTTTGTGGATGATCCATCACAGAGGATCGGGCTCGTCGTCGGTCGTGGCGGGATAGGCAAGAGTCGTTTGCTCCTTGAGGTAGGGCGCACGCTAGAGCGTCGAGCAACTTCTGTTCGATTCGCCAAGCTTGGTTCTGAACTGAGGGCTCAGGATTACGAGTTGCTCCCCCGAAATGAACCTTTGTTGCTTGTGATTGATGATGCTCATGACCGGGACGACCTACAGGCGATGGTCGCCGAAGTGTTACGCCTTGCAGGTCATGGCAAGGTGCTTTTGGCACTGCGACCCTACGGTCTTGACTCCCTCGCCGCTGAACTGGGTCAACTCGGTTTGCGGGTCGACGATCTGCCACAGTTCCACCTGTCCGACCTCTCCCGTCAAGATGCAGAGGCATTGGCTGCCGAAGCGCTAGGTGCAGGCTGGCCACATCAGCTTGCTGAACGCCTTGGACGCCTCACCGCTGACTGCCCGTTCATCACCGTTGTTGCGGGAGCGCTGATAAAGCGCGGGGATCTCGATCCAGCATGTTTAGATCACGAGGAAACGATTCGGAAGGAAGTACTTCGCAAGTTTCGAGACGTGGTTGTAGCCAACCCGGTATCAGGTAACTCGGAGTTGCGTCGAGCGGTCCTTGATTCTCTTGGCATATTGCAGCCATTTCGATCTGACGACCCCGCATTCCAGAACAGCCTTGGAAAGTTGGTCGACGAGCCATTTGATCGGGCAGTTCGGCATCTCCGCGCCCTTGAGGATGCGGGAGTTCTGTTGCGCCGGGGCAGCTCTCTTCGGATCGTGCCGGACCTGCTCGGCGACGTAGTTTTGAGCGAGGCTTGTTTCGACGAGGGGTCCGGAGCGTCAACTGGGTTTCTCGAGCGAGCCTGGCAATCCGCTGAAGGCGAGGCGGCTCAGCACGTCTTCATCAACGCGAGTCGAATTGACTGGCAGATAAGACATGACGTACCCGGTGCCCCTCAACTGACAGACCGGCTATGGGACACGGTCGACGAAGTGGCTCAGTCCGCTGGGATTCTCGGTCGGATTAGCTTGCTCAAGCTCCTTCAGAAGGTTGCCTACTTCGAACCGCGGAGAAGTCTGATCCTCGTCCGTGGGGTCATCGACAACCCCACGGACGTGCTTGAGGAGAACGACGAACCGTGGCTCTGGTCCGTTGCGCCTTCATACGACGATGTAGTACACGAGCTACCAGGCATCCTTCAAGCCACTGCCTACAATCCCGAGCACCTGCACGAGTCCGCCAACCTCTTATGGGAACTCGCGGGCACCGACGTACGTGAGACCAACCCGCACCCGGAGCATCCTTTGCGTGTTCTCCAAGGACTGGCGAGCTTAGGAGCCGGAAAGCCTTTGGCCTACAACATTTCCCTCGTCGATCTCGTCGAAGATTGGCTGAAAGAACCGGAGGGATCCGGCCCATCTCCATTCGATGTTCTTGGCCCGATGTTGGCGACCGAAGGAACCGAGGATTCTTTCGATGGTCGCTCGATTCGATTCCGGCCCTACCTAATCAACCCATCTGTCGTTCGGCCACTTCGAGAGCGAATTCTCAATCTGGCTTTCACCGAGCTTGTCTCTCCCGACATTCAGCGAGCCGCCCGTGCGGCAAAGCTGATCGAAGCAAGCCTTCACTATCCTCATGGGCTCTTCGGTCGGCAAGTATCCGATTCGGAAACTGAAGCTTGGACTCCAGATTTCCTGGACACATTCTCGCGACTGAAGGAAACGCTTTCCGGAACCCAAGTCGACCCCGTCATCGCGGTCGCGATTGAGCACGCTCTTCATTGGCACTATTTGTATTCCAAACTCGGGACTCGGGATGCTGCCCGTGAGGTACTCGAAGGTTTCTCCAACTCCCTGGGCCTTCGGCTGGCTGTTGCTCTCTTTGACAGCTGGGACCAACTCGTTGAAGGCCGCACGGCGGACTTCCAAGAGATGGAGGCCGAGAGGCAAGGACGACTGGAAAGTCTCTCGGCGGAGATTGCCGAGACGTACTCCGACGAAGAGATCGTCGATCAACTGACAACGCGATTACGTGCACAACTTCGTGCGTTTGGGCGGGTGGGCAACCCCAATCCACTCATCTGGAACTTGGTCAAGCGGCGACCATCGCTTGGGATCGCGATCTCCTCCCAATTGGCTGACGATCCCTCATCTGTCCTTTTCCAAGTCTTGGCGATTGTTGTCGCGGGCGTAGCTGAGTTGCTCCCAGGTCATGCAGCGGCCGCTGTTCAAGAACTGCTTGAAACTGACGACCTGGCTGTGCGTCGCGCAATGGCCCAGAGTCTGGGATGGTATCGAGGGTCGCGGTCAACGCTCATCGACGGTGAATTCGAAGTCCTCCTCCGACTTAGCAGTGACGAGGACCCCTTTGTCCGCAAGTCGGTGGTAACCGCTGCTCAGCGACTTGCCCCTCACCATCGTTCCGCGGCGGTAGCGCTGTTGACGCGAGTCCGGTTCGCAGATTCGCCAGAGGTGGCTGAAGAGGTCTTCCAGAGCTTCTCCAGCCTCGGACCATTGCGCTGGAGCGAGTTGGCCGAACCTGAGACCGCCGGGATACTCAAGCAACTGATCGAATGTCCTTCCATAGAACCCTATTGGACCATGGAGTTTCTGTCGGGCCTATCCAAGGACAATCCTGCTCAGCTTGTCACCCTCCTGATGGAGAGAATTGATCACTGGGAACATGTCGAGTTCGCCCTGGCCTATCACCCTCTGCCCTTCGAATGGCATCAGCCCCTCCAAGTGCGGTTCCATGCTGACTTCGTCGCCATTCTGAAGGAAGTAATTGAATGGCTTGTTGAGGATCCGTCATCTTGGATGCGCCACGAGTCGGGTGGTCGGCTCTTTGCTGCAATCGCAAACGACTTCGACACCTCGGTCCTTTCAGTGTTGGATGGGGCCTTGAGAGCTGCCAGCAAAGCTCAGATGACGGCCCTTGCCTCGATCCTGCGGAGGGCGCCCCGGAGTTTCATATTTGAAAACGTGGAATTTGTCAGCCGTGCCCTGGATGTCGCATCCAAGCTGGGCCAGGACTGCAGAGAACAAGTAGCCAGCTCGATGCACGGAGCTGTGACTAGCGGCACATTCACGGGCACTCCAGGCAAGCCCTTCGCCCACGATGTTGAGCAGCGGGACAAAGCTCGGGCCATTGCGAATGCTCTATCTGGTGGCTCTGTCGAGGAGCGGTTCTATCGCTCACTAGAGAAATCTGCAGTCGAGCGAATTCGCTGGCACGCTGAGCATGACGACAAGCTTCTCGATGGGAGGGACTGGTAACTCGGTTGCAAGCCGTAGCGGGACGTTGTCCATCCAAGCATTGATCGATCCGATCTAGGCCCCCCTCGCTCCCCGCCGGTCGCCGGTCTCCCTTGCGGTCGCCGTCGCCGTCGTCTCGCTGTCCCGTTCGTCCCCGGCCCGCTCCCGGCCCGCCCTTCCGGCCGTCCTCTTCCCGTGTCCGCCTTCCGGCCGCCCGGCCCTCTCCCGGCTTCCTTGGTGTATGGCTACACAGTGGGCGCTAGAGGACTCGAACCTCCGACCTCAGCCGTGTGAAGAGGACCCAGGCCCGCCCGTGACCAGCTGAATTGCAGGCTGACCAGGGATTTTACCCTTCATCGGTTGGCACTGTTTTGCGCTGTTTTTCAACCTCTGACGGACGGAGACGGACGAAGTTCGCTCGCCCCACGCGCTCTCCAACCACAACCGCTGCATGACTGCGATGGCGAGAGGAACACTGGAGGGAGCTCGTCGCCTTCATCGGCTTGCTCACCTTGGCCGTGGTCATGGTGAGGTTGGTCGGGTGACAGCATGGGCTCCGAATAAGCGCTACTAGGGATGTGCAAATGGCAGACGTAGGTGACCGGGTTCAGGTGGCGTCGACGAAGGTGGGCCAGGCTCCTCGAGACGGAGTCGTGACCGGCGTGATCGGGTCCCTCTTGCAGGTGAAGTGGTCGACCGGCGAGGAGTCCACGTTCGCACCCAAGATGGGCTCCCTCAGTGTCGTCGGGCGGGCCAGATCCGCCTCGAAGCGTCGAAGTAGCCCGGCCAATGCCAGGACCGGCACCACGAAGGCAGGAGCCGCCAGGCGTAGCTCGACGAAGACGGCCAAGCGCACGCAAGCGCCCAAGGAGGCGGCGACGCGGACGGTGAAGAAGGCCGTCAAAAGAGCTCCGACCAAAAAAGGCGAGACAAGCTTCCGGTGAACTACTTGGCTCCACTAGGCCCAGGACAGACCACTCAGAATTCGTCCAGAGTCAGCGCATTACGGAAATAGGCCTTCGACCGA